>NZ_JBWKWB010000028.1:0-66159 GCF_059421985.1 Pseudomonas sp. GW821-FHT02A11
CTCCGAAAACGAATGTCGACTTTACAAGCTTAGCTGCCAGCAACACTTTACGCAGACAGAGCCAATTCATTCGCGAGAGGCCCTTACATTCGACAGATCTTCATCGGGTGTCCCGCCGCCTCGCGAATGAATTCGCTCCCACAGATTTCGCTCCTCACTGCTCCATATCCAGCTCGATCAACTCCCCCCGCACCTCGCGCCCGTCGATGTGCAGCACCCCGACCGTAATCGGTAGCTTGAAACGCCGAGGCCCGGCGCTGCCCGGGTTGATGAACAGCACGCCGTGGCGCATCTGCTGCAGCGGTTTGTGGGAGTGGCCGGTGACCACCACCGCCACATCCGGCGGCAGGGTTTCCGGCACGTCAGCGAGGATGTGGGTCACGTAAATCCCCACTTCGCCGACACGCAACACCGCCTCGAACGGCACATCAGCCGCCCAGGCATCGTCGGTGTCGTTGTTGCCGCGCACTACCGTCAGCGGCGCGATTTGCCTCAACGCGTCGAGAATTTCGGGCTTGCCGATATCGCCGCCATGAATCAGGTAATCGCAGCCGCGCAATGCCTCCAGCGCCTGGGGACGCAGCAAGCCGTGGGTGTCTGAAATCAAGCCGACCTTTATCGCCATCGATCAACTCCCGGATGCAGCAACCGCAGCCTGACGGGCCTGTACGCGCTTCATGCTGATCATCGCCAGCAACGCCACAATCGCCACCAGCGACGCAAAGAACTCACCCACATGGGGCAGACCGAACGCCTGCACGCTGAAGCCTACCGCAACCACTGGCACCGAAATCGACACATACAACACCACGAAAAATGCCGAGGTCACCGCCGCCTTTTGATGGGGCGGGCTGCTGGCAGTGACCGCGCCCATGCCCGCGCGCAGGATCATGCCCTGGCCAATCCCGGCCAGCAGACCGGCGCCCACCAACAGCAGCAACTGCGCCGTCGCGATGCTCAGGCCGAGGCAGATCATACCCGCGATCAAACCCACGCAGCCCAGGGTCATGTGCAGGCCCTTGGGCAGCCATTGCAGCAACGCCTGGCCGATGATCGATGCAACGAAAAACAGGCCGATTACCGCACCGATCAACACGCCGCCGTGCACGTCCATGATATGGATCAGCACCGACGGCACCATGCTGGTGAACAGCCCGGCGACGCTGAATCCGGCCAGCCCCGCAATCGACGCCGAGATGAACACGCCACGCACCGAGGGCGGCACCGAAGGCTTTTGGATAGCGAGTTTGAACTGCGGCGGGCGCTGCACGGTTTCGCGAATCACTGCCACGCCAACGGCGGCGAGCAACAGCAGCGCCAGATGCACGTAGAAAATCAGGTGCAGCGGGTCTTGCAGATGCTGCGAGGTAAAGCCCGCGAGCAACGGCCCGATGCCCAGGCCCAGCATGTTCGCTGCGGTGGCCATGAGCGTGGCGTTTTTCCAGGTTTTCGGTGCCAGTTCAATGACCGCGACTGTGGCGGTACCGGTCATGATCCCCGCTGAAAAACCCGAGAACAACCGCCCGATCAGCAAGCCACCGATGGAGTCCGAGAACAGGAAAATCAGCGCACTGAGCGCGCCCATGAACAGCCCGGCGAGCAGCATCGGGCGTCGGCCCACCTGATCCGACCAACTGCCCACTGCCAGCAACGCCGCGATAACCCCTGCGGCGTAGATGGAAAAAATGATCGTCAGCCAGCTCGCATCAAACCCCAACCGCTGTTGATAGATCGCGTACAGCGGCGTCGGCAGCGTGGTGCCGACCATAGCGATCAGTAACGCGGCAGCGGCGATGAAGAAGTCGCGAGTAGACGGTGAAGCGGGCGAGGTCATGAATCCTCCGGGCAGGACAAAAAGGACACACATTATTGGCCAATTGCGTACAAAACGTCGGAAAAGTTTCTGTGGGAGATGGACCACGGCACACTCGGTAATGTTCGATGCCGCCTATCAAGGACCTCGGAAGCTAACTAAATCCAAGGATGAGAACGTTAACATCCGATGCATCCGGCTCATCGCTTTTGCCCCCCTTCGTGCTAGCCTTGTGCACTTCAGCACCATGTGGCCGCCCCGCATGTTGTTCCGTTTCAAGGCCGCCAGAAGTCCATGAGCAAAAAGACCCCCGTCACCATTTCCGACATCGCCCGCCGCGTGAACATGACCCCGGTCACCGTGTCCCGCGCGCTGAACAAACCCGATCTGGTCAAGCCCGCAACCCTGGCGCGCATTCTGGAAGTGGCGCAGGAGCTGGACTATGTGCCAAACGCCTTCGCCCGCAGCCTCAAGCGTAGCGAGAGCATGATCATCGGCGTGATCACCGCGTCGGTGGACAACCCGTTCTACAGCGAGATGATCAAGGCGATTTCCCGCGAAGCGAAGAAATACGGCTACACGATCATGCTGGTCGACACCGACGGCTCCGAAGAGCTTGAGCGCAAGGCCGTGGACACCCTGCTCAGTTATCGCGTGGCGGGCATCGTGCTGTCGCCGGTGTCGGACGAGCCGGAATATCAGCCTCAATATCTGAGCCGCCTGAGCAATGGCGACGTGCCGGTGGTGCAACTGGACCGCTCGCTGCATGGCAGCCCGTTCAGCCACGTGGTGCTCGACAACTACCATAGCGGCTTGAAGGGTGCGCGTTATCTGTTGGCGCAAAGCCCTGCCATGCAGCGCCTGTTGGTGCTGACCGGCCCTGCCCATTCGCGGATTTCCGAGGAGCGCCTCAAGGGCGTGAAAGCTGCGCTGTCCGAGAGTGGCAAGGACGTACAGCTGGATGTGTTCGCGGGCGATTACACCCTTGAGCCGTCATACCAAAGCACCCTGGACTACCTGAGCGAGCACGCCGTGCCGGATGCGATTTTCGGCTTCAACCAGCTGATTACCCTGGGCGCCATGCGTGCGCTGCGTGATCGGGGAATCGCCCACGACAGTCTGCCCATCTGCGGCATCGACCGCCTGCCGTTTGCCGACATCTTCGGCATTCCGATTGCCTGTATTGCGCACGATGCCTCGCGAGCGGGCAGCCAAGCGGTGACGTTGCTGCTGGAGCGGATTCAGGATCGGTTCTTGCCGAAGGCCAAGGTGGTGATTGTCGGGGAGTTGGAGAACGGCGCGGCGGGGTGATTCTCCCCGCCGAACTCTTGCCGAACACAAAACCTGTGGGAGCGAATTCATTTGCGAGAGGCCAGTACAGCCGATACAAATGCGTCGGATGTACAAACGTCTCGCGAATGAATTCGCTCCCACAGGATCAGTATCCGGCCTCCCAATCGGGTCAGAACTTCTACCGGCTGGTATACCCGCCATCAATCGGCAACGACACCCCACTGATCATCGACGCCGCATCACTCAACAGAAACAGAATCGGTGCCGCAACTTCCGCCGTTTCAGCAAAACGCCCCAACGGAATGGCCGCCAGCGCAGGGTCGCGCTTGCTCGGTTCGCTCCAGGCCATCTGCCCCATCGGCGTCAGGGTGACCGTGGGGTTGACACTGTTGACCCGAATCCCGTGCTTGCCCCACTCACCGCACTGCACGCGGGTCATGGCGTCCATGGCGCCTTTCGACGCGCAGTAGCTCAGGTGATCGTCCAGCGCCACCAGCGACGCCTGGCTCGACACGTTGACGATGCTGCCCTTCACGCCCTCGCCGATCATGGTCTTGGCCACCTTCGCCGCGACCATCGCCGACGCCCGCACGTTGACGGCCATGACCTGATCGAAGGCCTGCGCGCTGACCTCGGTCGCCGCTTCGAGAATGGAAATCCCGGCGCAGTTGACCAAGCCATGTATCACCGGCAACTCGGCGAGCAACACAGCCAATTGTTCGTGATCCGCTACATCCACCCGCAAGACGTGGCAGCCTTGGGCTTCGAGCTTCTGCAACGCGAGCGGATCACGCCCCATGGCGTACACCTCGGCCCCGCTGGCCCGCAATTGCTGCACGACCTCCCAACCGATGCCACTGCTGGCGCCGGTCACGAGAATGCGCTGAGCGCTGAAATCAAAGTGAACGCGGTTCAAGGTCAAGCTCCCTGCAAGCGATGCATGATGGGTTTGAGCGCCGGGTACAGCGCCACGTAATCGGCGAACAGGCGTGAATACAGCGCAACGTTCTCCGCCTGGGGTTCGGCGCGACGCTCCAGCTGCACCCAGCCTTTGTGCACCTGCGCCTCATCCACCAACCCCACTGCGTGGGCCGCCAGCAGCGCCGCACCGAGGGCCGCTTCGACTTCCTGCACGATGGTGTAGACCGGGAAATTGGTGACGTCGGCGATGATCTGCATCCATAAATCCGAATGGCTCGCGCCACCGACCACGATCAGCTGAGGGTCCAGCGATTGCGCGCCTTTGGTGCCAGCCTCGATGTTGTGGCGCAGGGCGAAGGTCACGCCTTCGAGCACGGCGCGGTACAGGTGAATGCGGCTGTGAAAGAGGGTCAGGCCGACGAAACTGCCACTGGCTTTCGGGTCCCACACCGGGCTGCGTTCCCCCATCAGATAAGGCTGAAACAGCACGCCGTCGCTGCCTGCGGGAATCTGCGTGGCAGCACGTTCGAGGATGGCGTGGCTGTCTTCGCCGGTCTCACGAGCCTGCTGTTCTTCGGCCTGACAGAACTGCTCGCGAAACCAACTGACGGACGCCCCCGCCGTGATCGCGCCACCGAAGATGTAGAGATCCTTCGCGCCATTGAAGACGTGGGGAAAACTTACCAGTCCATGGCGCGCATCGACCTGCTGATTGAGGTAGCCCCAGCACATGCTGGTGCCGATCATCGCCACGTGGTTGCCGGCTTGGGTGACGCCTGCCGCGAAAGTGGCCATGGCCGCATCGACGCCACCGCCGAGCAACGGAATGCCCGCCCGCAGGCCCAGACGCTCGGCCCATTCAGGAAGCAGCCCGCCGACCACATCGCCGGAATGCACCAGCCGCTCGGGCATCATTGATTGGGGGATGCCCAGCGCGTCGAGCATCTCTGTCGACCAGCTTCGCGCCTCGATGTCGTAGACGCCGCCGATGTTGCCCGCCGAGCTGTGATCCACCGCCACCTCACCGGTGAGGCAGAAGTTGATGTAGCTGTTGGGCGGCAGCAGGTAGCGGGTGTCAGCCCAGACCCGTGGCTGTTTGTCCTTGAGCCAGAGCATCTTGGTGAAGCCGTAATAGCTGTCCACCGAGTTGCCGGTGATCGCGTACAGGCGTTCGAGATCGACGTTCTGGTTGACCCACTCCACTTGATCTTCGGCGCGCCGGTCCATCCAGATCAGGCACGGGTAAAGGGGTTTGATCTGCGCATCGACCGCAATGCCCGAGCCGCCGTAGAGGCTGCTGACGCAGAGGGATTTGACGCGGTCTCTGGGCACGCCGCTCTTTCGCATGCAGGCGGCGACGCAGATTTCCACGGCATCCAGCCACACCTGCGGCCACTGCTCGGCCCAGCGCGGTTTGGGGGTATCGACCTTATAGCCGTGACTGTGCTGCGCGACGATGCCGCCCTGGGCATCGACCAGCAATGCCTTGGTGCTCTGGGTACCAATGTCGACCCCGATGACGTATTCCATCTTCACGCACTCTCTTGTTATTGGTTGAATCGCTGGATCTTCGGCGCTCGCGCCGACGCCATCGCGGATGAATCCGCTCCCACAGGAGTTTTGTATTCCTGCCGCAGAAATCACACTCACCCCGACACCCTCGCGGATGAATCCGCTCCCACAGGAGTTTTGTATCCCTGCCGCAGAACCACCCTCACCCCGGCGCCATCGCGGATGAATCCGCTCCCACAGGAGTTTTGTATTCCTGCCGCAGAACCACACTCACCCCGGCACCCTCGCGGATGAATCCGCTCCCACAGGAGTTTTGTATTCCTGCCGGAGAATCACACTCACCCCGGCACCCTCGTGGATGAATCCGCTCCCACAGGAGTTTTGTATTCCTGCCGCAGAATCACACTCACCCCGACACCCTCGCGGATGAATCCGCTCCCACAGGAGTTTTGTATCCCTGCCGCAGAACCACCCTCCCCCCGGCACCCTCGCGGATGAATCCGCTCCCACAGGAGTTTTGTATTCCTGCCGCAGAACCACACTCACCCCGACACCCTCGCGGATGAATCCGCTCCCACAGAAGATTTGCATTCCACCTGTGGGAGCGAATTCATTCGCGATGCGATGTACAACGCGCCGCTAACTCAGGCACCTGTAACAGGCTTGAGCAACACCTTGATCGACTTGGTCGAGTTCGCCAGTTCGAAGGCTTCAGCATAATCATCCAGCCCGAAATCATGGGTGACGATGCCTTCAGAGGTCACCAGCCCACGCTCGAACAGGTCGATGGCGATCGGGTAGCAATACGGCCCCAGGTGAGCGCCGCGCACGTCCAGCTCCTTGCGGTCACCGATGATCGACCAGTCGGCGCTGGTCTCGGCGCCGAACACACTGAATTCGACGAAACGCCCCAGTTTGCGGATCAGGTCCAGGCCTTGGGTCACGCCGACCGGCACGCCGGTGGTTTCGATGTAGACGTCGCAGCCGTAACCATCGGTCAGGCCGTTGATGATCTCGCGGGCGTTGTCGCGGCTCGGGTTGATCACCACGTCAGCCCCGAATTTTTTCGCCAGTTCCAGACGCTCGTCGACCATGTCGATGACCACCAGTTTCTTCGGCGTTTTCAGCGCAGCGACCTGCACCATGCACAGGCCCAGGGTGCCTGCACCGGCGATGACCAGCACATCATCAAGCTGTACGTCGCCACGGTTGACGGTGTGGATGGAGCAGGCCATCGGCTCGATCAGCGCCGAGTCTTCCAGCGAAACGGATTCAGGAATCTTGTGCACGATGGCGGTTTTCGGGATGCGCATGTACTGCGCCATGCCGCCTTCGGCGACGTCTTTCTGGAAGCCGAAAATGTTGTGCACTTCGCACATCCAGTACTTGCCGGATTTGCAGAATTTGCACTTCTCGCAAGGCACGATCTGCTCGGCGATGACCTTGTCGCCAACCTTCACGCCGAAGTGCTCTTCAGCGCCCTCGCCCACCGAATCCACATAGCCGAAGAACTCATGGCCCGGCACCACGGGCGCCTTGACCCACGGGCTCTCGCCACCCCAGAACATCGCCGCGCCCGAGTGGCATTTGCAGTCACTGGCGCAGATGCCGCAGGCGCCGATGCGGATGACCAGCTCGTTGATGCGTGCCACCGGCTTGGTGATGCGCTCTAGGCGGTAGTCTTTCGGCGCGTGGCAGACGACGGCTTGCATGGTGGTTTTTGTGTTTTGTTCCATGTCGGTTCACCTTTTGAGTATTGATGACCTGTAGGAGCGCGCTTGCCCGCGATGGCGTCGTGTCAGTCGGCAGCAATGCCTCTGGCCCGCCGCCGTCGCGGGCAAGCGCGCTCCTACAGGTGTGGTGTTCAAAATCGGTTTATTTATGCCGCTGCCGACTGATGAAAATCGCCAGCAAGATGATTGCGCCCTTGATCACGCTCTGCACATACGGCGACACGCCGAGCATGTTCAATCCGTTGTTGAGCACGCCCAACAGCATGGCCCCCACCAGAGTGCCGATGATCACGCCGCGACCACCGGCAATCGACGCGCCGCCCAATACCACGGCAGCGATGGCGTCCAGTTCGAAACCGACCCCGGCGTTGGGCTGGCCGCTCATCAGACGCGACGACAGCACCAGCCCGGCAATCGCTGCCGTCAGTCCGCTGATCGAGTACACCAGCAGCTTGAAACGCGAAGCCCGCACGCCAGAGAGGCGCACCGCTTCTTCGTTGCCACCGATGGCGTAGACGTAGCGGCCGATGCGGGTGTGTTGCAGCAGCACCCAGGCGAAGAAGTAGGTCAGTAGCATGATCACAATCGGCACCTGAATGCCGAACAAGGTGCCGCGACCGAACCAGGCGAACCAGTCCGGCATCCCGGAAATCGGGTAGCCGTCGGTGTACATCAGGCCCAAGCCGCGGGCGATGCCCATGGTCGCGAGGGTGACGATGATCGGCGGCATTTTCAGGTAGGCGACGAAGATCCCGTTACCGACCCCAAAGCCCACGCCAATCAGCAAACCGATCAGGATCGCGATCGGCGCCGGAACGCCTGCGACCATCAAGCCGGTGGTCAAAGTGCCGGACAGCGCCATCACCGGCCCCACCGACAGATCGATGCCACCGGTGAGGATCACGCAGGTCATGCCCACGGCGATGATGGCGTTGATCGACACTTGCCTGGCGATGTTTTCCAGGTTCGCACCGGTGAGGAATTTGTCGCTGGCGAAGATCATGAAGACCGTCACCACCACCAGCCCGACGAAGGGATAAAACGCCGGCGAGCGGATCAGTTGGGCAAAGTTGATCCTCAAGCGATTGGGTTGTGCAGTCATGGTTTTAATGGACGTGTTCACTGTTCAGACTCCCGGTGGCATGGCGCATCACTTCTTGCGGGTTGATGTCACTTGCCTGCAGCACGTTGACGATGGCGCCCTTGTTGAAGACGGCCACGCGATCGCACATGCCGATGATTTCCGGCAGTTCCGAAGAGATCATGATGATCGCGAAGCCTTGTTCGGTGAGTTTGCGCATCAGGGTGTAGATCTCCGCCTTCGCGCCGACGTCGATGCCTCGGGTCGGCTCGTCGAAGATCAGAATGTCGCAGTGGTGATTGATCCAGCGGGCGATCACCACCTTCTGCTGATTGCCGCCGCTCAGATTGATCACCCGGCTTTCGCAAGAAGGCGCCTTGATCGACAGCTGCTTCATCAGCTCGGCCGTGGTGGTGTCTTCCTTGTGCCGATCGAGCAGGTGCGCGGCGCTTTCGTACTTGCCCAGGTTGTTCAGCGAGATGTTCTCGCGAATGCTGAAATCGACGATCAGCCCTTCGCTCTTGCGGCTCTCGGGCAGCAGGCCGATGCCGTTGGCCAACGAGTGCGCGGGATCACTGAGGTTGACCGACTGGCCACGCAGCAGCACGTCCTTGCTCACCACCGGCAACGCGCCGATCACGCCCAGCGCCAGCTCCGTGCGCCCGGAACCGACCAACCCGGCAAAGCCGAGAATCTCGCCCTTGTGCAGGTTGAAGCTGTTGTGCGGGCCGTTGCGGGTCAGCTGAATATCGCGCACCTGCAGCACGGCGTCGCCCAGCGGTTTGTCGGGTTTGGGCGGAAAACTTGCCTCCAGACGACGCCCCACCATCATCTCCACCAGGGTGTCGATGTCACTGTCGGCGACGGTCAGCGCGCCGACATTAGCGCCGTCGCGCAGCACGCTGATGCGATCACAGACCTGGAAGATTTCCTCAAGGTGATGAGAGATGAAGATCACCGCCACGCCCTGATTTTTCAGCTCGCGCATGATGTCGAATAGCAGCTCCGCTTCCGATGGCGTCAGCGTGGCGGTGGGTTCATCGAGAATCAGCAGGCGCGCTTCAAGGGCCAGTGCCTTGGCGATTTCGACGAATTGCTGCTCGGCCACGCTCAGATGCTGCACCGAACAATCGAGGTTGATCTTGACCCCAAGGCGATCGAACAGCGCGATGGCTTTCTCGCGCATCTCGCCTTTGCGCAGCAGGCCGAAACCGTTGACGATTTCATGGCCCAGGAAAATGTTCTCCACGGCATTGAGATACGGGATCAGGCTGAATTCCTGAAACACAATGCCGATGCCCGCGGCGATGGCTTCGTTATACGTCGCGAAATGTTGCTCGGCGCCATCGATAAGGATGCTGCCTTTGTCCTGATGCTCGACACCGGCGAGGATCTTCATCAGCGTGGATTTGCCCGCGCCGTTCTCGCCCAGCAAGGCGTGGATCTCGCCGCGCTCGACCGACAGATTGATCGACTTGAGCGCGTGCACGCCGGGGTAGCTTTTACAGATGTTTTCCAGTTGCAGAAGGCAGCTCATAAGCACCTCGTCAAACCGCAGCTCGCGTGAATCCGCGCCGCCCGCCCAACGGAGAAACGTCAGGCGGGCGGCAGCGTCAGTGTCACCAGGTAAAGGTTTTGGCCTTGGCCTGGTCCACCAGCAGGATGTCCACCGGAATGGTCGCCGGGACTTGCGAGCCCCACTTCTTGGCGAGCGCCAGGCCCAGGGCCAGACGCACCTGATCACGCGGGTATTGAGCGGAGGTGGCGATGAATTTGCTGTTCGGTTTCTGGATTTCCTTGACTGCTTCCGGCGCGCCGTCGACGCTGGTCAGCTTGACGTCTCGACCGCTGGATTCGATGGCCGCCAATGCGCCCATCGAGCCGTTGTCGTTGACGCTGAACAGGCCTTTGAGATTGGGCTGAGCCTGAAGCATGTTCTCGGTCACGCTGAGTGCCTGGTCACGCTCCTGCTTGCCGTTCTGGATGCTGACGATCTTGATGTCCGGGTGCTTGGCCAGTGCGTCCTTACAGCCACGCACGCGCTCAAGAATCGGGACCACGGCGATGCCGTCAAGAATCCCGACGTCGCCTTTGCCGCCGATGTGAGTCGCCAGGTATTCACAGGCCTGAACGCCCGCGTCGTAGTTTTTGGAGCCGACGAAGGAATCCAGCGGGCCGCTGGCCTGGGCGTCCACCGCAATCACCACCACGCCCTTGTCATGAGCCTGCTTGACCGCCGACTGCACACCTACCGAATCGGTCGGGTTGATGATCAGCACATCGATGCCCTTCTGCAGCATGTCTTCGATATCGCTGAGCTGCTTGGAGACATCATGACGCGCGTCGGTCACCAGCAAGGTCGCCCCGATGCTGTTGGTGGCGTCCTGCAGAGCATCCTTCATGGTCACGAAATAGGGGTTGTTGATCTCTTGGAATGAGGCACCGATCTTCAGCGGAGCGGCTTTGGCATCCGCCGCCTGAGCGGTGACAGAGCCTGCGCACGCTACAGCCACAGCGAGCGAACAGAAAACGGCGGAAAAGCCCTTCTTGAGGCGAGTTGTCATGGCGAAAAATCCCGTTGTTTTTATTGTTAAAGCGGAAATGTCATCGTTAACATTTTCGAAATTAGCAGAGAAAAATGAGCTTCGCAACAGCTACTCCTCGTCCATACATCGGCTACAGCGCTTGAGTTTTGTATATCCCATTGACATATCCAAAAGTGAGCCTAACCTTGCATATCTTTGAGGGATATCCCACCGGAGGTACAGACATGGAACAATCCACCCTATTCAAAAGTAATCGCAGCCAGGCCGTCCGCTTGCCCAAAGCGGTAGCGCTTCCCGATGACGTTAAACGCGTCGATGTGATTGCCATTGGCAGAACTCGAATCATCACTCCGGCAGGTGAGTCTTGGGACAGCTGGTTTGACGGAGAAGGCGTGAGCGCCGACTTCATGAACGATCGTGAACAACCCGCCGATCAGACCCGCGAGTCGTTCTAATGCTCAGGTACATGCTCGACACCAACATCTGCATTTTCACAATCAAAAACAAACCCGCTCAGGTCCGAGAAGCGTTCAATCGGCATCACGGCCAGCTTTGCATCAGTACCATTACCCTTATGGAGCTGATCTACGGAGCAGAGAAGTCGGCAGCTGCGCAGAAAAATCTGGCTGTTGTCGAAGGCTTCGTCGCACGGTTGGACGTGCTGCCATATGACAATGATGCCGCCGCCCATACCGCGATGATCAGGGCTGAACTTGCCCGTGCGGGAACGCCGATTGGCCCTTATGACCAGATGATCGCTGGCCACGCCAGATCCCAAGGTTTGGTGATCGTCACCAATAATCTGAGGGAGTTCGAAAGAGTCGCCGGGCTCAGGACAGAAGACTGGATTTGAGCCTTGGCCTCACGCGTTGACAAAGTTTGTTACGGGTGTCGATAATCCCGGCACGTGTCATACGACAACCGATGACACCTATAACAACAACGTCCATCAAGGTCTCTCATGATGACTCAATCCAGTGCCTCCACGCCTTTGAACCGCATTCTGCTGACAGGCGCCGCGGGCGGTCTTGGCAAGGTATTGCGCGAAACCTTGCGCCCTTACGCCAATGTTCTGCGCCTCTCCGACATCGCCGACATGGCCCCTGCCGCCGGCCCTCATGAAGAAGTGCAGCGTTGCGATCTGGCGGATAAAGCCGCCGTTCATCAGTTGGTCGAAGGCGTCGACGCCATCGTGCACTTTGGCGGTGTGTCCACCGAGCACTCGTTCGAAGACATCCTCGGCCCGAACATCTGCGGCACCTACCACCTCTACGAAGCGGCCCGTCGTCATGGCGTGAAGCGGGTGATCTTCGCCAGCTCCAACCACGTGATCGGCTTCTACCGCCAGGACGAAACCATCGACGCCAGCGCCGTGAAGCGCCCCGACAGCTACTACGGCCTGTCCAAGTCCTACGGTGAGGACCTGGCCAGCTTCTATTTCGATCGCTACGGCATCGAAACCGTGAGTATCCGCATCGGCTCCTCGTTCCCGGAAGCGCAGAACCGCCGCATGCTGAGCAGTTGGCTGAGTTACGACGACCTGACCCAACTGATCGAGCGCGGCCTGTTCACTCCCAACGTTGGCCACACCGTGGTGTACGGCGCGTCCAACAACGCGAAGGTCTGGTGGGACAACCGCCTGGCCAGCCATCTGAATTACCAGCCCAAGGACAGCTCCGAGCCATTCCGCGCCAAGGTCGAAGCGCAGCCAGCGCCTGCTGCAGATGATCCGGCAATGGTGTACCAGGGCGGCGCATTCGTGGCGTCAGGGCCATTTGGCGACGCGTGATTGCCGCTGGCGTAATGGCGAGACTGAACCTGTCTTTTTCCACCTCAGAGAACGAGTGCCATGCAGGCTGAGTTGATCCTCGACGCGCGCAACGCTACCGGCGAAAGCCCGGTGTGGAGCGCGCAGGAACAGGCGCTGTACTGGGTCGATATTCCGGCGGGGCGTCTGCATCGCTGGAGAGCGCTGGATAACCGCTCGCAGAGCTGGCAGGCGCCGCAAATGCTCGCCTGCATCGCCCGCCACAGCGACGGCAGTTGGCTGGGCGGGATGGAAGACGGCCTGTATCGCCTGATTCCGCAAGCCGATGGCAGCCTGAATTCACAGCGGTTGCTCGGCGTTGAGCACGCTCGGCCGAACATGCGCTTCAACGACGGTCGCTGCGACCGTCAGGGCCGCTTCTGGGCCGGCACCATGTTCATGGACATGGGCGCGTCCTCAACCACCGGCTCGCTCTATCGCTACATCGGTGGTCAATCCGCGCCTCTGCGCGCCGTTATCAACAACATGATCGTGCCCAACGGCCTGGGCTTCAGCCCCGATGGTCGGGTCATGTACCTTTCCGATTCGCACCCCTCGGTGCAGAAGATCTGGGCCTTCGATTACGACATCGACGATGGCATCCCCCACAATCGCCGCCTGTTCGTCGACATGAAACAGCACCCCGGTCGCCCCGACGGCGCAGCGGTGGACGCCGACGGATGCTACTGGATCTGCGGCAACGATGAAGGCCTGATCCATCGCTTCACCCCGGCAGGCCAGCTGGATCGCTCGCTGTCAGTGCCGGTGAAGAAACCGGCCATGTGCGCGTTTGGCGGGCGTGATCTGGACACCCTTTTTGTCACTTCGATTCGCCCCAGCGGTGACCTCAGCGATCAGCCGTTGGCCGGGGGCGTGTTCGCCTTGCACGCTGGAGTCAAAGGACTCGAAGAAACGCCATTCGGGCTGTGAACGCACTTCGCCATCGCGCAAGAACAAGAAGTGACACATCAGCTACCTCAAAAACCGCCTGGCCATCGACGGCCGTGCCTTCACCCGCATCGCTATGCAGCCAGGGCATCTGTACCTGTTCTGGGGCTACGCAAGTCGTTGGGCGTGTTGAAGGGGCCGGATGTGCAGGATGACATTCCGCAGACGTAGATATTTCTACGCAACGACTCGAACCCTGTGGGGAGCGAATTCATTCGCGAAAAATAGTACAGCCGACAAAGATGCGTGGGCTGTAACGACGTTTCGCGAATGAATTCGCTCCCACAATTTTCTGTCGCGGCGAGCCAGAGGATGCCGCATCTTACTTTCGAATAACCTTATGTAATCTAGTTATCTTCATAAACGCTACGCATAAACTCTCCTTCTATATTTATGACAAAAGGTGATTAGCGGATCGCCGATTTATATCTTTATGATCTGAGCCACAACAACCTAAACAGGAGTTCAGGACATGGCGATTCAGATCAAACCCGTGGCAGGGAAAATTGGTGCCGAGCTTTCCGGCATCAAACTTTCCGGTGATATCTGCGAACACGATTTCGATTTCATCAATCAGGCACTGCTGAAACACAAAGTGCTGTTCTTTCGCGAACAGTTCCTCACCGACGAGCAACACGAAAGCTTCTCCCGCCTGTTCGGTGACCAGGTGCCGCATCCTACCGTGCGTTCCGCTGAGCAAAGCACTGCGATCCTCAACCTCGATTCCCGCGAAACTCGCGCCAACTCCTGGCACACCGACGTCACCTTCGTTGCCGACTACCCGAAAGTCTCCATCCTGCGTGGCGTGGTCATTCCGCCGTACGGTGGCGACACCGTATGGGCCAACACCGCAGCGGCCTATGCCGACCTGCCGGAGCCGCTCAAGGCGCTGGCCGACAATCTGCGCGCCCTGCACACCAACGTTTACGACTACGTGACGCCCAAGGACACCGGGGACGCGGGCGTCAAACGCTACCGTGAACAGTTCACCGCCGAGATCTACGAGACCGAGCACCCACTGGTGCGTGTGCACCCGGAAACCGGTGAGCGCAGCCTGGTTCTGGGTCACTTTGTGAAACACATACAGGGCGTCAGCAGCAACGATTCGAAACAGCTGATTCGACTGTTCCACGACCGTATCACTCAGGTCGACAACACTGTGCGCTGGCGCTGGAGCGAAGGCGACGTGGTGATCTGGGACAACCGCGCCACGCAACACATCGCCATCAACGACTACGGCCAGGCGCAGCGCATCGTGCGTCGCACCACCATCGCCGGCGACATTCCGGTGGGTGTCGATGGCCGCTCCAGTCAAGCGATCAAACCAACCCCGCAAACCCTCTCCCCGCGCACAGAAGCCGACAAAAAGCATCTGGCTGCCTGACACACCCGTCACTCATTCTTTAAGGAAGAACCGTCATGGCAAAGGCCAAGCGCCCCTCTCTCTTCAGCAAAACAAGCGTAGCTACCGCACTGGCGGCGCTGCTGATGATGCCCTTGGCCGAGGCCGACGTGCTGCGCATCGGCGTGGCCAGCGCCGGAGGCGGCGATCCGGTGACCTTCAGCGGCTCACCGCTGGGCATCGTGCGCAACCAGCAGCTTCTGGAAAAAGCCTTTGAAGGCACGGGCACAGAGATTCAGTGGTTCTTCTTCAAGGGCGCAGGCCCTGCGGTGAACGAAGCCCTGTCGAACAAGCAACTGGACTTCGCCTACGAAGGCGACCTGCCGCAAGTGGTCGGTCGCGCCAACGGTCTGGACACCAAGCTGCTGGCGGCCATTGGCGTGCGCTCCAACGTGTATCTGGCAGTGCCCAAAGGCTCTGACATCAAGACCATCGAAGACCTGAAAGGCAAAAAAGTCGCGGTCTTCCGCGGCACCAACGGCCATCTGGTGTCGATCAACTTGCTGGCCGACCACGGCCTGACCGAACGCGACCTGAAAGTGATCAACCTCGACAGCGGCAGCAGCCAGGCCGCGCTGGCGTCCAAAGGCGTCGACGCCGCATTTGGCGGTCGCGAATTGTTCAAACTGCGCGATCAGGGCCTGGCCGACATCATCTTCGACAACCCGAACAACGACGTGCGTTACACCCGCCAGTGCGCGCTGGTGGTTCGTGGCGACTATGAAAAAGAACACTCGGCCAACGTGCAGAAAATGGTCGACACCCTCGTCGAAGCGGCCAAGTGGGAATCCGAAGAGAGCAACCGCGACGCCGTGCTCAACGAGTGGGCCAAGACCAACGAACCGATCGCCTCGCTTAAGGCTGACTTCGGTCACATCGCCCTGCGCGACAGCGCATCGCCCCTGGTGGATGACTTCCTGAAGGCGCGTTATCAGGCCGTCGCGGATCAGGCCAAGGAGGAGAAGATGATCCGTCGCCCGGTCAGCATCGACGGCTGGTTCGAAACCAAATACCTGGAAAACGCGCTGAAGTCCAAAGGGCTGCAGCACTACTGGACGGCGTACGGCGCTGATGGCAAGGCCGCTGCGAATAACGCAACGGCGTCGTCGGACAAAGCCGTGAACAACGGAGGCTGATGCCATGGCCCGAGCCAACGCTAGCGCACTCGAACGGCACCAGACGCCTGCAAAGCCTCTGGCGCCCGTCGAACGTCTCCCCAACTTTCCGGCCCGCGCCCCTAGGCGCGTGTCGGCCAGCCAACGCCCCCGTATCGCCTGGCGATCCCGGGCCCTGAACGGCACCCTGCCCTGGCTGCTGCCGATCGCGCTGCTGGGGCTGTGGTACTTGGGCACCGAACGTGGCTGGCTGTCGGAGCAGGTCTTGCCGCCACCGGCCTATGTCTATCAGACGCTGGTGGACCTGGTGACCACCGGGGACTTGTGGCTCAACGCATCGGCCAGCCTGCAACGCGTGCTGGTGGGCTTTGTGATTGGCTCGGGGCTGGGCGTGACGCTGGGTCTGGTGATGGGGCTGTCGAAGACCGTCGAGGATTACCTGCTGCCGACCTTCAACGCTCTGGTGCAGATTCCCGTTCTGGGCTGGATGCCCTTCGCCCTGCTGCTGTTCGGCATCGGCGAACCCCTCAAATACGTGCTCATCGCCCACGCCGCGCTGGTGCCGGTCACCCTGTGCACCTTGCAGGCCTTTCATCAGGTACCCAAACGCCTGCTGGAAGTCGGGCAGGCTTACGGTTTCAGCCATCGCCAGATCGTCACCGACATCGTCCTGCCGTCCGCCGTCGCGCCGATTTTCACCGGTTTGCGACTGGGCTTCACCAAGGCCTGGCTGTCGCTGGTGGTGGTCGAGCTGCTCGCCTCCAGCGAAGGTCTGGGCTACCTGATCGCCTATGGCCGTCAGCTGTTCCAACTGGATCTGGTGATGGCTGCGGTGGTCGTGGTGGGCGCGGTCGGCCTGCTGATCGATCGGACATTCGAAGTCGTCGAGCGCCGTCTGAACAAAGGTCGGCCAGTCGCACCCGGGAGGCTCTCATGAGTTCATTGGCAATCACCCAGCCCCCACGCCAGCATTGCTATCGCGGCTGGGTCGTGCCCATCGTCGCAGTCGCTATCTGGTGGCTGGCGGTCAATCAGGGCTGGAGCGATTCGGGCCTGCTGGTCTCGCCGCAGAAGGTCGCCGTTACAGCCTGGGATCAGGTGACCTCGGGGCAGTTCTGGCGAGCGATTTCGTCAAGCCTGGCGCGCAACCTCAGTGGCTTTTTCATCGGCACGGTACTGGGCCTGATCCTTGGTTGCCTGCTGGGCTTCTCCCGCCTGTTCGAGCGGTTGGTGGGCCCGAGTTTCAACACCTTCAAACAGATCTCTCTGTTCGCCTGGATTCCACTCATTTCGGTGTGGTTCGGCCTGGGCGACGTCGCCAAGGTGGTGTTCCTCTCCCTCGCGGCGCTGGTGCCGGTGGTGGTCAACACCTGTGACGGCCTGCGCAACGTGCCCAATGCATTTGTGGAAGTGGCCAAGGTTTACGGCTTCAGCCGCTGGCAGACCATCGTCGGGGTGATGCTGCCCGCCGCACTGCCTTCGATTTTCACCGGTATTTATCTCGCGCTGGTGTACTCGTGGCTGGCCACCATCGGTGCCGAATACCTGCTGGTGTCGGGCGACGGCATCGGCAACACGCTGATCGATGGCAGCGAACATTTCATGATGGATCTGGTGCTGTTCGGCATGGTGATCATCGGTCTGGTGGGCTGGGCGCTGAACGTTTTGGCGCGCCGACTGGAGCGACGCCTGCAGCGGCTTTACGGCATTACGCCTCGTTAACTTCCAGCAAAAGGGATCACTCATGCCTGCCACTCAATCGATTTCCCTCCCGGCCCAGCAAGGCAATGGCCTGCGCCTGGAGAACATCAGCAAGCGCTTTTCCAGCGCCAGCGCCGACACGCAACTGCAGGTGCTCGACAACGTGCAACTGGACATCGCGCCGGGCGAATTCATCACCATCGTCGGCGCCAGCGGTTGCGGCAAGTCAACGCTGCTGCGGCTGATTCTGGGCCTGGACGAGGCGTTCGATGGGCGCATCCTGCTCGATGACAAGCCGATCAAGGGCACCGGTCTGGAACGCGGCATCGTGTTTCAGGATCACCGCTTGTTCCCTTGGCTGACTGTGGAACAGAACGTCGCCGTCGGCCTGAAAAACGCGCCCCTGACACCTGCGCAGAAAAAGGACACCGTGCGCGAGCACATTCATCTGGTGGGGCTGCAGGATTTCACCGAGTCGTACCCGCATCAGATTTCTGGCGGCATGGCGCAACGTGTGGCCATTGCCCGAGGGCTGGTGAACCGCCCGAGCGTGCTGCTGCTCGATGAGCCCTTCGGCGCATTGGATGCCCTGACCCGCACACGCTTGCAGCGGGAACTGCAGAACATTTGGCAGCAGGAAAAGATCACCATGGTCCACGTCACCCATGACGTGGACGAAGCGGTTTATCTTGGGGATCGGGTGGTGGTGATGCAGCCGCATCCGGGGCGTATCCGGCGCATCGTTGATATCGACCTGCCCCGCCCACGCAACCGCAGCGATGCGCGATTCATCACGTTGCGCGATGACGTGTTGAGTGATTTTGCGGAGTTGGCATAGGGTCCCAAGCGATCCTTTCTGTGGGAGCGAATTCATTCGCGAGGCGGTGGCACATCCGCCCCCTATTTGTCACCTGTGCTTATGTCTCGCGAATGAATTCGCTCCCACAGATTTCGTGCACGGCCGGAGGGATTCGATCACCTAGGGTTCGTGCACAGCCGGGGGGATTCGATCACCTAGGGTTCGTGCTCAGCCGGGGAGATTCGCTCACACCGGGTTCATGTCCAGCCGGGTATTGGTTGCGTGACCGGATTGAAGTCACTCACCCCAACTCATGCAGCGAAACCTGATTGCGCCCATTTTTCTTCGACGCATAGAGGGCCTGATCCGCCCATTCGATCAGCGTCTTGTACTCATTGAGCGGTGAGTTCATGTCCGCTACGCCAAGGCTGATGGTGCAGCGAATCACCTCGCCCTCGTGCATGACCTCCTGCGCTTCGATGGCCACGCGCAAACGCTCGGCGAACATGCCGCCGCCGTATTTGTCGGTGTCGGGCAGCAGCACCGCGTACTCTTCTCCCCCGTAGCGACCGGCGATGTCCGAGTCGCGAATGTGCTCGCGAATCACGTCGGCCACGCGCTGGATCACCTTGTCGCCGCACTGGTGGCCATAGGTGTCGTTGACCCGCTTGAAGTGGTCGATGTCGAACATCACCAGTGCAGCCGACGTGCCGTAGCGCACATGGCGGGCGTACTCCAGACGCAACGCTTCCTCCCAGTGCCCGCGGTTGTACAGCCCGGTCAGGCGATCGGTGCTGGAGAGCTTCTGCAGCTCGCGGTTGGCGGCCTGCAATTGCTGGCGGTTGGTGGCTACGTCGGTGACGTCGTAGATCACCACGCACACGTGGGTCACCTCACCGTTGGTCGCCCGCAGCGGGAACATCGTGGTGTTCTGGTACATGAAATCTTCCTGGCCGGTGATCGGCTGGTAGCTCTTGAAACGCACCAGGTACGGCCGCTGCTCCCAGATCGTGAACGCCGGGGTACCAAGGGTGATCACGCTGTCGATCTTCTTTTTCAGCCAGTCTTGATTGACCTCGGGAAACAGCTCGAAAAACGAGCGGTTGGCCGCTTCATAGGGCAGCACGCCGGAGCGGTTTTCCATGAAGGTGTTCCACACCTGCACCTGATATTCCTGGTCCAGCACCACCACGCCAACGTCGATGCTCTGGGTGATGGTCAACAGCCAATGCAGCTCTTTGATGTCGATACGATCGTTCATGAATCAGCTCATCAAATAGGCGAGTTTGCGCGACAGCCGCTCTACCGAGTCTTCGGTGAACAACATCAACAGGTCGAAATGAACATTATGGCCTTCCAGGCTGTAACTGATCTCCACAGCGAGGGTTTTCTTCCAGCGCTGCTGATTGATGCGAATCAGCTCCTCGATGCCGCTATGGGCGCCGAGCACCTGCGGGTGGCCCTGGGAGAAGGCAATGTCGATCTGCTCGGCGATACCGCTCAGGCACGCGCCGATGATGATCGACGACAGGTCCAGGAGCATCTCCATGTCGGAGTAGTCCTTGTCGCGGATCTTCATCAGCTGCGCCATGTCGGCGATTTCAGAATCGTGAAACAGCAACAACGCCTCGCCCGCGATCCCGCCACCGATGTAGCCCTGGCAGACGGCTGTGAGCCGGTCGCTGCTCTGCGCGTCGGCCAGCGCCATGTGCAGCTCCCCCACTTCCAGCATGTTGACGTTGGGCACCGGCAGTTGCACGAACACCCCCAGCACCCGCGCCAACAAAGCGGCCGCGCGGCCCATGGCGACGTTGACGGTCTCGCGCAAGGCGTCCTGAAAACTGATGACGGCGGTATCCGCCTTGGGTGCGGGGGTGACCGGTTTGCTCGGCTCACCCAGCAACCCCAGGCGTTGCAGGGTCAGTTGCAGTTCGAGGGGGTCGGCCGGCTTTTTCAGGAACGCCAGCGCCCCCAGCTCCAGAGTCCGGCGCACGGCCTCTTCCTGAACGTCGCCCGACACCACGATGACCTTGGCCTGCAGATTCTCCGCGCGCATGGCGGCCAGCGCCTGATAGCCGTCCATGTCCGGCATCGTCAGGTCCAGTAACACCACCTGCCCCAGGCCCTGACGAATAGCCTGAAGACCCTCGTGTCCGTTGGTCGCGGTGGTAACCGACACCCCCCAATCGGAAGGCAAGGCGCGTATCAGCTGTTTGCGCGCCATATTGGAATCGTCGCAAATCAGCAGAGGAATCGTGGGCATTGCTTTCAATCTCACGGCAAAAGAGTTTCAGGCTGGGCCCGGAATATCAGCGCAATCAATTGGCTTGCAACACTCGCACCGCATTGAATCGAACAATGTTCAATAACAACTGCGCGGAAAAAGTGAGTCGAATCTTCACTCATTCAGGGATAGGCTGCGCAGTATGCAATATTTATGCTCATGCCTACTTTCAACAACGCATTTGAATGAAAAAGACAAACGCTTGATTGTTGGCGTCAATATCCTCGCGAGCAGCCTTAACTGTGATCGTGACGAAAGCCGCGACATATCCGCCAACCCCGCCAAACATGCGGTCAGCCGCTCTGCCCAAGGCTTGCAAGACCAAGACAAATACGCCGTTAATTCAAAGACTTAATAGGCATTTATTAAAACCATCGGGCAATGGACAGGGTGAATTACCGACTCAACGCCGCCGAACCGTTACTGTTAATTCAGAAGCTGTAAGTAAGTGCAGACATGCGACGCACCCATTCCGGCATTGAACCAAGACAGTGCGCATTGAGCAGCGGGATGTAGTTAGGAGAACACAGGGCGCATCAGACCCGAGTCGAGGGAATATTGAGCGAAGGTGCTGACACTTTCTCGACCGCCAGATAGAACAAGCCCCGGCGCGAGCGCCAGGGCTTGTAATGGCCACATCCCTGTGGCCTTCGCATGAACCTTCAATCGACCAACTAACAGCCTCCCTGGCCGTCAGCCGTGCGTTCTTTCGGCTCTTGAGAAACTGATTACTGAGCTTTGAGGCCGTCAGCCGAAACAGCTTTGACGCCTTTAATTTTCTTGGTGATGGCGACAGCGGTAGTTTTCTGCGCTTCGGTGATAGCGACCGTCGACGACAGGGAAACCACGCCTTTGTTGGTTTCTACCTTGATGTCGGAGCCTGGAATGCCTTTTTCAGTCAGCAGGTCGGACTTGACCTTGGTGGTGATCCAGGTATCAGAGGTGGCTTCTTTGGTTTTAGCCACTTCACCTGCAGCCAATTGCATAGGTGCTTGGGTCGAGGTTTCAGCCATGGCTACGTTAGCCATGGTCAGAGTCAGAGCAGTGGCGGTAGCAGCAGCGATAGCGAACTTCTTCATACGAGTAACTCCTGTTTTTCTCAGAATCTGCGCCAACCTCGTTGGCCGCAGGGTTATGAGGTATATCGCAAGCGCTGTGCCAAACCTCGCCGCTTGATTTTGTTTATGAAAATCAATGAGTTAACAAATAGTGGATCCCGTCCGATCGTGCAGATTGCCCGTTTACGGAAAGTTCCGCTTGCAAGATGCATGTTCTGAACGAGCATTTGCGTTTCGTTCCGGCCGTAACCCCTTAATTGCACTCGAAAAAAAAGGGCCCAAACGGGCCCTTTCTCAATAACCTTGACTGCGTGCGATTAAACGCCCGATGCCTTGGCTGCCGCGACGTCCTTGATCGACAGTTTGATACGGCCGCGATTGTCCACGTCCAGTACCAGTACTTCGACTTCCTGACCTTCTTTCAGCACGTCGGTAACTTTCTCAACGCGAGCGTCGCTCAGCATGGAGATGTGCACCAGACCGTCCTTGCCAGGCAGGATGTTGACGAATGCGCCGAAGTCGACGATGCGCTCCACCTTACCGACGTAGATCTTGCCGATCTCGGCCTCAGCAGTAATACCCAGAACGCGCTGACGTGCAGCCTCAGCGGCTTCCTTGGTTTCGCCGAAGATCTTGATCGAGCCGTCGTCTTCGATGTCGATCGAAGCCTTGGTTTCTTCACAGATGGCACGGATGGTCGCGCCGCCCTTGCCGATGACGTCACGGATCTTGTCGGTGTCGATCTTCATCGCGATCATGGTCGGAGCGTTCTCCGACAGCTCAGGACGCGATTGACCGATGATCTTGTTCATCTGGCCGAGGATGTTCAGGCGAGCTTCCAGGGCCTGGCCCAGGGCGATCTCCATGATTTCTTCGGTGATGCCTTTGATCTTGATGTCCATCTGCAGTGCGGTGACGCCATTGGCGGTACCGGCCACTTTGAAGTCCATGTCGCCGAGGTGGTCTTCGTCACCCAGGATGTCGGTCAGAACAGCGAATTTCTCGCCTTCTTTAACCAGACCCATGGCGATACCGGCAACCGGTGCCTTCAGCGGAACGCCTGCGTCCATCAGGGCCAGGGAAGCGCCGCAGACCGAAGCCATGGAGCTGGAACCGTTGGACTCGGTGATTTCCGATACCACACGGATGGTGTACGGGAACGCGTCAGCAGCAGGCAGCATGGCCTGAACCGAACGGCGAGCCAGACGGCCGTGGCCGATTTCGCGACGACCAGCGCCACCCATGCGACCACACTCGCCCACCGAGAACGGAGGGAAGTTGTAGTGCAGCATGAACGGGTCTTTCTTCTCACCTTCCAGAGTGTCCAGCAACTGCGCGTCACGGGCAGTACCCAGGGTCGCTACAACCAGCGCCTGAGTTTCACCACGGGTGAACAG
Organism: Pseudomonas sp. GW821-FHT02A11; assembly: GCF_059421985.1. NCBI lineage: Bacteria > Pseudomonadati > Pseudomonadota > Gammaproteobacteria > Pseudomonadales > Pseudomonadaceae > Pseudomonas > Pseudomonas sp. GW821-FHT02A11. Next base: position 23,411 of record NZ_JBWKWB010000028.1, read on the forward strand.
GGCCGAGCCGTGGGTCTTTGGCAGAACGCCGACTTCGATGTTCAGCGGACGTACGGTGCGGGTGTCGCGGCCGTCGATACGTGGCTTGCCATCAACGATGTTCTGGCGAACGGTGCGGTATTCGATTTCGCCGAATGCGGCTTTGACTTCGGAAGCCGACGGGCTGCCTTCTTCAACGGCCAGCTTGGCAACGACCTGATCCTTCAGCTCGCCCAGACGCGCGTAACGGTCGGCCTTGACGGTGATGGTGTAGGCCTCGGAGATCGCAGCACCGAACTCGGAGCGGATCGCGCCCAGCAGTTCAGTGGCTTCTGCCTGAGGCGCCCAGGTCCAGGTAGGCTTGGCAGCTTCGGCGGCCAGCTCTTTGACAGCCTTGATGACCGACTGGAATTCGTCGTGAGCGAACAGCACGGCGCCCAGCATCTGGTCTTCGGTCAGCTCTTTGGCTTCGGACTCAACCATCAGTACCGCTTCTTCGGTACCGGCAACGACCATGTCCAGGCTCGAAGCTTTCAGTTGCTCGTAGTTCGGGTTCAGCAGGTAGCCGGTGCTTTCGTGGTAAGCCACGCGAGCGGCGCCGATCGGGCCGTCGAAAGGAATGCCGGAGATCGCCAGGGCAGCCGAGGTACCGATCATTGCAGCGATGTCCGGATCGGTTTTCTTGCTGGTGGAAACGACGGTGCAGACAACCTGCACTTCGTTCATGAAACCTTCAGGAAACAGTGGGCGGATCGGACGGTCGATCAGACGCGAGGTCAGTGTTTCTTTTTCGGAAGGACGGCCTTCGCGCTTGAAGAAGCCACCTGGGATCTTGCCGGCGGCGTAGGTTTTTTCCTGGTAGTGAACAGACAGCGGGAAGAAGCCTTTACCAGCGTCTGCCTGCTTGGCGCCGACCACGGTCACGAGGACGGTGACGTCGTCGTCAACGGTGACCAATACCGCACCAGAAGCCTGACGGGCGATACGGCCTGTCTCCAGAGTGACGGTCGATTGACCGAATTGAAACTTCTTGATTACCGGGTTCACGGTTTCCTACCTTCTTTGTGGCTCTTGGGGGAACTGGTTTCTTGCGAATTCTTGGGCAGCGAGGGGAATCGGCCCGACGCCTGTCCAGATGTACGTGTATACCGAAAAAACGTGTATCCAGATAAAACTTGAGGCTGGGAGCCTGCCATGCGCCAGCGGGAAACCCTCTGACGCACGACAGACAACCAACCTCTAGCGCAATCGCTGATTAGCGACGCAGACCCAGGCGAGCGATCAGAGCGCTGTAACGGCTCACGTCCTTGCCTTTCAGGTAGTCCAGCAGCTTACGACGCTGGTTAACCATGCGGATCAGACCACGACGGGAGTGGTGATCCTTACCGTTGGCCTTGAAGTGACCTTGCAGTTTGTTGATGTTGTGGGTCAGCAGTGCAACTTGCACTTCTGGCGAACCAGTGTCACCAACAGCTTGCTGGTAGTCAGCTACGATTTGAGCCTTTTCTTGAACGTCGAGAGCCATGTGGCAATCCTTCTATCAGGAAACTGTTTCAAAGAAACAGCTTCAACAGGCCAGGGACAAATCCCTGTATCTATAAATGAGGAGTGACCATGCCTGTTAACAGCCACCCTCGTACCGCCGCGCCGGGAGACCCCCGACTCGACGGGTCCGGTCACTCTGACCGAATCAGTCGACGTGGCGCAATGCGCCCGTCTTCACTCACTTCACCGATCCCGATGAAGCGTCCTTCATGATCCTGCACCCGCACCATGCCGAATTTCGGCGCATCCGGTGCGCGGACTGGCTGACCATGCAACCAGTAGAACGAACTGTGCTCGGAAAACTTCAGCAACGGCCAGTCGAGCAAACCGCTGTCGGACGGCATCAGGAAGCGATCGACCGCTTCGTTGCCACCTTCGGCGTGCACGGCTTCCAGCTCTTCGAGCGTGACCGTCTGGGCCAGCGTGAAGGGGCCGGCGTGAGTGCGGCGCAGTTCTGCGACGTAAGCACCACAGCCGAGCTTCTCACCAATATCCTCCACCAGGGTCCGAATATAAGTGCCTTTGCTGCAGCCAACCGACAGTCGAGCGGTCTCGCCTTCGCTCGCCAGTAATTCCAGGCGCGCAATAGTAACAGAACGCGCCTCGCGCTCCACCACTTCCCCTGCGCGCGCCAGTTTGTACAACGGCTGGCCATCACGCTTGAGGGCGGAGTACATCGGCGGTATCTGACTGATATTCCCGCGAAAATCGGGCAGTACAGCCTCGATATCGGCGCGACCAACGGTCACCGGGCGAGTTTGTAACACGTCGCCTTCAGCGTCTGCCGTGGTGGTAGTCTTGCCCAGCTGCATCAGGGTTTCGTAACCCTTGTCGGAATCGAGCAGGTACTGGGAGAACTTGGTCGCCTCCCCGAAGCACAACGGCAGCACGCCGGTGGCCAATGGGTCGAGGCTACCGGTGTGGCCGGCCTTTTCCGCGTTGAGCAACCAGCGAACCTTCTGCAAGGCAGCATTGGAGGTGAAGCCCAGCGGCTTGTCGAGCAGGATGATGCCGCTGACGTTACGGCGGATACGCTTGACCTGAGCCACGCCGCTACTCCTCCGAGGCATCTTGCTTGGAAGCTTGGTCGTGCTGGTTGTCTTCAGCCACCGCGCGCTCGATCAGCGCCGACAGGTGAGCACCGCGCGATACGCTTTCGTCGTAATGGAAGTGCAACTGAGGCACGCTGCGCAGCTTCATTTCACGACCCAGCTGCATGCGCAGGAAGCCTGCGGCGGAGTTCAGCACCTTGAGCGTCTGTGAGATATCTTCCGCGCCTTCGACTCCCATCACGGTGATGAAGATCTTCGCGTGACCGACATCACGACTGACGTCGACGGCAGTGATGGTGACCAGACCCACGCGTGGGTCCTTGACTTCACGACGGATCAGTTGCGCCAGCTCGCGCTGCATCTGATCGCCGATACGTTGGGTACGGCTGTATTCTTTTGCCATGTCTTGTTACCTGCTGCTGCCACCCAGCGGTGCTGCGTGGTCTGAAAGCGGCAAACGCCCGGCCTGGCAGAAGCCGGACCGGGCGTTGCGTTTAGAGTCCATAACGGGCGCTGGGCATTTTCATGCGGCGACTGCCAGGATTCCTGAAGCTCGCGATTTAGAGGCTGCGAGCCACTTGGACCTTCTCGAAGACTTCGATCTTGTCGCCGACCTTGACGTCGTTGTAGCTCTTGACGCCGATACCGCATTCCATGCCGTTACGCACTTCGGAAGCGTCATCCTTGAAGCGGCGCAGGGATTCCAGCTCGCCTTCGAAGATAACGATGTCTTCACGCAGTACGCGGATCGGACGGTTACGGTAAACGGTACCTTCGACGACCATACAGCCGGCGATCGCACCGAATTTCGGCGAGCGGAACACGTCACGCACTTCGGCGATACCCAGGATGTTCTCCCGGACGTCGCTGCCAAGCATGCCGGTGAGGGCCTTCTTGACGTCTTCGATGATGTCGTAGATGACGTTGTAGTAACGCATGTCCAGACCTTCCTGCTCGACGATCTTGCGCGCGCCAGCATCAGCACGCACGTTGAAGCCAAACAGAACAGCGTTGGAAGCCAGCGCCAGGTTGGCATCGCTCTCGGTGATACCACCGACGCCGCCGCCCACTACACGTACCTGCACTTCGTCGTTGCCCAGGCCGTTCAAAGCGCCCTGCAAAGCTTCAAGAGAACCACGGACGTCGGATTTGAGGACGATGTTGAGCGTCTTCTTCTCTTCCTGCCCCATGTTCTCGAAGATGTTTTCCAGCTTGCCGGCGTGAGCACGGGCCAGCTTGACTTCGCGGAACTTGCCTTGACGGAACAGAGCCACTTCGCGGGCTTTCTTCTCGTCAGCCACAACGCTCATCTCATCGCCAGCATCTGGCGTACCGTCCAGGCCGAGAATCTCGACAGGGATGGATGGACCGGCTTCCTTGATAGGCTTGCCGTTCTCATCGAGCATGGCGCGAACGCGACCGTAGTTCGAACCGACCAGGACCATATCGCCCTGACGCAGCGTGCCGTCCTGAACCAGAACAGTCGCCACAGGACCACGGCCCTTGTCAAGACGGGACTCGACCACAACACCACGGCCAGGAGCCGACGGGGTTGCAACCAGTTCCAGAACTTCGGCCTGCAGCAGAACGGCTTCGAGCAGCTCGTCGACGCCAGTACCGACTTTCGCCGAGACCGGAACGAATGGCGTGTCACCACCCCACTCTTCGGACGTTACGCCGTGAGCCGACAGCTCACTGCGGATACGGTCCAGGTCAGCGCCGGGCTTGTCGATCTTGTTGACCGCGACCACCAGCGGAACACCGGCAGCCTGTGCGTGTTGCACGGCTTCGATGGTCTGCGGCATCACGCCGTCGTCAGCGGCGACAACCAGAATCACGATGTCGGTGGCCTTGGCACCACGAGCACGCATGGCGGTAAACGCGGCGTGACCTGGGGTGTCGAGGAACGTCACCATGCCACGCTCGGTTTCGACGTGGTATGCACCGATGTGCTGGGTGATCCCGCCGGCTTCGCCAGCAGCAACCTTGGCACGACGGATGTAGTCGAGCAGCGACGTCTTACCGTGGTCAACGTGGCCCATTACGGTCACGACCGGTGCACGGGAGAACGTCTCGCCTTCGAACTTCAGCGACTCGGCCAGGGAATCTTCCAGGGCGGTGTCGCTGACCAGGGTCACTTTGTGGCCCAGTTCTTCGGCGACCAGCTGAGCAGTTTCCTGATCCAGAACCTGGTTGATGGTCGCTGGAGTACCCAGCTTGAACATGAACTTGATGATCTCAGCGGCCTTGACCGACATCTGTTGAGCGAGGTCGCCCACAGTGATGGTCTCGCCGATCTTCACTTCACGAATCACAGGACCGGTAGGGTTCTGGAAGCCGTGCGCATTGCGCTTCTTCAGTTTGGCCTTGCCACGACCGCCACGACGGAAGCCATCGCTTTCTTCGTCGGTGGTACGTGGAGCAACCCGTGGGGCTGGCGCCTTTTCCTTGACCGAAGCGCGATGCGGAGCGTTTTTGCGCTCGCCATCGCCACCACCGCCGCCGCGACGGTTGTTCTCGTCGGCACGTGGCTTGTCAGGACGACGTGGTTCGTCGCGCTTGCGAGCGTCTGCCGCTGGAGCAGGAGCCGCCACAGGCGCTTCCTGAACAGCTTCGACAGCCACGGGTGCAGCCGCCTGAGGTGCAGGAGCGGCAACCGCTTCTGCAGCTTGGGCAGCAGGAGCAGGCTGACGGCGTGCTTCTTCTTCGGCACGCAGACGGGCTTCTTCTTCAGCCTTCTGGCGTGCAGCGTTTTCTACTGCACGACGCTCGTCTTGCTCGCGCTTGCGCTCGGCTTCGATTTCTTCCGGGCTGCGTTGTACAAAGACTTTCTTTTTACGTACTTCAACGCTGATGCTCTTGCTGCCAGCAACGCGCAACGTACTGGTGGTTTTACGCTGCAAAGTGATCTTGCGCGGTTCTTCCACTTTCGCCTTGTGGCTGCTCTTCAAGTGCGTCAGCAAAGACTGCTTCTCACTATCGCTCACACCTTCATCGGCGGCGGTGTGCGGCAGACCTGCCTCACGCATCTGCTGCAACAGGCGCTCAACCGGTGTTTTGACCTCATCGGCCAGTTGTTTCACCGTGACTTGCGTCATGCACTTCTCTCCTCAGGCCGCGCCTAGTTACTCGAACCAATGGGCTCGGGCGGCCATGATCAACTTGCCGGCACGATCATCGTCAATGCCGTCGATGTCGAGCAGATCGTCAATAGACTGCTCGGCCAGGTCTTCGCGGGTAATTACGCCGCGCACCGCCAGTTCCATCGCCAAATCCTTGTCCATACCCTCAAGCGAGAGCAGGTCTTCGGCCGGATGGGCGTCTGCCAGCTTTTCCTCTGTAGCGATGGCTTTGGTCAACAAACGATCCTTGGCACGAGCGCGAAGCTCGTTGACGATGTCTTCGTCAAAGCCGTCGATGTTGAGCATTTCTTCCAACGGTACGTAGGCAATCTCTTCCAGGCTGGTGAAGCCTTCGTCTACCAGCACCTGAGCCAATTCTTCGTCGACTTCCAGCTCGTCGATGAAGTTGCGCAGGATGTCACCGGTTTCCGCTTGCTGCTTGGCCTGGATGTCCGACTCGGTCATCACGTTCAGGGTCCAGCCGGTCAACTGACTGGCAAGACGAACGTTCTGACCGCCACGGCCAATCGCCTGGGCCAGATTGTCTGCACCTACAGCGATATCCATGGCATGGGCGTCTTCATCAACGATGATCGCTGCAACTTCCGCAGGCGACATGGCGTTGATGACGAACTGTGCCGGGTTGTCGTCCCACAGGACGATATCTACACGCTCGCCGCCCAACTCGCCGGAAACAGCCTGAACACGCGAACCGCGCATGCCGATGCAGGCGCCTTGCGGGTCGATGCGTTTGTCCTTGGAGCGAACTGCGATTTTTGCACGCGATCCTGGATCACGGGAGGCAGCCATCACCTCGATGAGACCTTCGGCGATTTCCGGAACTTCGATCCGGAACAGCTCGATCAGCATCTCTGGCGCGGTGCGCGACAGGATCAGCTGAGGGCCGCGGTTTTCAGTGCGGATTTCTTTGAGCAATGCACGAACGCGGACACCGACGCGGAAAGTTTCCCGCGAAATGATGTCTTCACGCGCCAGCAGCGCCTCGGCATTGTTACCCAGGTCGACGATGACATTGTCACGTGTAACTTTTTTAACAGTACCGGAAATGATTTCGCCCAGACGCTCACGATAAGCGTCCACCACCTGGGCGCGCTCGGCTTCGCGGACTTTCTGCACGATGACCTGCTTGGCGGTCTGGGCAGCGATGCGGCCGAACTCGATGGATTCGATCTTTTCTTCTACAACCTCACCGACCTTGGCGCCCGGATGCGTCTGGGCAACCTTGCTCGGCCAGGTTTCAATGGCCGGATCGTCAAGATCGTCTTCTTCGACGACCGTCCAGCGACGGAACGTCTCATAGGCACCCGTGTGGCGATTGATTTCCACACGAAGGTCCACTTCGTCTTCAAAACGCTTTTTGGTGGCCGTGGCCAACGCAATTTCCAGCGCTTCAAAAATCACACCGGCCGGTACGCCTTTTTCATTGGATACCGACTCAACAACCAGCAGTACTTCTTTGCTCATCGTACGCCTCGCCTTTCGCAAGCCATTGGATCCGCGGGATCCGCAGTATCTGGCACGTCTCAGTCAAACGTGGGAATAATGTTGGCTTTGTCGATCAGATCGATCGGCAACAGGTATTCATGGGCATCCACTTGCACCACGACATCCTGCTCCTCCACCCCGCGGAGAAGGCCTTGAAAGTTACGTCGACCGTCGAAGGGCGAACGTAGTCTTATCTTCACTTGCTCCCCGGCAAAGGCGGCAAACTGCTCGATCGTGAACAGCGGGCGTTCCATGCCAGGAGAAGAAACTTCGAGCGTATATTCGGAGCTGATCGGATCTTCTACGTCCAGAACACCGCTGATCTGACGGCTCACGATGGCACAATCGTCCACCAGCACACCGCCCTCTTTATCGATATAAACGCGCAACAGCGAGTGACGGCCCTGAGCCGAAAACTCGATACCCCAGCATTCATAGCCAAGGGCCACGATTACCGGGGCCAACAAGGCCTGCAACTGTTCTAGCTTGCTCGACACCTGAACCCCCTCGTGCATGCTGTGCAAATAAAAAATGGGCGAAGCGCCCATCATGAAAACGCCGTCGAACAGCGGCGCCATAAAGTGTCCAGCTAACAAAAAGCCCCTGAAAAGGGGCTCCGCTAAAACTGGTTGCGGGGGCTGGATTTGAACCAACGACCTTCGGGTTATGAGCCCGACGAGCTACCAGACTGCTCCACCCCGCGACAAAGCTGGGGCGGAAGTATACGACCGAACCCGTTTCGGGTCAATCCAACACATCCACCTACAAGAAAGCCCGCTACTGCGGGCTGCCTTGTTAATTGGTACCGAGAAGGGGACTCGAACCCCTACACCCTATGGGCACAACCACCTCAAGGTTGCGTGTCTACCAATTCCACCACCTCGGCATTACAACTCTATTTGCAGTCCCAATATCAACTGCGAATCCTGTGTTACTTCTGTTCTGGAGCGGCAGGAACGTCAGCTGGAGCAGCGGCTGGTTTCTGTTGCCCTTCCAGGACCGGAACATCATCTGCTGCCGGTTTTTGCTTCACTTCCAATACCGCTGGATCTGGCAAACCTACTTGAGTCAGCTGGTGAGCTTTCTCTTTAGCAAAGTAACCTAACCCCAAGCTGGTTATGAAGAAACAGGCGGCAAGTATAGCAGTAAACTTACTAAGAAAGGTAGAGGAACCTTGGCCTCCGAAGACAGTATTTGATGCACCTGCTCCGAACGACGCACCAGCGTCCGCACCTTTACCCTGCTGCAGCAATACCAGAGCAACAACGCCCAGCGCACCCAGCAGATGAAGAACGACTACGACTGTTTCCAGCATTTTTTCAGTTTCCCGCGGCGCGAATGATCGCACCGAACTCATCTGCATTCAGGGAAGCGCCACCAATGAGGCCCCCATCGATATCCGGCATGCTGAACAGCTCGACCGCATTGGCCGCCTTCACGCTGCCGCCATATAGAAGCCGCACACCTTGCGCGACCTCAGAATTCTCTTTCGCCAACTGCGCACGAATGGCTGCGTGCACCTCCTGCGCCTGTTCCGGCGAGGCCGTCAATCCGGTACCAATGGCCCAGACTGGCTCGTAGGCAATTACCGCATTCACAAACGCATCGATACCAAGCTCTTCGATGATGCTGTCGAGTTGTTGCCCGACAACTTCAAGCGTCCTGCCAGCCTGGCGCTGCTCAAGTGTTTCACCGATGCATAACACCGGAGTAAGCCCACTTGCCTGGGCCGCCGCAAATTTGCGGGCGAGGACTTCATCGCTTTCGCCCATGATCTGGCGACGCTCCGAATGACCTACAAGCACCATCTTGCAACCTGCGTCCTGCAACTGAGTCGGCGAAATCTCGCCGGTCAGCGCACCCTGACCTGCCTCGTGTGCGCAGTTCTGCGCACCCACCGAAATCGAGTGATCTTCAAAGCACTCGACAACGAAGCTGACGTGCAGGCTCGAAGGGAATACCGCAACATCGACACCTTCAGGAATGGCCATGTTCGCCAAACCTTCGACCAGCTCAGCGACGCTGGCGCAGGTACCGTGCATTTTCCAGTTACCAGCTACCATAGGGCGACGCATGCTGTACCTCGTCGGTCAAAGTGGGCGCAGATGTTACCCAACACTTTCAACACTGGCAAGCCGAAATCAGAGGCAAACTTCAGCAACCAGTTTTGCCAGCTCATCGGCATACCCGGCGACCACGTTCTGGTCTTCACCTTCGACCATTACACGCACCAGCGGCTCTGTGCCGGACTTGCGCAGCAGCACGCGACCACGACCACCCATGGCCGCCGTGACACGCTCACAGGCCTCTTTGACGGCCGGGTGCTGAACAGGGTCGACCTTGCCGCCCTCAAAGCGCACATTGACCAACACCTGCGGGCATTTCTTCAGTCCCTGACGAGACTCGGCCAGGCTCTGGCCGGTACGCTTCAAGGCCAGCAGTACCTGAAGCGCAGCGATGATCGCATCACCGGTAGTTGTGTGCTGGAAGCAGACAACGTGGCCGGAGTTCTCACCCCCCACTTGCCAGTTGCGCTCAAGCAGCTCAGCGATCACGTAACGGTCGCCCACGTTGGCGCGCACGAATGGAATGTTCAGATCCGCCAGTGCCAGCTCAAGCCCCAGATTGCTCATGAGAGTACCGACAACACCACCCTGCAAGCGCCCCCGCTCGTGCAGGTCGCGGGCGATGATGTAAAGCAGCTCGTCGCCGTCGACGATGGCGCCAGTGTGGTCGACCATCAGGACGCGATCACCATCGCCATCGAAACCAATGCCCAGGTCAGCCTTTTCAGCGACGACAGCTGCCTGCAGGCTGCCCATGTGGGTGGAGCCGCAATCGTCGTTGATGTTCAGGCCGTTCGGAGCCGCGGACAGCACGGTGACCTTGGCACCCAGTTCGCGGAACACGTTTGGCGCCACTTTGTAGGTCGCGCCATGAGCGCAGTCCACGACGATCTTGAGGCCGGCAAAATCAGTGCTCGTCGGCACGCTGCTTTTGCAGAACTCAATATAGCGACCCGCTGCGTCGTTGATGCGCGAGACCTTGCCAAGTTTTTCCGACTCGGCCACGGTCATGGGCGCATCGAGCAGCTCCTCGATCATCATCTCGATCTCGTCCGGCAACTTGGTGCCCTGGCCCGAGAAGAACTTGATGCCGTTGTCGTGATGCGGGTTATGCGATGCACTGATGACGATGCCTGCTTCCGCATGAAAGGTGCGCGTCAGGTAAGCGATCGCTGGCGTCGGCATCGGGCCGAGCAACATCACGTCAGCACCGGCAGCAGACAGGCCCGCCTCCAGCGCGGATTCGAACATGTAACCGGAGATTCGCGTGTCCTTGCCGACCAGAATGCGGCACGCGCCCATCTTGCGGAACGCCATACCGGCAGCCCAACCGAGCTTGAGCATGAAGTCCGGGGTGATCGGAAATTGACCGACACGACCACGAATGCCGTCGGTTCCGAAATATTTCTTCTTGGTCATGGATGCTCCATCCTTCTTATTTTGCCGATTCGACAGCGGCAATCATCCGCACCACGTCGACAGTTTCCGCAACATCGTGCACACGTAAAATTCTTGCCCCTTTGAGCATGGCCATCGCGGCCAATGCCAGGGCGCCGTAAAGACGCTGATCGACTGGCTTGTCGAGCACCTTGCCGATCATGCTTTTGCGCGACACACCCACCAGCAAAGGCCGACCCAGCACATTCAGGACCTCCATGTGCTTGAACAGGCTCAGGTTGTGATCGAGCGTCTTGGCAAATCCATAACCGGGGTCGAGGATGATCTTGTCAGCCGCGATGCCGGCCGCCACACAGGCGTCCATTCGCTCACGAAGGAAAGACGTCACTTCACCAATCAGATCGTCGTAGCGCGGGTCATCCTGCATGTCCGTCGGCTCGCCGCGCATGTGCATCAGGCACACCGGCAGCCCGGTCGCGACCGCAGCATCCAGCGCGCCATCACGCCGCAGCGAACGCACGTCGTTGATCAAGCCAGCGCCCAGACGTGCCGTTTCGCGAATCACTGCAGGCGTCGAGGTATCCACCGAGATAACCACATCGAGCTCACGATTGATCGCTTCGACGATCGGCGCCACCCGCTCAAGCTCCTCAACGGGAGAAACGGTGCGCGCGCCAGGACGCGTGGATTCTCCACCAACATCGATCAGCGTCGCGCCAGCCTTGACCATCGCTTCGGCATGACCCAGCGCGAGATCACGCTGCGCGAAACGACCGCCATCGGAGAACGAATCGGGGGTGATATTGAGGATTCCCATGACGTGCGTCCGGGACAAATCAAGAACCCGGTTGCCGCAAGGCAACCGGGTAGGGTACAGCGTAGAAGTCATGTCAGGCCTTAATGGTCAGCAGCAGGGCCGCCAATCGGTGTTTCCGGGCGTGGACCGACAGGGGCGGTAGGCGTACCGGAGTTACCGGTGCCACCCGACCAGTCACGCGGCTCGCGAGGGGTGCGGCCGGCCATAATGTCATCGATCTGTTCAGCGTCGATGGTTTCGTACTTCATCAGCGCGTCGGCCATCGCATCGAGCTTGTCGCGATTGTCGGTGAGGATCTGCTTTGCAGTGCCGTAGCACTGATCGATGATGCTACGCACTTCGAGATCGATCATCTTCGCGGTTTCACCCGAAAGGCTCGAACTCTGACCGCCACCACCACGACCCAGATAGCCGCCATCATCGTCTTCCGAATACATCAGCGGACCCATTTTCTCGGACAGGCCCCACTTGGTGACCATGTTTCGGGCAATCTGGCTGGCGCGCATGATGTCGTTGGAGGCACCGGTGGTCACACCGTCGAAGCCCAGCGTCATCTCTTCAGCGATACGGCCACCATACAGCGAACAGATCTGACTGATCAGGGCGCGCTTGGACAGGCTGTAGCGGTCTTCCTCAGGCAGGAACATCGTCACACCCAAGGCACGGCCGCGCGGGATAATCGAAACCTTGTAAACCGGGTCATGCTCAGGCACAACGCGACCGACGATGGCGTGACCGGCTTCGTGATAAGCGGTGTTCTGCTTCTCTTTTTCCGACATGACCATGGATTTACGCTCGGCGCCCATCATGATCTTGTCTTTGGCCAGTTCGAATTCTTTCATTTCGACGATGCGCTTGCCGACACGAGCAGCAAAAAGCGAGGCCTCGTTGACCAAGTTGGCAAGGTCGGCACCGGAGAAGCCCGGCGTACCACGCGCGATGACGGCAGCGTTGACATCATCACCCATCGGCACTTTGCGCATGTGTACTTTCAGAATCTGTTCACGACCGCGGATATCCGGCAAACCGACCACGACCTGACGGTCGAAACGGCCCGGACGCAGCAGTGCAGGGTCCAGTACGTCCGGACGGTTGGTGGCGGCGATGACGATGATGCCATCGTTCATTTCGAAGCCGTCCATCTCTACCAGCAACTGGTTGAGAGTCTGTTCACGCTCGTCGTGGCCACCGCCCATGCCTGCGCCACGATGGCGGCCAACGGCGTCGATTTCGTCGATAAAGATGATGCACGGCGCGTGCTTCTTGGCCTGCTCGAACATGTCACGAACGCGGCTTGCACCGACACCCACGAACATCTCGACGAAGTCGGAACCGGAGATGGTGAAGAACGGCACTTTCGCTTCGCCGGCAATCGCCTTGGCAAGCAAGGTTTTACCCGTACCTGGAGGACCGACCATCAGCACGCCACGTGGAATGCGACCACCCAGACGCTGGAACTTGCCCGGATCACGCAGGAATTCGACCAGCTCGCCTACTTCTTCCTTGGCCTCGTCGCAACCGGCGACGTCAGCCAGGGTGGTCTTGACCTGATCTTCAGAAAGCAGCCTCGCCTTGCTCTTGCCAAAGCTCATCGGCCCGCCTTTGCCCCCTGCACCACCTTGCATCTGGCGCATGAAAAACATGAAGACGGCGATAATTACCAGAATCGGGAAGCTGGCGACGAGCAACTGAGTCCAGATGCTCTGCTGTTCAGGCTGCTTGCCTTCGATCACAACATTGTTGTCGACGAGATCGCCGATCAGACCGTTGTCCTGAATGGCCGGACGAATGGTCTTGAAAGTGTCGCCGTCGCTGCGTTTGCCCGTGATGACGTAACCGTCCACGGCAACTTTCTCGACCTTGCCATCCTTCACCTGCTGGATGAACTCGGAGTAGTTGAGGGTCTGCGGCTCGTTCGGGCTGGAGAAGTTGTTCATCACAGTCACCAGGACTGCAGCGATGATCAACCACAGGATCAAATTCTTTGCCATATCGTTCAATTAGCTACCCTCTGAAGCAAGCTCCACGCTGGAGCGTGCCTCGCATGATATTCACCGGCCTAACTTACTACAGATCCTACAGGTGTGGCAGGCGGCGTCTGTAACCCTTTGTGAAACTTTGACTACAAGATGTTCGTTACGCTTCGTAAATAAAGCCATTTGAAAAAAGCTATGGCCCTTACTCGAAATCGCCCGGTGCCTCGTAACTGCCTTTGAAACCGCGCCCTAAAAGGTACTGCTCGCGGGAGCGATCACGGGAGGACGTCGGCTTGCGCATCTGCACCTTGTCGAACATCTTGCGCACATCCTTGTGATAGGTATCAAAGCCTTCGCCCTGGAAGATTTTGATCAGAAAATCACCACCCGGACGCAGAACTCGACCTGCAAGGTCAAGCGCCAGCTCGCAAAGGAACATGGCTCGTGGCATATCCACGGCGCTCAATCCACTCATATTGGGGGCCATATCGGAAATCACAAGGTCTACTTGTGTATTACCGATCGCCGCGAGGATCTGCTTGAACACCTCATCCTCAGTGAAATCCCCCTGAATGAAGGTCACATCGGGGATGCTGTCCATTTCCAGGATGTCGGATGCAATCAGACGGCCTTGACCACCAATCAGACGACTGGTCACCTGAGACCAGCCTCCAGGCGCCGCGCCAAGGTCGACGACGGTCATGCCAGGACGGATCAGACGATCCTTTTCCTGGATCTCCAGCAGCTTGTAGCTGGCGCGCGAACGGTAGCCGTCCTTCTGCGCCTGCTTAACGAATGGGTCGTTGAAATGTTCTCTGAGCCAGTTATGGCTGCTTTTGGAACGCTGCGCCACGGGGCACCTCGGTGATAAAGGGTCGTGATTAACTGGGCGGAGCCACGGCCCCTCGGGTAAAATGCCCGCCAATTTTACAGAATCAGACGAAAAGGGTCAGATTATGCCGCTCAATAACGAGCAGAAGAAACAATACAAATCCATTGGACATGACCTCAAGCCCGTCCTGATGGTCGCCGGCAATGGCCTGAGCGAAGGCGTGCTGGCCGAGCTTGACCGTGCTTTGGTGGATCATGAACTGATCAAGGTTCAGATCAAGCTGGAAGACCGCGACGAGCGTCGCGCCGTGATCGAAGAACTGTGCAAGCAAGGCCGTGCCGAACTGGTGCAGACCATCGGCAAAATGGCGCTGATTTACCGCAAGAACCCGCAGCCTAACAAACAGCTGTCCAACATTCACCGTTACAAGTAACGGCGAAACCCGTCAGGAGGCGCGACCTGCGCGCCTCTGAGCGGAACCTGCCCCTCATCGCAAGCCACTCCACCGGAGCGGCTCGCCACTCAATCGGTCAAATGTGCTTGACCTCAACGATCTCATACTCGATCACGCCGCTTGGGGTCTTGATCGCGACGACATCGCCCTCTTCCTTGCCAATGATCGCCCGGGCAATCGGCGCACCGACTGAAATCTTGCCCAGTTTGATGTTGGCTTCGTCCTCACCCACGATCTGGTAGGTGACCTGGTCGTCAGTCTCAACGTTGGCCAGCTCAACGGTGGTGCCGAAAATCACCTTGCCTGTATGGGCGATGGTGGTGACGTCGATCACCACCGAGTTCTGCAGACGGCCTTCGATATCGCGAATCCGCGCTTCAACCATACCCTGTTCCTCGCGGGCGGCGTGGTATTCGGCGTTTTCCTTCAGGTCGCCCAGCTCGCGAGCTTCACCAATGGCCTGGCTCAAGCGGGGACGCTCTACCTTGCTCAGGTGATGCAGCTCGTCTTCCAGGGCGCGAGCGCCCTGAACGGTCATTGGATATTTGGTAATGCTCATGCCTTCAATCCTGCATGTAGATCCTGCAAGCGACGCACGGTCTTTTCAGGACCGAATTTCAGCGCTTCACAGATGGCCTCGCCCGCAGCAATTGTGGTGGTGCAGTAAATCTTGTGCTGCAAGGCATTACGACGGATGGAGTAGGAATCGGCGATCGACTGGCGACCTTCGGTGGTGTTGATGATCAAGGTGACTTCGTCGTTCTTGATCATGTCGACCACGTGCGGGCGACCTTCGGTCACTTTGTTCACGCGACGCACTTTCAGGCCTGCCGCCTCGATCAGGCGTGCAGTACCGGCAGTGGCGACGACTTCGAAGCCCAGTTCGATCAGGCTGCGCGCAACGCCAGCCACCAGAGGCTTGTCGTCGTCACGCACGCTGATGAACGCAGTACCGCCGGTCGGCAGCACTTCGCTGGCGCCCATTTGCGCCTTGGCGAACGCCTCGCCGAAGGTGTCACCGACACCCATGACTTCACCGGTCGACTTCATCTCTGGGCCCAGGATCGGGTCCACACCCGGGAATTTGGCGAATGGGAATACCGCCTCTTTCACGCTGTAGAAGTTTGGAATGATTTCCTTGGTGAAGCCCAGTTCTTTCAGGGTTTTACCGGCCATGACGCGTGCAGCGATCATGGCCAGGGAAACACCGATGCACTTGGAAACGAACGGCACGGTACGCGAGGCACGCGGGTTCACTTCGATGACGTAGATGTCTTCGCCCTGCAGCGCCAGCTGAACGTTCATCAAGCCGACGACGCCCAGCTCCAGGGCCATTTTCTTAACCTGTTCACGCATCTCGTCCTGGATGTGTGCAGGCAGCGAGTACGGCGGCAGCGAGCATGCGGAGTCACCCGAGTGAACGCCCGCTTGTTCGATGTGCTGCATGATCGCGCCGATCACGACGTCAGTACCGTCGCAGACCGCATCCACGTCCATCTCGATGGCGCAGTTGAGGAAGTGGTCCAGCAGCACCGGGCTGTCGTTGGACACCTGAACCGCTTCACGCAGGTAGCGCTTGAGTTCTTCTTCCTGGTAGACGATTTCCATCGCACGGCCGCCCAGCACGTAGGACGGACGAACCACCAGCGGGTAACCGATCTTGGCGGCGGCACGAATCGCTTCGTCTTCGCTGCGTACAGTGGCGTTGGGCGGCTGACGCAGGTTCAAGCGCTCGACCATCTGCTGGAAGCGCTCCCGGTCTTCTGCGCGGTCGATGGCGTCAGGGCTGGTGCCGATGATCGGCACGCCAGCAGCTTCCAGAGCGCGAGCCAGTTTCAGCGGGGTCTGGCCACCGTACTGGACAATCACGCCCTTTGGCTTCTCGACGCGAACGATTTCCAGCACGTCTTCCAGGGTCACAGGCTCGAAGTACAGGCGATCGGAGGTGTCGTAGTCGGTCGATACGGTTTCCGGGTTGCAGTTGACCATGATGGTCTCGTACCCGTCGTCGCGCAGTGCCAGGGCGGCATGTACGCAGCAGTAGTCGAACTCGATGCCCTGGCCGATACGGTTAGGACCGCCGCCCAGGATCATGATTTTGTCGCGCGTCGAAGGGTTGGCTTCGCACTCTTCTTCGTACGTGGAGTACATGTACGCGGTGTCGGTGGCAAACTCGGCGGCGCAGGTGTCGACACGCTTGTAGACCGGGAAGATCTCCAGCTTGTGACGGTGGCTGCGAACGCTCTTCTCGGTCACGCCCAGCAGCTTGGCCAGACGCGCGTCGGAGAAGCCCTTGCGCTTGAGACGGAACATCACATCGCGGTCAATGGCCGACATCCCCATGGTCTTGACCTTCTCTTCTTCCTTGATCAGATCTTCGATCTGCACCAGGAACCAAGGATCGATCATGTTCATGCCGAAGATCTGCTCAACGGTCATGCCCGCGCGGAAGGCGTCGGCGACGTACCAGATGCGCTCGGCGCCCGGAACGGTCAGCTCGCGCTTGAGGATGCTCGCGCTTTCAGAGTCGCTTAGGTCCAGCTTGGGATCGAGACCGCTGACGCCCACTTCCAGACCGCGCAGGGCTTTCTGCAGGGATTCCTGGAAGGTGCGGCCGATGGCCATGACTTCACCGACCGACTTCATCTGAGTGGTCAGGCGAGCGTCAGCCTTGGAGAATTTCTCGAAGGCGAAACGTGGCAGCTTGGTAACGACGTAGTCGATGGACGGCTCGAAGGACGCCGGGGTCTTGCCGCCGGTGATGTCGTTCTGCAGCTCGTCCAGGGTGTAGCCCACTGCCAGCTTGGCGGCGACTTTGGCGATCGGAAAGCCGGTAGCCTTGGAGGCCAGTGCCGACGAACGCGATACACGCGGGTTCATCTCGATCACGACCATGCGGCCGGTGTCCGGACAGATACCGAACTGCACGTTGGAACCGCCGGTTTCGACGCCGATCTCGCGCAGCACTGCCAGCGAGGCGTTACGCAGGATCTGGTATTCCTTGTCGGTCAGGGTCTGCGCAGGGGCCACGGTGATCGAGTCACCGGTGTGCACGCCCATCGGGTCGAAGTTTTCGATGGAGCAGACGATGATGCAGTTGTCCTTTTTGTCGCGGACAACTTCCATTTCATATTCTTTCCAGCCGATCAGGGATTCGTCGATCAGCAGCTCTTTGGTTGGCGACAGGTCCAAGCCACGGGCGCAGATTTCTTCGAATTCTTCACGGTTGTACGCGATGCCGCCACCAGTGCCGCCCATGGTGAAGGACGGACGGATGATGCACGGGAAGCCCAGCTTCTCGAGGACCGCATTGGCCTCTTCCATGCTGTGGGCGATGCCGGAGCGCGGGCATTCCAGACCGATGGCCTTCATGGCCTTGTCGAAACGCGAGCGGTCTTCGGCCTTGTCGATGGTGTCAGCGTTGGCACCGATCATCTCTACGCCGAACTTCTCCAGAACGCCTTCGCGCTCCAGATCCAGGGCGCAGTTCAGAGCGGTCTGGCCACCCATGGTTGGCAGCAGTGCGTCCGGACGCTCTTTCTCGATGATCTTGGCGACGGTCGCCCACTTGATCGGCTCGATGTAGGTGGCGTCGGCCATGGCCGGGTCGGTCATGATGGTGGCCGGGTTGGAGTTCACCAGGATGACGCGGTAACCCTCTTCGCGCAGTGCCTTACAGGCCTGGGCGCCGGAGTAGTCGAATTCACAGGCCTGGCCGATCACGATCGGGCCAGCGCCAAGAATCAGGATGCTTTTAATGTCTGTACGTTTTGGCATGGGTTGTCACTCGAATCCTGTGTCAGTCGGCAAGCCGTCTTGAACATTCTCTGAGGTGGCCGGGCGGGCGTTCGGATCGAGTCCGGCTCGCCGCAGCCACCTGCTCGCTACAGTCGCACGTCAGCCGCTTAGCGGCGCTTGGCCATGGCTGTGATAAAGCGATCAAAAAGCGGCGCGACGTCGTTAGGGCCCGGGCTCGCTTCAGGGTGACCCTGGAAGCTGAACGCGTCCTTGTCGGTGCGCTCGATACCTTGCAGGGTGCCGTCGAACAGCGATTTGTGGATCGCGCGAACGTTGCCTGGCAGGGTGGCTTCGTCCACCGCAAAACCGTGGTTCTGGCTGGTGATCATGACCACGCCGGTGTCCAGATCCTGGACCGGGTGGTTGGCGCCGTGGTGGCCGTGACCCATCTTGACGGTCTTGGCACCGGAGGCCAAGGCCAGCAGTTGGTGACCCAGGCAGATGCCGAACACCGGAATTTCGGTTTGCAGCACGTCCTTGATCGCCTGGATCGCGTAGTCGCAAGGCTCAGGATCGCCTGGGCCGTTGGACAGGAACACGCCATCCGGATTCAGTGCCAGCACTTCGCTCGCTGGGGTCTGGGCAGGCACCACGGTCACGCGGCAGCCGCGCTCGACCAGCATGCGCAGGATGTTGGTCTTGACGCCGTAGTCGTAGGCCACGACGTTGTACGGCAGGTCAGCGGCAGCGATTTCCGGATGGCTGTCGGTTTTCAGGCTCCAGACGCTGGAGCGCCATTCGTAGCTTTCCTTGGTGCTGACTTCTTTCGCCAGATCCATGCCTTTGAGGCCCGGGAAGCCGCGAGCAGCAGCGATGGCGGCTTCTTCGGAGATGTTGTCGCCGGCCATGATGCAGCCGTTCTGTGCGCCTTTCTCACGCAGGATGCGGGTCAGGCGGCGGGTGTCGATGCCGGCGATGGCGACGACGTTGTTGGCTTTCAGATAGTCAGCCAGGGACATCTTGTTACGCCAGTTGCTCGCTACCAGTGGCAGGTCACGAATCACCAGACCCGCCGACCACACGCGGTCGGACTCGGCGTCTTCCGGCGTGGTGCCGGTGTTGCCGATGTGAGGGTAAGTCAGGGTGACGATTTGCTGGGCATAGGAAGGATCGGTAAGGATTTCCTGATAGCCGGTCATTGCGGTGTTGAACACCACCTCACCAACGGTTTGACCGTCGGCTCCAATGGCTTCGCCGCGAAAAATGCTGCCATCAGCAAGGGCGAGTATGGCTGGCTTAGTCAAGAAGACCTCCCGTAATAAAGCCTGAAAGGGCGATCGCAGGTTGTAAAAAAGCGGAATGACGTATTGACACGTCACCCCGCTTTTTTTCATCGAATTATCTGCGCGCTTTTAGTGGACACACTAAAGCTGTAGCTTACAGAAAAATGCTTTTTTAATCCACCGCTAAAACGCCTTCAAGGCTGGAGAATGCGACAGGATATCGCGTAGCGGTTAAAACTGCGGGCAGGATACAGGGAAACCCCCTTCTCCGCCCGCTTTGTTGCGTCAGTTGCCGATGCAGCTCGGGGAAAAATCAGTGCAGATCGAGTACATCCTGCATGTCGTACAAACCTGCCGCCTTGCCATCGAGCCACAATGCCGCACGTACCGCGCCCTTGGCGAAGGTCATGCGGCTTGAGGCCTTGTGGGTGATCTCCAGACGCTCGCCTTCAGCGGCGAACAGCACCGTGTGATCGCCCACCACATCACCACCGCGGACCGTGGCAAAGCCGATGGTCTCGCGCTCGCGCACGCCGGTGTAGCCTTCACGCCCGTAGACCGCGACCTTGCTCAGGTCACGCCCCAGCGCATTGGCAACCACCTCACCCATGCTCACCGCCGTTCCCGAAGGCGCATCGACCTTGTTGCGATGATGCGCTTCGATGATCTCGATATCGGCGTCTTCACCCATCACCCGCGCCGCCAGATCCAGCAGTTTGAACGACAGGTTCACGCCCACGCTGAAATTGGAAGCGAAGACGATCGGGATGTCCTTGCTGGCTTCGAGCAGCGTGTGTTTTTGCTCGGCGTTCAGCCCTGTGGTGCCGATCACCATGGCCTTGCCCGCCTTGCGGCAGGACGCCAAGTTTTTCAGCATCACCTCAGGCAGCGTGAAGTCGATCAGCACGTCGAACTCGTCGAGCACCTGCTCCAGGTGACCGGTCAGCTGCACACCGATGCGACCCAGCGACGCAAGCTCACCCGCGTCAGCGCCGATCATGGTGCTGCCAGGACGAACGACCGCCGCCGTCAGCCCGGCCTGCGGGGCGCGCAGTTGCACGGCCTCGATCAGGTTCTTGCCCATGCGCCCGGCAGCGCCCATCACAGCAATACGTCGCATGCCCTGCTCCTTAGAGGTCGCCGAAGAAACGCTTCACGCCTTCGAACCAGCCGCTGGCCTTGGGCGAGTGCGAGCTGTCCCCTTCAAGGGAGGCACGCAGCTCTTCGAGCAATTCACGCTGACGACGGCTCAGGTTGACCGGAGTCTCTACCGCCACGCGGCACATCAGATCGCCCGCACCACCACCGCGCACAGGGGCAACGCCCTTGCCACGCAGACGGAACTGCTTGCCGGTTTGAGTGCCTTCCGGGATCTTCAGCTTGACGCGACCGTCCAGCGTCGGCACTTCCAGCTCGCCACCCAGTGCGGCGTCGGTGAAGCTGATCGGCACTTCGCAGTACAGATGCTTGCCGTCGCGCTGAAAAATATCGTGCTCGCGGACATTGATAACCACGTACAGGTCGCCCGTCGGACCACCTTGAACGCCCGCCTCACCTTCACCAGACAGACGAATGCGATCGCCCGTATCGACACCGGCCGGCACCTTGACCGACAGGGTCTTGTATTCCTCGACACGGCCTTCGCCATGGCAGGAATCGCAAGGGTCGGAGATGATCTTGCCGTTGCCGTGGCAACGCGGGCAGGTCTGCTGAACAGAGAAAAAGCCTTGCTGCATGCGCACTTGGCCGATACCGCCACAGGTCGGGCAGGTGACTGGCGAGGAGCCTTTCTTGGCACCGCTGCCATCGCACGGCTTGCAGTTCACCAGCGTCGGCACGCGAATGCTGACAGTGGTGCCGCGCACGGCTTCTTCGAGGTTTAGCTCGAGGGTGTAACGCAGGTCGCTGCCACGCTGAGCGCCGCCACGACCGCCGCCACCGGCACGGCCACCGCCGAAGAAATCACTGAAGACATCGCCGAAAATATCGGAGAAGTTCGCGCCGCCGCCACCGAAGCCGCCACCACCCATGCCCTGATCCACGCCGGCATGACCGTACTGGTCATAGGCCGCGCGCTTGCTGGCATCGGACAGCACTTCGTAAGCCTCATTGGCTTCCTTGAAAGCGTCTTCCGAGGCTTTGTCGCCCGGATTGCGGTCAGGGTGATATTTCATCGCGAGACGACGGTATGCCTTTTTCAGGTCCGCCTCGCTGGAGCCGCGCTCCACCCCCAGTACTTCGTAATAATCACGCTTTGACATAAGTTTTCTGCACTCTTGAGGACGTCCGACACCACCCTCCTGAGCGTGCCGAACTCGTTGAGCCCCTTTCAGGCCCGGACCCAACTCACGTCAATTCAACGATCCTGGTCTTGGTTCAACGGCCTTCGATCGACCGAGTAAAGCGGCAGAACAAGCCGGTTTGCAGGAGCATCCGGCTTTGCCACGGGGCCCGCGAATCGACGTGCGCGAGCCGTGAAATTTTGGGTGTTCCAGACACACCAACGCGGGAGCAAGCTCCCGCGCGGCGACATCCTACCAGCGACCACTCGAAAGTGGTCAACCGGCGATCAAGTGAGCCAGCGCCTTTTCACGACGGGTCACTGCGTTCATCACTTCTGATCTTTCACTTCTTCGAACTCGGCATCGACTACGTCGTCAGCCTTGTGCTCTTCCTGTGCAGCCTGCGCACCGGCTTCTGGCTTCTCAGCCTGCTCGGCGTACATCTTCTGCGCCACTGGAGCGGAGACTTTCGACAGTTCTTCGACCTTGGCGTCGATGGCAGCCTTGTCGTCGCCTTTGACAGCAGCTTCCAGAGCAACAACAGCAGCCTCGATTGCGGTCTTCTCTTCTTCAGAGACCTTGTCACCTGCGTCAGCGACCATCTTGCGAGTCGAGTGAACCAGTGCATCACCCTGATTGCGAGCAGCGGCCAGCTCTTCGAACTTCTTGTCCGCTTCCGAGTTCGCTTCAGCGTCGCGAATCATCTGCTGGATTTCTTCATCCGACAGACCCGAGTTGGCCTTGATCACGATCGACTGAGTCTTGCCAGTGGCCTTGTCTTTCGCGCCGACGTGCAGGATGCCGTTGGCGTCGATGTCGAAGGTCACTTCGATCTGAGGCACGCCACGTGGCGCTGGTGGAATCTCGGCCAGGTCGAACTTGCCCAGGGACTTGTTGGAAGCCGCCTGCTTGCGCTCACCTTGCAGCACGTGAATGGTCACGGCGCTCTGGTTGTCGTCGGCAGTCGAGAATACTTGCGATTTCTTGGTAGGAATTGTGGTGTTTTTCTCGATCAGCGCAGTCATCACGCCACCCATGGTTTCGATACCCAGAGTCAGCGGGCTGACGTCCAGCAACAGAACGTCTTTCACGTCACCGGCCAGTACCGCACCTTGAATCGCAGCACCCATGGCAACGGCTTCATCGGGGTTGACGTCCTTACGCGCTTCTTTCCCGAAGAACTCGGTCACTTTCTGCTGAACCAGCGGCATACGGGTCTGACCGCCGACCAGGATCACGTCGTTGATCGCGCCGATGTCGATACCGGAGTCTTTCAACGCGATACGGCAAGGCTCGATGGTGCGGGCAACTAGGTCTTCAACCAGCGATTCCAGCTTGGCGCGGGAAATCTTCACGTTCAGGTGCTTAGGACCGGTGGCATCTGCAGTGATATAGGGCAGATTCACGTCGGTGGACTGGCTGGAAGACAGCTCGATCTTGGCCTTCTCGGCAGCTTCTTTCAGACGCTGCATCGCCAGCGGGTCACCTTTGAGGTTCATGCCGCTTTCTTTCTTGAATTCGTCAACGAGGTAATCGATCAGACGAATGTCGAAGTCCTCACCACCCAGGAAAGTGTCGCCATTGGTGGCCAACACTTCGAACTGGTGCTCGCCGTCAACTTCAGCGATTTCGATGACCGAAACGTCGAAAGTACCGCCACCCAGGTCATAAACGATGACAGTGTGGTCGCCTTTCGCTTTGTCCATGCCGTAGGCCAGAGCAGCAGCGGTCGGTTCGTTGATGATGCGCTTTACGTCCAGACCCGCGATACGGCCGGCGTCTTTGGTCGCCTGACGCTGGCTGTCGTTGAAGTAGGCCGGTACGGTGATGACCGCCTCGGTAACGGATTCGCCGAGGTAGTCTTCAGCGGTCTTCTTCATCTTCTTCAGGATTTCAGCGGAAATCTGAGGCGGGGACATTTTCTTGTCGTTGACCGAAACCCATGCATCGCCATTGTCGTTCTTGGCGATGGTGTAAGGCACCATCTTGATGTCTTTCTGAACGACTTCTTCGTCGAACTTACGGCCGATCAGACGCTTCACGGCGTACAGCGTGTTGTGTGGGTTGGTGACCGCCTGGCGCTTGGCAGACTGGCCGACCAGAATTTCACCATCATTGGCGTACGCAATGATCGAAGGGGTGGTACGCGCGCCTTCGGCGTTCTCGATCACCTTGGCTTTACCGTTTTCCAGAACCGAGACGCAGGAGTTGGTGGTCCCCAGGTCGATGCCGATAATCTTGCCCATGTTTGACTCTCCCGAAACTTTGAATTTGGTTGCCGCAACTGCGTTTACAAATTGCGGTAATTCTTTAAACCATGGCCCTTAGATGGGGCCCGTTCAGCTGATTTCAAGCCTGCTCGTCAATTGACGGTGCAACAGGCGACGGCGCTTTGCTGACCACAACCATGGCCGGGCGCAGCAGGCGGCCGTTAAGCTGATAGCCCTTCTGGAACACCTTGAGCACGCTGTTGGGCTCGACGTCGGCGCTTTCCTGCATCGCCATCGCCTGATGGTGCTCAGCGTTGAACGGTTGGCCGTGCGGGTCGATGGCTTCCAGCTGATAGCGCTTGAGGGTGTCCGCGAACATTTTCAGCGTCAGCTCGATGCCTTCACGCATCGGGCGAATGCTTTCGTCGTCCGGGTTGGACAGGTCCAGACCCCGCTCCAGGCTGTCGACGATCGGCAGCAGGTCGCCAGCGAACTTCTCCAGCGCAAATTTATGGGCCTTCTCTACGTCCTGCTCTGCACGACGGCGGACGTTCTGCAGATCCGCAGCGACACGCAGAGACTGGTCCTGCGCCGCGGCCAGTTGCTCTTCGAGCACTTGCACACGGGTTGCCAAATCTTCTCCGGAAGTCGCCTCGCCAGCTTGATCCTGAGTTTGCGTATCCGGGTTCTGTTCGTCAGCCATTGTTCTCTCCTCCAATTACGTCCGTGAGGCTCAACTCACGCTTCTGCCCGGCTATATGGGGCCGTAATTTTCGGCTTCAAGGGGTAAAGGTGCAGGATCGGGCGAATAACCCTACAAATATTCCGACATGAAGCGATGGGGCCTGATGACCTGCCAAAACACAGTTTCAATGCTAAAAATGCTGTGCAACCTGCCAAATCGAGCTAAAGGTGGGCATTGTCAGGCCAAAGCAAAACACTGTATAAATAACCAGACATATCGCTTGGGAGCCGCCCTTATGCTGGTGCACCTGTCCATACATAACTACGCAATCGTTGAACACCTCGATCTGGAACTGGATCGCGGCATGAGCGTGATCACCGGGGAAACCGGCGCGGGCAAGTCGATCATGCTCGACGCCCTGGGCCTGACTCTGGGCGATCGCGCCGACAGCGGCGTAGTGAGGCCGGGCGCCGACAAGGCCGACATCCTCGCAACCTTCGATGTGTCGGACATCCCCGAAGCACGTAGCTGGCTTAGCGAACGCGATCTCGAAACCGACGGCCCGTGCATCCTGCGCCGGGTGATCACCGCTGAAGGGCGCTCACGCTCCTATATAAACGGCACGCCCTGCCCCCAAGGCGATTTGAAGGCACTGGGCGAACTGTTGATCGACATCCACAGCCAGCACGAACACCAGTCGCTGCTCAAGACCGACACCCATCGGCGCCTGCTGGACGAATACGCCGGCGCGACCGATCTTGCCCGTCAGGTTCAACTGGCTGCGCAGCGCTGGCGCCAGACCCGCCATGAGCTGGAGCTTCTGGCCAATTCCGGTGACGAGCAGCGCGCCAAGCATCAGTTGCTCAGCTATCAGCTCGAAGAACTCGAAGGCCTGAGCTTGGGCGAGAACGAGCTCGAACACCTGGAACAGGAACACACCACCCTCACCAACGCCGAGAGCCTGTTGGGCATCTGCCGACAAGTAGTTGAGCTGTGCAGTGAAAGCGACTCAGGCAATGCCTTGAACGCGCTGACCGCCAGCCTTAACCGCCTGACCAGCGTGAACAACTCCCCGGATGCGCTCAATGAGGCGACCAACCTGCTCTCCAGCGCGCAGATTCAGGTCGAAGAGGCCGTTGGCGAAATCAATCGATTCCTCGATCGCTTCGAGGCTGATCCAGCGCGTCTGCAACAGATCGAAGAGCGTCTGGACACCATCTACACCCTGGCGCGCAAACATCGCGTGCAGCCGACCGAAGTCCCTGCGCTGCATCAAAAACTGCTGGATGAAATCGAAACCCTCAACGCCAACGACGAGGCCATCGAGCGCCTGGAGCACGAGCTCGGCTCTTATGCCCGCCACTATCAAGAAAAAGCTCGGGAGTTGAGCGACCTGCGCCATCGCGCCGCGCCAGAACTGGCCCACGCGGTGGAACATGAAATCCAGCGCCTCGGCATGCCAGGCGGGCGCTTCAACATCGAGTTGCGCGCCAACGTCGATAAAGAGCTGTCACCCAATGGGCTTGAGCAGGTCGAATTGCTGGTCAGCGCCAATCCCGGCCAACCGCTCAAGGCGCTGGCGAAAGTGGCGTCCGGGGGCGAGCTGTCGCGGATCAGTCTGGCGATTCAAGTCATTACTGCCCAAACGTCTCGCGTGCCAACGCTGGTGTTTGACGAAGTCGATGTCGGCATTGGCGGCCCGACGGCCGAAATCGTCGGCCAATTGCTGCGCAGGCTCGGCGAGCGCGGTCAGGTCATGACCGTTACCCATTTGCCGCAAGTGGCTGCGCAGGGTCATCAACACCTGTTCGTGCACAAGGTGCGCGAGAGTGAGGCGACGCGCACGGCGGTCTCCAAGCTCAACAAGAATGAGCGTGTGGAAGAGGTGGCGCGAATGCTGGGCGGCATTGATCTGACCAAAGAGTCACTGGCTCACGCGAAGAAAATGGTCGTAGCGGCAAAGTCCTGAGAGGCTTCTTGCCAATTATCGCGACCCGCACGAGACCCTGTGGGAGCGAGCTCATTCGCGAGACGTCGGGGGACCCAACACACATCGCTGATTGATAAACCGCCATCGCGAATGAATTCGCTCCCACAGAGGGATCAGCGTGACACCGTGATTTCTCATTTGGCCTCAAGCCCCAAAAACAACAAAGGCGACCCTGAGGTCGCCTTTGTTGTTTCAAAAAAAGACTTATGCCTTTTTCGTGCGCACGTAGAGCACCAGATTGTGATCCACCAGCTCGAAGCCGTGTTCGGCAACGATCTGTTTCTGAAGCTCTTCGATGCCTTTGTGAAAGAACTCGATCACTTCACCGGAATCCACATTGACCATGTGGTCGTGGTGGCCTCCGTCAGCCAGCTCGAATACGGCGTGACCGCCGTCGAAGTTGTGGCGAACCACCAACCCGGCTGCTTCGAACTGAGTCAAAACACGGTAAACCGTCGCCAGACCGACGTCTTCGTTGGCCTCCATAAGCGCCTTGTAGACGTCTTCCGCGCTCATGTGGCGCTGCTCTGCAGAATCGAGCATTTGAAGGATCTTGACCCGTGGCAGGGTCACTTTAAGTCCAGCTTTGCGTAGTTCGCTATTTTCAACCATGGTCAGCTTTCTCGCAGACGCTGCTTCGCAGCTTCTCTTAATGCAGGTATGATCGGGGTTTACGTTGTCCCAGCCAAGATAGTGGAAGTCGCCCACCGATGCAAAACACCAAGCTCTTGCTAACCAGTTTCACCTTCGTGGGACTGCTCGCACTCGCCGGTTGTTCATTCCCCGGGGTTTATAAAATCGACATCCAACAGGGCAATGTCGTCACGCAAGACATGATAGACCAGTTACGTCCGGGAATGACCCGACGGCAAGTACGGTTTATCATGGGCAACCCCTTGTTGACCGACACGTTCCACCCTGACCGCTGGGACTACCTGTACAGTCTTCAGCCAGGTGGCGGTGAACGCCAGCAGGAACGCATCAGCCTGATCTTCAACGGTAACGATCAGCTGGCGAGCCTTTCCGGCGACTTCAAGCCAGGTGTGAGCCGTGACGAGGCGATCCTCGGCAAACCGAGCGACACCAACGTCACGCCCGAAAACAAAGGGGATCAGCCTCAAAAGGAAGCACCGCCGAAGCCGGGCTCCCTGCTCGAGCAGATCCAGAACGACGTCGACAAGGTCGAAACCGTTCCGGTCCCGGCTCAGGAACCTCTGGATACCAATCCGCAGTAATCCAGCTTGCCGCGTTGTGCGGCAGCCCAAAAAAAGCCCGGCGATCCCGGGCTTTTTTGCGTCTGGACAATCGAGGCGATGAAAAACTTAAATCGATTTCTGCTTCTTTTTGGCCAACGCCGCTTTCTCTGCGCGCAAACGTCGCACCTCTTTTGGGTCAGCGAGCAGCGGTCGATAGATCTCGACCCTGTCGCCCTCCTCCAGAACACGCGCCTGAGGGTTGGCAACCACCTTGCCAAACACCCCCAGCGGACATTGCGTCGGATCCAGCCCTACGACCCTATGCGCGATACCTGATGCCTCGACTGCAGCGTACGCCGTCGTCCCCGCAGGCACATCGAGCGCGATCAGCGTCTGCTGCTCGGCCGTGGCGTACACCACTTCGACGTGAATCATCGGCTCAGCCATACAGCTCTTTGGCTCGCTGGCAGAACGCGTCGACCAGGGTATTGGCTGCCTGATTGAACAGCGGCCCCAGGGTCGCGCGAACGATCGACCCCGAGTAATCGAACGACAGATCCAGGCTGATCTTGCAGGCCTTCTCGTTCAGCGCCTTGAAGGTCCAGACGCCATGCAACTGGCTGAAAGGCCCTTCTTCAAGGTTCATCTCGATGATCTGCCCTGGCGTCAGGACGTTGCGGGTCACGAAGTGCTGGCTCAACCCCCCCTTGGCCACTTCGACCCGCGCCCGCATGCTGGTCTCGCTCTGCTCGAGCACCGTGGTCCCGGAGCACCACGGCAGGAACTCCGCGTAGCGGGACACGTCGTTGACCAGGTCGTACAGCGCCTTGGCCGGATACGGCAACAGGGCCGAACGTTGAATATGCGTAGTCATGTCAGCGTTATTTCCAAAGCTGAGCGGCAAAGACAATCAGAATGCCGATCGGCGCCACATAGCGCATCAAAAAGAACGTCAGAGCGAATAGGACCGGGCTGCGTACCGACAACTCGTCACGCACCGCCTCACGCCCCATCACCCAACCCGCGAATACCACAAAACACAAACCGCCCAAGGGCAGCATGATCCGCGACGTGAAGAAATCGATCACGCCAAAGAAGTCCAGCCCCGCCGTCGCGCCCCATTGGTAGAGGTGAAACGCGCCGCCTTCGTTCACGAAAAACTTGGCCTGCTTCCAGATGTTGAAGGAGAAGACCGTGCCCAGGCCAACGAACCAGCAGATGAACGACAGCCAGAACGTCACCCAGCCGCGACGCACCTTGGTGCGCTCGACCAGATAGGCAACCATCGGCTCCAGCAGCGAGATTGCCGAGCTCCAGGCCGCGACCGCCACCAATATAAAGAACACCACACCCATGACCGTGCCGAACGCCACGTTACCAAATGCGTACGGCAAGGTAACGAACATCAGGCCAGGCCCTTCGCTCGGGTTCAGGCCCGCCGCGAACACAATCGGAAACAACGCCAGACCCGCCAGCAGCGAAACAAAGGTGTCCAGCAACGCGACGCCCACAACCGTCGCACTGATCGAAGCGCCTTTAGTCATGTACGCGCCATAAATCATGATCGAACCGACGCCCACGCTCAGGGAAAAGAATGCATGCCCCATCGCTGGCAGCAAACCTTCCATGACCTGCTCAGGCTTGAAGTCGAACATGAAATGCACGCCTTCCATGAAGTGCCCGGTGGTCAGGCTGTAGCCCAGCAGAATCACCATCAGCACGAACAGCAGCGGCATCAGGATGCGCAAGCTGCGCTCAAGCCCCGCGTTCACGCCCTTGGCAATGGTGATCGCCGACAACAGCATGAACAACGTGTGCCAGGCCACCATGCGCCAAGGGTCGGCGATCATCTCACCGAAGAACGCGCCCACGCCGTCAGGGGTGACCGCCTGGAAATCGCCCTTGCCGACGTCGATGATGTACTCCAGCGACCAACCGCCGACGACACTATAAAAAGACAGAATCAGCAGCGCGGTGATCATCCCTGCGAACGCACCCCACGACCATTTGCCGGAGTGTCCCGCCTTGCGCGCCAGCACTTTCAGGGCGTTGGCCGGGCTTTGCCGGGCACGGCGGCCGATCAGGGTTTCGGCCATCATCACCGGGATGCCGATCAGTGCGATGCACGCCAGGAACATCAGCACGAACGCGCCGCCGCCATAGACGCCGACCATGTAGGGGAATTTCCATATACTGCCCAACCCCACGGCCGAACCTGTGGCGGCCAGGATGAACACCCAGCGACTCGCCCAGCTACCGTGAACCGAAACCTTGTCCGTCGACATCGTTGACACGTCCAACACGCAAAAAAGAGCGCGCATTGTCCGGGATTCACTCAGCGCGCTCAAGCACGCAGGTCACCTCAAAGCCCCCATAGCCGAGAGCGCCGTTGATCCCTATAATGCGTCGCCTATGGCCAAGCTCAAGAAACATCCCACAGGGACCATCGCGCAGAACAAAAAGGCGCGACACGATTACTTCATCGAACACAAATTCGAGGCCGGTCTGGTCCTGTCCGGTTGGGAAGTAAAAAGCCTGCGTGCCAACAAGGTACAGCTGGTGGACAGTTATGTGCTGCTCAAGGACGGTGAGGCATGGCTGATGGGTTGCCATATCACGCCGCTGACGACTGCCAGTACTCACGTCATCGCTGACCCGACACGCACCCGTAAACTTCTGCTCAACAAGCGCGAGCTGGAACGGCTCAACGCCTCCGTTGCGCAAAAAGGCTACACCGCCGTCGCCCTCTCCGTTTACTGGAAGGCGCACCTGATCAAGTGCGAAATCGCGCTGGGCAAGGGCAAGAAGGAATACGACAAGCGTGATACCGAGCGGGTCCGCGATTCCGATCGCGAACTGCAGCGCGCTGTGCGCAACAAGGGCAAGGAAGACTGAATTGCTTCTGGCTGCTACGGCGGCCTGCCTGACGAACGCAAGACATCTGTGGGAGCGAATTCATTCGCGATTGGGCGGTACATCCGATGCAAATATGTCGAATGTACAACCGCATCGCGAATGAATTCGCTCCCACAGGAAGTCTCGGCTCAATCCGGAAAAACCGCCTCTAAGTCCCGAAACCGCCCCTGAATCTGAAACCCGTTAAATCCCGTTACGCCGCTCAGCCCTGGCCGTGCGCTGCACCTGCTGACGCACCTCTTCCAGCACCTCCTGCACATACAACAGATGCCGGCTGGACACCTCACGGGCATCGTTGGCCCGGCCTTCGATAATCGCCTGATACAATTCACGGTGCTGATTGATCAGCATGTCGCGCGTTTCAGCGCGCTGTTTGTACATGCCGCCGATGTTGGTCACGACGTTACGCTTGAGCAGGTCGAACAACCCGCGAATAGTGTGCAGCAGCACAGCGTTATGGCTGGCCTCGGCAATGGCCAAGTGGAAGTTGGCATCGGCCGCGCCCTCTTCCGCACGGCTCACTTCATCAACCCGGCTGTAGCAATCCTGCAAGGCATCGAACGCTTCGCGCAGGCGCGTGCGGTCGACGTCGGTCGCGCGGATAGCTGCGTAATACGCGCATGAGGCTTCCAACGTATGGCGGAATTCCAATAAATCCCGCTGTGCCTCAGGGCTGCTTTCCAGCAGATGCAGCAGCGGATCGCTGAACGTCGAGCCCAGGTTCTCGACGACATAATTGCCACCGCCCTGACGACTGACCAACAGGCCCTTGGCCGTCAGCTTTTGAATCGCCTCACGCAACGAGGGGCGCGATACCCCGAACTGCTCGGCCAACGCGCGTTCGGCAGGCAAGCGCCCGCCGGCCCTGAGCGTCCCCTCAAGAATCATGCGTTCGAGCTGTTCGACAATATCGTCAGACAAGCGGCGCTGACGCACCTGATCAAAGCCCATACCCCTCCACTCCACATCCCCGACGGCCCCCGCCTGACATAACAGGGGGCGCATATTCTCGCTGATTGTGATCGGACATTCACCCGGCAGATGCAGGTCAAATCAGCGCCTCAGGAAAAAACCGTGATCACTGCGACAAAAGTTTTAGAGCCACAAATTGACACACCAATGCCAAGGCTTTTAACCTAGCGCCAAGACATTGTAAATTGGTATTACCAATTTACAGATGCCGGCGACGAGTGGATACCCCACGACACGCCGCAAGCGCTTCGCGACGGCGGAACGTTTGAGCTGGTGAGCTGTGCGATTTCGTTCGTCAGCACCGGCAGGACGACAGACAAGCAGTTGTCGCTTGCAGGCGCCGCGCACGCAAGACACGGACACCGGGCCTAACCAACAACAATACGGGGCCTCCTACATGCAAACCTGGCAACAGTTCTACACACCCCTCGGCAGCCTGGGCCTTTCGGCGCTGGTTGCAGTCATCCCTATCGTGTTCTTCTTCGTGGCCCTGGCTGTTTTCCGGCTCAAAGGGCATGTCGCGGGCACCATCACTCTGTTGCTTGCCGTGCTGATCGCGATCTTCGGCTTCAACATGCCAGCCGACATGGCCATCGCTTCGGCGATCTACGGCTTCCTGTACGGCCTGTGGCCCATCGCGTGGATCATCATCGCGGCGGTGTTCCTCTACAAACTCACGGTCAAGAGCGGTCAGTTCGAGATCATCCGCAGCTCGGTCATGTCGATCACCGACGACCAACGCTTGCAGGTGCTTTTGATCGGCTTCTGCTTCGGCGCCTTCCTGGAAGGTGCGGCCGGGTTCGGCGCTCCGGTGGCGATCACCGCAGCCTTGCTGGTAGGCCTGGGCCTGAACCCGCTGTACGCGGCAGGCCTTTGCCTGATTGCCAACACCGCACCGGTGGCCTTCGGCGCATTGGGGATTCCGATCATCGTGGCCGGTCAGGTGTCGGGCATCGACGCGTTCAAGATCGGCGCCATGGCGGGCCGTCAATTGCCGCTGCTGTCGGTGTTCGTGCCCTTCTGGCTGATGTTCATGATGGACGGCGTCAAAGGTGTGAAGGAAACCTGGCCAGCAGCGCTGGTAGCAGGCGGCAGTTTCGCCATCGTGCAATTTCTGACCTCCAACTTCATTGGCCCTGAACTGCCGGACATCACCTCGGCACTGGTGAGCCTGGTATCCCTGACCTTCTTCCTGAAAGTCTGGCAACCGGCTCGCGCGACCGACGCGCACGTCGCAAGCACCAGCGGCGGTGCGGCAGTCATGGGTGGCGGTCCTGGCGGCTTCGGTCAACCACGCACGACCCGCAAATCCCCCTACTCGGCAGGCACCATCCTCAAAGCGTGGTCGCCGTTCCTGATCCTCACCGTGATCGTGACGATCTGGACCCTCAAGCCGTTCAAGGCGCTGTTCGCGCCAGGCGGGCCGCTGCAGGCGCTGACCATGAACTTCCCGGTCCCGCACCTGGACCAACTGGTGATGAAGGCCGCGCCCATCGTCGCCAACCCGACAGCCATGCCGGCCGTTTACAAGTTCGACCTGCTGGCAGCTTCAGGCAGCGCGATTCTGGTTTCAGCGATTCTGGCGATGATCGTACTACGCATCGGCGCCAAAACTGGTCTGACCACTTTTAAAGAAACCCTGATCGAGCTGCGCTGGGCCATCGTGTCCATCGGCATGGTGCTGGCCTTTGCCTTCGTCATGAACTACTCGGGCATGTCCACTACCTTGGCGCTGGTACTGGCGGCGACAGGTTCTGCGTTCCCGTTCTTCTCGCCGTTTTTGGGATGGCTGGGGGTGTTTCTGACCGGTTCCGACACATCGAGTAACGCTCTGTTTGGCTCGCTGCAAGCGACCACCGCGCATCAGGTGGGCGTGAGTGATGTGCTGATGGTGGCCGCCAACTCCAGCGGCGGCGTGACCGGCAAGATGATCTCGCCGCAGTCGATCGCGGTTGCCTGCGCGGCCACGGGCTTGGTCGGCAAGGAATCGGACCTGTTCCGCTTCACCCTCAAGCACAGCATCTTCTTCGCCGCCATCGTCGGCTGCATCACCTACGCTCAGGCGTACTGGTTCACCGGCATGCTGGTTCACTAAAGAGACGAGCGCCGGGTGCCCCGAGCACCCGGTCGCAACCACGCTCAATCAACGTTGCGAGACTCCATGATCATTTCCGCCTCCACCGATTATCGCGCCGCCGCGCAACGCAAGTTGCCCCCATTCCTGTTCCATTACGCCGACGGCGGCGCCTACGCCGAGCACACGCTGCGCCACAACGTTTCGGACCTGGCCGGCATCGCCCTGCGTCAGCGCGTGCTGAAGAACATGTCCGAGCTGAGCCTGCAAACCACGCTGTTCAACGAAACCATGAGCATGCCCATCGCACTGGCCCCGGTCGGCTTGTGCGGCATGTACGCCCGGCGTGGCGAGGTGCAGGCCGCTCGCGCTGCCGCGTCCAAAGGCATTCCATTTACCTTGTCCACCGTGTCGGTCTGCCCGATCGAAGAGGTGGCGCCCGCCATCGACCGGCCGATGTGGTTCCAGCTGTATGTGCTCAAGGACCGCGGTTTCATGCGCAATGCCCTCGAGCGCGCCAAGGCTGCCGGGGTCAAGACGCTGGTGTTCACTGTCGACATGCCGGTGCCCGGCGCCCGCTATCGCGACCTGCATTCAGGGATGAGCGGCAAGAACGGCCCGATCCGTCGCGTCCTGCAATCCATGGTTCACCCGCAGTGGGCGTGGGACGTCGGCGTGAATGGCCGTCCTCACGACCTGGGCAACATTTCCACCTACCGCGGCAACCCCACAGGTCTTGCCGATTACATTGGCTGGCTGGGCAACAATTTCGACCCCTCGATTTCCTGGAAAGACCTTGAGTGGATCCGCGATTTCTGGGACGGCCCGATGCTGATCAAGGGCATCCTCGACCCCGAAGACGCCCGCGACGCCGTGAAATTCGGCGCCGACGGCATCATTGTTTCCAATCATGGCGGACGCCAGCTCGATGGCGTGTTGTCCAGCGCCCGCGCACTGCCGGCCATCGCCGACGCCGTGAAAGGCGAACTGAAAATCCTCGCAGACTCGGGCATCCGTAGCGGCCTGGACGTGGTGCGCATGATCGCCCTGGGCGCCGACGCTGTGCTGATTGGCCGCGCGTTCATCTATGCCCTCGCCACCCACGGCGAAGCGGGCGTGAGAAACCTGCTCGACCTGTTCGAGAAAGAAATGCGCGTAGCGATGGTGCTGACCGGCGCCAAGTCCATCAGCGAGATCACCCGCGAATCCCTGGTGCGCGAATCGCTGATCCAGTGAGTCAAGCAGGCGCGTGATCGCGCCTTTAGCCCAAGCACGCGGCACGTCAGATGCCGCGGCAGATGAGGAAGACCCCATGAGCCTCCCCGCCGCCTTCCTGGCCGATGTGAAGCGCCTGATCCCTGCCGAGCGACGCTTCGACGATCCGCTGTCGACCCTGGCGTTCGGCACCGACGCCAGCTTTTACAGGCTGATCCCCAAGCTGGTGATCCGCGTCGAATCCGAAGACGAAGTGGTCACGCTGCTCAAGCTGGCGCAGGTCGACAAAGTACCCGTGACCTTCCGCGCGGCGGGCACAAGCCTGTCTGGCCAGGCCATCAGCGACTCGGTGCTGCTGGTGCTGGGCGACAACTGGAACGGTCGGGAAATTCGCCGCGACGGCGAGCAGATCCGCTTGCAACCGGGGGTGATCGGCGCACAGGCCAACGCCTGGCTGGTGCCGTTCGGGCGCAAGATCGGGCCCGATCCGGCCTCGATCAACGCCGCGAAAATCGGCGGCATCGTCGCCAACAACTCCAGCGGCATGTGTTGCGGCACGGCGCAAAATACCTATCACACACTCGCCGGCATGCGTCTGGTGCTGGCCGATGGCACGCGCCTGGACACCGAAGACGCCCAGAGTGTCGCAGCCTTTCGTGCCAGCCACGGCAGGCTGCTCGATCGCCTGGCGGAACTGGGCCGCGAGACCCGCGCCAACACCGAGCTTGCCGCAAAGATTCGTCACAAATATCGCCTGAAAAACACCACCGGCCTGTCCCTCAACGCCCTGGTGGATTTCGATGAACCACTCGACATCCTCAGCCACCTGCTGGTTGGCTCTGAAGGGACGCTGGGCTTCATCAGTGCGGTGACCTACGACACTGTGCTCGATCACCCGAACAAAGCCTCGGCACTCATTGTGTTTCCAGATGTGGAGACCTGCTGCAACGCCGTGACCGTGCTGAAAACCCAGCCCGTCTCAGCGGTCGAATTGCTCGACCGCCGCAGCATGCGCTCGGTGCAGAACAAACCGGGGATGCCCACTTTCGTACGCGAACTGTCGGAAAGCGCCTGCGCCCTGTTGATCGAAGCACGCGCGGCGACACAGGCGTTGTTGCACGAACAGCTGGCGCAAATCATGGCCTCGATTGCGCATTTTCCGGTGGAAAAGCAGGTCGACTTCACCGAAGACCCGGGCGAAAACGCACGCCTGTGGGCTATCCGCAAAGACACCTTCCCGGCGGTGGGCGCGGTGCGTAAAACCGGCACCACCGTCATCATCGAAGACGTGACCTTCCCCGTCGAACAATTGGCCATTGGCGTGCGTCGCCTGATCGAGCTGTTCGACAAACACCACTACGACGAGGCGATCCTGTTCGGCCATGCGCTGGAGGGCAATCTGCACTTCGTGTTCACCCAGGGCTTCAACGACCCGCAGGAAATTGCCCGTTACTCGGCGTTTATGGACGACGTGACGCAACTGGTCGCGGTGGAATTTGGCGGCTCGCTCAAGGCCGAACATGGCACCGGGCGCAACATGGCGCCCTTCGTCGAACTCGAATGGGGCAGCGACGCCTATCAATTGATGTGGAGGCTCAAGCGCCTGCTCGACCCCAACGGCATCCTCAACCCCAACGTGGTGCTGAGCGAAGACCCGGACATCCACCTCAAGCACCTCAAGCCCATGCCCGCCGCCGACGTCATCGTCGACAAATGCATCGAGTGCGGCTTCTGCGAGCCGGTCTGCCCCTCGAAAGGCCTGACCCTGAGCCCGCGTCAGCGCATCGTCATGTGGCGCGATATTCAGGCGAAAAAACGCGCCGGCACCGACACCACCGAGCTTGAGCGCGCCTTTCACTATCAAGGGATCGACACCTGCGCGGCGACCGGCCTTTGTGCACAACGCTGCCCGGTGGGTATCAACACCGGCGAGCTGGTGAAAAAACTCCGCGCCGAAGACGCCACCCATGGCAAGACAGCAGGCTGGCTGGCGCAGCACTTCACCACCGCGCTCAAAGGAGCGCGCTTCACCCTGCATGCCGCCAATGGCGCACGCATGCTGCTCGGCGCGCCGAGGCTGGCGAAGTTTTCTGCGGCACTGACCAAGGCATCGTCGGGGCGAGTTCCGCAGTGGACCCCGGCCATGCCGCAAGCCGAGAACGCCATTCGATTAACTGCGCCAATCGAGGATCAGCGCCCCCGCGTGGTGTACCTCGCTGCCTGCGTATCACGGGTCATGGGCCCCGCCGCAGCCGATCACGAACAGATGTCGCTGATGGACAAAACCCGTGGCCTGCTGGAAAAAGCCGGCTATCAAGTGGTGTTCCCGGAGGATCAGGACAGCCTCTGCTGCGGCCAGCCATTCGCCTCCAAAGGCTACGCCGAACAGGCTGAAGAAAAGCGCCAGCAGCTGCTTGCGGCATTGACCAAAGCCAGCCGTGGCGGCCTCGATCCAATCTACTGCGACACCAGCCCCTGCACCCTGCGCCTGGTGCAGGATCTCAAGGACACGCGCCTGGACCTCTACGACCCGGTCCGCTTCATCCGCACCCATTTGCTCGACAAACTGGTGTTCACCCCGCAGCAGGAAGCCATCGCCGTTCACGTCACCTGCAGCACTCAGCATCTGGGCGAAAGCCAGGCCCTGATCGAACTGGCGCGCCTGTGCAGCGTTAACGTGGTCATCCCTGAAGGCATCCACTGCTGCGGCTTCGCAGGCGACAAAGGCTTCACCACGCCCGAACTCAACGCCCACTCGCTGCGCACCTTGAAAGACGCGGTACAGCATTGCAGTGAAGGCATCTCCACGAGCCGCACGTGCGAAATCGGCCTCACCCGACACGGCGGCATCGACTACCACGGGCTGGTTTACCTCGTGGATCGGGTCACGCGACCAAGAAGCGCTTGATGCACACAAATGGGGCGACAATCGCCCCATTTTCCCGACACATGTTGCAACATGGCTTTTTCACACCACCTGCAAAATAAATAGAACCCCTGCAAACGGCGACAGTCCATCTCTTTAAGCGCCACGACACGGGACGCTTAATCCTTTATCTCGGAAATCGGCCTAATCGACCGGCCATACCGAGTCCACAGGCTCAAGGAGATACACATGAAGCGCACAGCACTGACTGGTTTGTTTCTGACCGCTGCACTGTTGGGTTCCCCGGTATTCGCTGCCGATGACCTCTGCGGTGCCAACCTGCAGACCCTCAAGGACGCTCACACCTCAACCAGCACCAACATGAGCGCCGACACCAAAGATGAACTGGAAAAAACCCTGACAGCCGCCACCGCCGCGCAAAAAGCCGGCGATGACAAGAAGTGCATCGAGCTGACCACCAAAGAAATCACCAGCCTGAAAACAGGCGGCGACGGTTCTGACGGCGGCAACGCCAAGTAATGCGCTGAACACCGCATCATGGCCAGCCTTCGGGCTGGCTTGGTGACTCGGTCGCAGGTGCGGAGTCGACGTATCCCATTGATTCGGGTACACTCCGCGACCTGACTGCTAGAGCAGCAGAATTGGGGCCGATTAGGATTCGACGCCGGTGATGAAACTCTAGGGGCATGCCGACTTGGTAACAGAAGTCGTAAATCCACTGTTGCAACTTTCTATAGTTGCCAATGACGAAACCTACGGGGAACAAGCTCTCGCTGCGTAAGCGGCGCTAGCCTTCCTTCTGGTAGCTTCGGCTCCAGCAATCATCAGGGGATGCCTGTAAACCCGAAATGATTGTCATACAGAACAGGATCGCCGTGCAGTACGCTGTGGACGAATCGGCTAAAACTTACACAGCTCGCCCAAAGCACCCTGCCCGTCGGGTCGCTGAGGGTTAACTTAATAGACACGGCTAAGCATGTAGGCCCGAAAGCGGAGTACTGGCGGACGGGGGTTCAAATCCCCCCGGCTCCACCACACAAGCTATACAAATCAAGCACTTAGCGTTATGCGCAAGTGCTTTTTTTGTGCCTTTTGGGGCTATTTTGGCTCTGGAATGCCAGCTTAATGACAGCATCACTTTGATATCTTATAGACCGAAGGCATTCCACCCGGAGCCCCCGCAACCCTCACACCATCGAATTCAGAGCCCAAACAACGTTGAACCGGCTGGTCACCAGGTGGTCGACAAACGTGCAAAGAAAGGTCACAAAGTTTTGGAGGCAAGACTCCAATAAGGAGGGCACTACAGGCATGGCTGATATTAGGGCGGATAAACGGCCGGCATCCGGGCAAAAGATCAGTCGATAGTAATGTCTACGACCTGAGCCTAAGACTATTCATCCCGCCGCAGAGTAGCTACCCCCTGGCCAGCCCCTCATGCATCCTGCAAAAGTGGATGGATAATTTGAAAGACAACAGGTAATGGCCAAACTGATTCAGCGAAGAAAGTTTTCTCTTGTTGGGAGCGTCAACAAATGCTTTGTAAGGAACAGAAATCGCTCGATCCAACAAAACGATGCTCTCAACTTCCATGTTGCTTTCAGCCGGTAGAAACATCATGCTCGTGATCTTCTGCTCACGAATAGCAGACATTTTTGCAGCGACCTTTGCAGCATCTAAGCCTTTACGCACGAGAGCTTCCTCGTAGAGCTTAAAGCCAATCACGGGGGCATACGTGATAAAAACAGGAAAGTCGCGATTATTTGACGGATCAATATCACATGAATTTGAAATAACCATCACACGGACATCATCCTTCTTGCCTGAGATGAAATCCATGTAGGGAGTTTTCTCCCAGTAATCACCCTGCAATGTTTCCTTTGGAAACTTATCCGTAAAAACCCTGGAGTGCTCAGAAAAATCTTTCAGAGCCGCAGCAAGGCCAATTTTTTGGTCCTCAGTCAAATA
Organism: Pseudomonas sp. GW821-FHT02A11; assembly: GCF_059421985.1. Classification (NCBI taxonomy): domain Bacteria; kingdom Pseudomonadati; phylum Pseudomonadota; class Gammaproteobacteria; order Pseudomonadales; family Pseudomonadaceae; genus Pseudomonas; species Pseudomonas sp. GW821-FHT02A11. The sequence continues at coordinate 63,574 of NZ_JBWKWB010000028.1, forward strand.
GAAAGGTAAAAAGTCCTTGTAATTGAAACTATCAATATTCATCCAAGAACCTTACCTAAGGACTAAGTCCCAAAAATTTTCCTCAATAACGGTGGCAAACTCCACTCCGAGCATTTCCACGCCAGATGACATCTCAGCGGCAAAGGCCTCTGACGTCTGACTCAGCCAATTATTTGCATCTGAGGCCGACACATCATGTACGTTTGCCCCAAGCGTAGAGCTGGAATGAAAATCAACGAAATTATTGCTGTTTGCAATATACATGTTGTTGCCCTCGGAAATCCTTTCCGCTGCTTCGAGTTGGCTTTGAAGTGCAATCGCCGTGTAACCCAGCATGAGCAGTCCCGCCGCAACGCTGACTGTCGCAGGGTTGCGCACTATAGTGTAGCTACTCATATTGCGGCTCCAGGGAAGCTAATGCTTCGGCAGACATGCAGTCGAAGACCAGACGCTTGTTGGCATCATGCAAGAAATCCGCTCTTGTGGCTAACTGATCCAAAAAGGTAGCAGGCGGCTCAATGCCAACTTCGAGCACAGAATCTACATCCAGCACTGGCCCTGTTATGATGCGCCCATTGAACAACGTGATGCTTGCCACAGATGCGATTTGGAGCGCATGAGTTACGCCGTCTTCAATCATCCCAAGGCGCACATGGAAGTCATTCTCTGTCGCACTTCGTCCACCCAACTCCAGCTGCAGTTTAAAACAACTAGAAGGTTTCATAGGCAGACCTTCCAAGATATCGATGTACTTAATTGAACACCTTGAAACATTGCTAACCGTTCCTGACTTCAAAACCACTTCAAAGGCTTGAGTGATAGCGGCTTTGAACTCATTCCAACCCCGATAAGGGATTTTGGAGGCTACAGCAAAAACCCGATCACCGATTAGTATCCAGTAGTCGCCCCAACTGAGCTTGCAGAGAGGAGCAAACGCAAGGTTCGGGTCAGCGTCACGCATGTCCTTAGGAATGCCGAAAGCAGGGAAGTTTTCCATGGTTTTTTCACCAGGAAGCAGCCCATACAAAATGCCCGGCCAGATGGACGAAGCCGGCACGCTGCTTTCAAATCGCATTTCAAAAACAGCTTCCACCAAAGGCTCTTTACCAAGCTTGGATGGTAGCTTCCCGTTTGACTCTGCACGAAACACCTTGTCCACCTCCGATCGATTCGCATCAGACTCGCCCAAATTGGACGCGCCTTACCATGGTTGCTCACGCTTGGGCGCGCGGATTTTATAGCAGCGCCGATAGCGTGTCGACTTGTAGACACAGGAGCAGCAAGCAAATTCATCTCCCTCTACCTGCCTGTTGAGCGCAGTGTAGGAGATGCACAGTATGCAGGCTACTGGTGTTACCAAGAAAGATAGCGTTTGTATGTCATATCGGCTTATCGGCAGCCAGCTTTAGCGGAACCCGCACGTAGCTTGCTCAGCTAACCCACGCTCCATCTGCACTCGGGCTTATGCTTCGCATAGTACAAAGGCCCAAGCCTATGATTTTTTGGAGATAAAGCGACTGACTTAGAATCAGCAGGTCCTGGGTTCGACTGCTGGTGCAGGCACCATACACACAGAGGCCTGCAGCGATGCAGCGCCTTTTATTTTCCTGCGCTACGTACTATCGCACGCACAATTCTAAAGACGCTGGCGCCTGCCACCCGAGGTTATCCACAGAATCATACCCTGCACGATTGTTTTATGACGTCAAAAAGCTATCATTGGAGCTTTTAGGAGATGCATATGCGCTACGCTGTCGATGTCACTAGCGATATTGAACGTGTTCAGGAATGGTTAAAAGACGAAATCAAGATGACGCCAAATCGCGCCAAATTGAAGCTTCACATCAGTAGAGAAATTCAGAAGTCCTTGAGCGATCATCCGGTCTCTCGAATCAGAATCGCCATTCTTTCGCTCGTCGCCGCAGACCTAGTATCAGACCCTCTGAACCTAAGCAGTGAGGACGAAGAAAATGCTCGCTGGTTGGTTCGCGATCTTCAAATGGGTTTTGACGGTGATGCACCAATCACCCGTCGCTTCGATCTTTGAAGGCGGGGCTTATCCAAGGACTACGGCACATCCTTGAAGAAGACGTGGTGGCCCACAACTAGCGTCTTCTTCGCACCGTTGGCCCACTTCGGCGGCGTCGGCATGGTGGTGGCGTAATAGTGCGTTGCCCTGCCGGTCGGGTCCGGCACCTTGCCGTCGATCACCTGGTCAGCAGCAACCCGGCACTGCGCCAGCTCGCGGAATGGGATCTGCTTGGCACCGGTCAGGAATGGCTGATTCGGATCGCCTTTGTTCCAGCAGCTGAACTGGTATGGCTTCTGGCAGACCCCGGTGTAGCCCTCGCCCCACCACGACTTATCCTTGCCATCGTCGACCCGGTTGCGAATCGACCAGGCCACGGCCACCATCCCGGCCAGCCCTTCCCCACGCGCTTCGCCCCACAGGGTGCGCGCCAACACGTCACGATCTTTCTCGGTCACGCTCATTCATGTTCTCCAGGCAAAAAAAATACCCGCTTGAGGGCGGGCAGGGATCGGTTTGGATTGATCGTCATTTCTTCTGACGAATGACACTGCTCA
>NZ_JBWKWB010000029.1:0-63792 GCF_059421985.1 Pseudomonas sp. GW821-FHT02A11
TGTCCACTAAAAAATGGTGTCCACTATCTTGGCTAATTTGGAGGGCTGTCAGGAGAGGGTGCTGGCCGGACGGTTACGAATTTACTAAACGCCATGGCCTACCAACAATGTTATTGGAGACGATGTGACTAGAGAATTTCCAGCAGTACTTAAGCAATTTCCAGATTTCGTGGAGCCATTCATCAGCGCTATTTCGCTAATCAAGCCTGATGACGAAAGAACCCCGCCCGGTGACCATCAAGGTACAGGCTCGTTCTTGTTGCTGGATGATGTCAGGCTGCTAGTTACATGTGAGCATGTGGCAAACGTACCCGCCAACGTAATCTTGGGTATGACTCAGTATGGCGCCGAACATGCGCTATCTATTCCAGGTGCTTTTTCCGCAAGTGAGTATCCTGTAGATGTCGCGGCCATTCATATTCCAGATAAAAACTGGAATCGTGTACCTCACGCTGCAAGATGTGTAGAGTTAAATATGCTTTCTAGAAAGCATGAGCCAGTAGAGGGCGAGTACCTGTATGTGTATGGATTTCCTGGTGATGATGCAGCAGTTGGCTTCGGACAGCATAGTCATCGCGGATTAGCGGTTTTCTCGCACGAGATAGAGTTTTCAAGTGTTACAGTTGATGAGGAGCCAAAACCTGTAGAGCCCCATCATTTCTTTATTCCATATAACCCTGAGCACGCAAAACTATTGGAAGGCAGTAATTCAGTGCTCTCTCTCGCCGATGGGATGAGCGGTTCATTGGTGTGGAATACACGTTATACCGAGGTTACTAGCCAAGGAGGAGAGTGGAAACCAGAGGATGCGCGAGTTACGGGAGTGCTTTGGGGACACTCATCGAAAGCGGGTGTTTTGGTCGTGACCAAGATCGAATATCTCCGTTACTTTCTTAGCATTGATGCGGATTGACTGACCTGGCACTCAACCCGCTAGGCTCTGTACGAAATCCCGACAAACCCAATCGCCGCCGCTCGAACGCTAGCAGGAAGCTGGGTCAAGGGCATCACCGCAAGCCGCAGCGGAGCGCAGCCCGGTAGGGCGAGCACCGAACGGGTGAGGATGATGGGCGTAGCTGTACCCTTGATGCAGCTGTAAGCGACTAAGCCTAGCGACAGGGGGAGGAACAAGGCGAAGCCGCCGGACCTGCCCCTGCCGCCCGTCCGGCAAGGATAGGACGCGGGATGCAACCGAAGGGGGTGCCCAAGCGAAGCGCGGAGTGTTCGGAACCATGATGCTCTCATTGGTTAGGCCGGTTTCGCTGCAGCTTGGCAAGGAACTTGTTTCCAATCTCACGATTGATTTCGAGCACTTGTGCGTTCTGGCGCTTTTGGGCAGGCATCGCGGATTTTCTTTTTCTGTCCCTGGCGATTTCGAGTCCTAGGTTTGCTCTGAACTGCCCCGCCCGGTACTTCATCGCGACTCCTGAAAGCCAATACTCAGGAGCTTTTCTGATGAGGCCGTTGGCTATCGCTCCTGCCAGCTCATCGAGGAGCATTTGCGCATCATCTAGCGAAATGCCTTTGAGTATCCGATCAACCGAGCTTTTCGAGTGCATAGACAGCCCACCGGGGTAGGTCAACAGCAAGACGTTTGCTGGAGCTTCCTGTAGTGGTGTCTTTGATTTTGTTTTCTTTGGTAGTTCTTGGTCCGTCACCTTATCGACAGTGGGTGGTGACCCTATGCTGCCACTCCCCCCTGCCACATCGATGTCATGGGGGGGTGACACAGCCGTGTCGTTCTCTATCACGTTGACTGTGTAGAAATTGCTCGTTTGCGAGCCGTCGCCCCTGAAGCGCGGGGTGGAGGTGACGTATCCGGCACTGCACAATTTTTTAAGAACTCTCTGAATGGTGCGCGTGGATACCCCGCATTTATTGGCTAGGTGTTTTACACTTGCAAAACAAGGCTCGTTCGGGTTTTCGCACTTTGCGATGTATACCAATATCAGCTTTTCCTGCGCAGGCAGCTTCTGGTTGTACACCCAGTCGATTGTGCTGTAGCTCATAGTTAAGCTCGCAAAGCAGGTGCGTCGAGAGATAGTGCCTGGTTGACTTGTAGCGTGCGGAAATACACTCGTCGCCCCACGCGGACTACGGCAGGCTTCAGCTTTCGTGAAAGCTCTGAGTCGCTGTACATGGCGACTCTGAAGCCGTCTGGTGACCTATCCAGCAGGCTTGCGACCTGTGCCATGCTCATCAAAGGGCCGAATCGGTCTAGAAGGTACTCTTCAGCAGTCATGGACTTTCTCCTTGCTTACGTTGAATTACGTATCTTTGTAAGTTCGGAGTGAAGCTATCAATTAAGTTTGGTGACAGTAAAGACGGTGGAGTGTCGTTGAGTTGTCACCAAACTTGGCTCTAAGACCTGCTAGAAAACAGTTTTGAAAACAGGTTGACAACAATGTAACAACAGAAAGAAAACAATGGGAAAACAAAAGGGCGGTTATTTAGTTTCTAGTCTATCTAGCTTATGAACTAAATCTTCAGCCCGCAGATGAGTATAGCGCTTCAGCATCTGCATCGATTTATGCCCGCTAATTGCCGAAACTTCTTGATCAGAAAGGCCGCCCTCAACCAGCCTGCTCACGGCCTCGTGCCGCAGATCGTGAAAACGGAAGTCCGGCACACCAGCCATTTTCTTGATGGCCCCCCAGATCTTTGTGAACGCATAGGGGCGACGCTTTCCATCACGGCCAGGCTCGCCGAAAAAAACCAGATCGCAGTCAATTGGCCGCACGGGATTCGCCAAGGCTGCGCGGAAAATTTCGGTCGCGAGCTTCGTCAACGGAACGGTGCGGGCAGTATCATTTTTTGTATCCGACAGCCGGACGATCCGTTTTTGGACGTCCACCTGTGATTGCCGCAGGCCTGCAATTTCCGATGCACGCATACCTGTTGCCAAGGCTATTTGGACGATCCAGCCCAGCATTGGATTGCTGTGCTTGCCCACAGCAGCCATAAGACGCTTTTCTTCGTCAGCCATCAGGCGCCTGTTACGACCTTCACCGGGGCTCGGTTTTCGAATGTTGAGCACGGGGTTAAAGGTAAGGCCAAGTCCCCATTCCTGAATTGCGACTGTGAACAGGTGGCTAAGGAGGGCGAGTTCAAGTCGCACAGTATTATTGCTCGTGGGTTGGCCGCGGTTGGTCAGCGAGCCCAGACGTGTATCGCGATAGTTGGCGATCACCTCGGATGACAGAGCTGCAAGCGAATACTTTCCCAGGTGCTGGATCAGCTGCTGAGCCTTGGTCGCCTCGGCTTTCTGCGTGGTGGGCTTCTTGGTAGGGCTGACTTCGCGCAGATATCGCTGCAGCGCGTTTTCGAGTGTCAGTCGCTCGGACCCGCTGCGCTGGATATACACCCCCCGCACCATTTCATCTTCGGTGCGCCGTGACCAATCCTCCGCGTCGCGTTTGGTGCGGAAGGTTTTAGCGTTGGTCGGCCATCCGGTCTTGCGGATGACGGCCTTCCAGGTGCCGGCAGGGGTTTTGACGATTGTGGCCATCTGAAGGACTCCAAAGGCGTGCAAGCGAAGCCGCACTGTACCTAATTTGTACCTTCGGACCATAGGACTGATCCGGTTGCCACCAGCTCAAAACGCCGAAAGCCGCGCAATGCGCGGCTTCGAAGATGGTGGGCCCACACGGACTCGAACCGTGGACCAAAGGATTATGAGTCCTCTGCTCTAACCAACTGAGCTATAGGCCCCAGTCAGGCGGCGGATTATAACGACGGTTTCCGTGCTGTGCTATCCGAAAAGTCTGAAACGGTCATGCGAAGAAACGTCGCGCAAAATTCCTCGGGGCGAAGCGGCAGACTGACGATGTAGCCCTGGATCTGTTCGCAGCCTTCGTCGGCGAGAAATTGCTGCTGTTCGAGGTTTTCCACGCCTTCGGCGATCACGGTCAGTTGCATGCTGCGGCCCAGGGCGATGATGGCGCGCACGATGGCGGCGTCGTGGGGATCGTCGGGCAGGCCGCGCACGAATGACTGGTCGATCTTGAGGATGTCCAGCGGCAGGCGTTTGAGGTAGCTCAGCGAGGAGTAGCCGGTGCCGAAGTCGTCGATGGCCAGTTGCACGCCGAGTTTCTTCAGGCGATGCAGCACCGAGAGCGCTTCTTCGGTCTGGGACATGATGAAGTTTTCGGTGATCTCCAGCTGCAGGCAACCCGGTTGCAATTGGTATTGATTGAGCAGCTGTTCGATGCGGTTGACCAGGTTGGGCTGACGCAGTTGTGCGCCGGCCAGGTTGACCGACAGCGAGCCAAACACGTCGTAGGACTGATTCCACTCATAGAGTTGCTGGCAGGCCTGCTCAAGCACCCATTCGCCGATCTGTAGGATCATGCCGTTTTCTTCTGCCAGCGGAATGAAGCGCTCGGGTGGGACTTCTCCGAACGTCGGGTGGGTCCAGCGAATCAATGCCTCGGCACCCACCAGCCGCTGTGTCAGCAGACTGACTTTAGGCTGGTAGGAAAGCGTGAACTCGTTGCGTTCGATGGCCCGGCGCAGCTCGTGCTCCAGCGCAATGCGCTCGCTGGCCTGGGCGGTGAGGTCGCGGGTGTAGCTTTCCACGCGGTTGCGGCCTTTGGCTTTGGAGCGGTACATCGCCGCATCGGCGTTCTTGATAAGGGTCGCGACGTCGGCTCCGTCGGTGGGGAACAGCGCCGTGCCGATGCTGGTGCTGATGAAGAACTCGTGCTCGCCGGCCTGGAACGGCGCGGAAAAGGTGTTCAGCAGCTTGGTGGCGATGGCTTCTGCATCGTGCTCGGTCTGCAGGCCGGGCAACAGGATGATGAACTCGTCGCCACCCAGGCGCGCGACGGTATCGATGTCGCGCAGGTTTTCCTTCAGGCGCTGGGCAATGCCTTTTAGCAGCAAGTCGCCCACTGGGTGTCCAAGGCTGTCATTGATGTGCTTGAAGCGGTCCAGGTCGAGGAACAGCACCGCTCCCAGGCTGTGAGCTTCCTTGCTGTGCACCAAGGCAGCATGCAGGCGGCTTTCGAACAGGGTGCGGTTGGGCAGGCCGGTGAGTGGATCGTGGTGGGCCTGGTAGTCGAGACGAGCTTGAGCCTGTTTGAGACTGGAAATGTCGGCGAACACGGCGACGAAATGGGTGATGAATTTGTCGCGGTTGCGCACAGCGCTGATGGTCAGCCAGCTGGGGTAGATTTCGCCATTCTTGCGCCGGTTACTGATTTCGCCCTGCCAGTGACCTTCAGCGGTGAGCTGGTACCACATGGCCGCGTAGAAGGCGCTGTCGTGCAAGCCGGATGCGAGCAGGCGCGGGGTTTCGCCGATCGCTTCGCTCTCGCTGTAACCGGTGATTTCACTGAAAGCGCGGTTGACGGCGTTGATGCGCTGGCGAGTGTCGGTGATCAGCACACCTTCGGCCGTGCTCTCGAACACAGTGGCGGCCAGTTGCAGTTTTTCCTGCATCTGGTGGCGTTCGGTGATGTCCCGCGCGATGGTCAGCATGCAGTCTTCGCCGCCAATGGGCAGCGGGCGTGACGAAATTTCGCACAGCCGAATCTGACCATCCCTGCGCCGGATGTGGCTGGTGAAGTCTTTGACGAAGCCGTCGCGGGCGAGCTGCTCCAGCAGTTGCTGACGTTCGTTGAGGTCGACCCAGATGCCCAGGTCCAGCGTCGTGCGGTCCAGCGACAGCGAGCTGTGATAGCCGGTAATGCGGCTGAAACCGTCGTTGATTTCCACCAGCAGGCCGTCGCTCTGTCTCGAAATGAGCATGCCGTCGGGGGAGGAGTGGAAGGCCTTGGCGAACTTCTCTTCGGACAACTGCAGCTGCTGCTGGGCTTCCTTGAGCGGCGTGATGTCGCGCACGACCACGACCACGGCAGGCGTTGAGTCCAGATCGAAGGGTTCGGCTGACAGTAAACCGGTAAATGTCTGACCGTTGCTGCGGCGAAACGGCATCTCCAGGTTTCGAATGCTGCCTTTTTGCAGGCGCTGCAGCAGGCTGGGGCCGATGTTCGGGATGCCCCAGATGTTCATCTCTGTCGGGGTTTTGCCAATGATGTCGCTGGCGCTGAGGCCGATCTGCTCAACGAACGCCTGGTTCGCCTCAAGGAAGCAGCCATCGCAGAGCCGAGCGATGACCAGAATGTCCGGGCATTGCGCGAACACCGAAGCGAATTTGCCTTCGGACAGCCGCAGCGCTTCTTCGGTTTGCTTGGCTTCGGTGATGTCGATCATCAGGCCGCGCATGACCGGTTCGTGCCCGTAGCTGATCAGACTGACGATGTCGCGCACCCAAAGCACCTGGCCATTGGCATGGATCACCCGGTAATCGAGGCTGTGATCATTGCCCAGCGCGGTTTGTTCGTTGCAATAGGCCTGCGCACCGGCGAGGTCTTCGGGGTGCACGATGCTGCCCCAGAAGCCGGAACGACGCCACTGGTGCAGCGGATAACCGAGCAGGTTTTCGGCGTGAGGGGAAACGTAGTTGTAGGAATAATCCTGAATGTTGGCTTCCCAGGCGATGGCGGAGAGACTCTCGATCAAGCCGCGATAGTGGTACTCGCTGCTGCGCAGCTCCTGTTCCAGTGCGACGCGCCGGGAAATCTCCGAGCTGAGGCGGCGGTTGATGCGCACAACGATCGCCAGAATCGTCGAAAGCAGCAACAGACCGGGCAGGCCGTAAAGCAGGAAGTCCTGCCAGAATTTTCCAGTATTGGCGTGGGTAGGTGGCGACGTGGCCGTATCGGTGGAGCCTTGCGGCAGGTCGGCGTAAGCCAGTGTTTCATGCAGGCGATCGTCGAGGCTGAATAGCCCATTGCTGGCGATTTCCGTGAGGCGGGGCTCGCTCAAGCGCTCAATGTCGGTCGATGCAGCATCCGTACTCTGCATTGATTCCCCGAGCATACCCTGCCAGGCGGTCGCCACTTGAGGCGTAACCTGAGTGTCAGCCATGGCCGACCCCGTCAAGCACAAGAACACAATGGCCGGCATCCAAAACATGGCAGCCTCAGTCGTTTCAGTGTTGAGAATGAGTCGAGTGTAGCTGGCTGAGGGCTGGTGGCACAGTGCCGAAAACGTATTCCTTTGAGCGCAAAACCCCCGGCATGGCCGGGGGTTTTGTGATGACGCTATGCGCTTACTCGTCCAGGAACGAACGCAGGTGTTCGCTTCGGGTCGGGTGACGCAGCTTGCGCAGCGCCTTGGCTTCGATCTGACGAATACGTTCACGGGTTACATCGAACTGCTTACCGACTTCCTCAAGGGTGTGGTCAGTATTCATGTCGATGCCGAAACGCATGCGCAGGACCTTGGCTTCTCTGGCGGTCAGGCCGGAGAGGACTTCGCGGGTCGCCTCTTTCAGGCTTTCAACCGTGGCGACATCGATTGGCGACTGCATGGTCGAGTCTTCGATGAAGTCACCCAGGTGCGAGTCTTCGTCGTCACCGATCGGGGTTTCCATGGAGATCGGCTCTTTGGCGATCTTCAATACCTTGCGGATCTTGTCCTCAGGCATTTCCATGCGTTCGCCCAGCTCTTCCGGCGTCGGTTCGCGACCCATTTCCTGCAGCATCTGACGGGAAATACGGTTGAGCTTGTTGATCGTCTCGATCATGTGCACCGGAATACGGATGGTGCGGGCCTGGTCGGCGATCGAGCGAGTGATCGCCTGACGGATCCACCAGGTGGCATAGGTCGAGAACTTGTAACCACGACGGTATTCGAACTTGTCCACCGCTTTCATCAGACCGATGTTGCCCTCCTGGATCAGGTCCAGGAACTGCAGGCCGCGGTTGGTGTACTTCTTGGCGATCGAGATCACCAGACGCAGGTTGGCTTCAACCATCTCTTTCTTCGCGCGGCGGGCCTTGGCCTCACCGATCGACATGCGACGGTTGATGTCCTTGATTTCCAGCACGGTCAGACCGGTTTCTTCTTCCAGCGCGGTCAGCTTTTGCTGGCAACGCTGAATGTCGGCCTGCAGGCGACCAATGGCTTCGGCGTATTTGCTCTTGCCTTTGGCCAGCGCGTCGGTCCAGCTCTGGTCAACTTCGTTGCCCGGGAACTGGCGCAGGAAGTCGGCACGCGGCATGCGGGCATCACGCACACACAGCTGCATGATGGCGCGCTCTTGTGCACGCAGGCGCTCAAGTGCGCTGCGAACGCGTTCAACCAGGCCTTCGAACTGCTTGGGAACCAGCTTGATCGGCATGAACAGCTCGGCCAGCGCCAGCAACTCGGCGTCAGCCTGCTTGCTGCCACGACCGTGTTTTTTCAGGGCCTTGAGCGTGACGGCCATCTGATCGGAGACGGCACCGAAGCGCTGAGCAGCGATGACCGGGTCCGGGCCGCTTTCGGCCTCTTCCTCATCATCGCCGTCGGCGGACTCTTCGTCGTCATCGTCGGAGTCGTCGGCTTTCGCGGCTTTCTGATCGACAGGAATCGGCGCTTCGGCAGGCGGCGCAATGCCGTCGTCCGGATCGATGTAACCGCTCAGGACGTCGGACAGGCGACCGCCTTCGCTGGTGACGCGATCGTATTCGGAGAGAATGTGCTCCACGGTGCCCGGGAAGTGAGCGATAGCGCTCATCACTTCACGGATGCCTTCCTCGATGCGTTTGGCGATTTCGATTTCGCCTTCACGAGTGAGCAGCTCGACCGTACCCATTTCGCGCATATACATGCGCACAGGGTCAGTGGTGCGACCGATGTCGGTCTCCACCGCTGCCAGCGCTGCCGCTGCTTCTTCCGCAGCGGCCTCGTCGGTATCGGCGTCGGCCAGCATAAGGGCGTCCGCATCCGGAGCACTCTCGTGTACGGGGATCCCCATGTCGTTAATCATGCGGATGATGTCTTCCACCTGCTCGGGATCTGAAATATCCTCGGGCAGGTGGTCGTTGACCTCGGCGTAAGTCAGATACTTCTGCTCACGGCCCAGTTTGATCAACTCAATGATACGAGACTGCTGTTGCGCTTTTCCGGACATAACACCCTATCCACTGAAGGTCTTGGCGGGCAAAAAACAAGCCGAGGATTATACCCGAGCTCGGACCTCACGCGCCAGTTGAGGTCGGGGTTTGTGCAGGAACTTTGCGATTTAACAGGTTGAGCAACTGAACTTTTTCCTCAGCACTCAGCCCGGTCTGCCGTTCCTTCCTGATCAATTGATCCAGGCTTCGCTCGCGTTGGCGGGCGGACAAGCTAGTTATAGTGTCGAAAAACTGTTGTTCAAGGTTATCGGCCGAGATCAGCCATTCCTTTTCCGCCAGCTGTCGTAATAGTCGTCCCTGATCGGTTCCGTGCCAGCGGGCGATCAGTTGCAGCGACCGCAGCTTCGGATTTTTTTGCAGCGCTTCAAGCAACGCGACCAGCAATTGCGAGTAAACGTTGTCTTCGGCCGCGAAGTGGCTGGTATCTTCCACTTTCTGCGACAGGTCAGGATGATGCAGCAGTGTCCTGAGCGCTGTCAGCGTGGGCGGCTCGACCGTCGCCGGAGTGCGTGGCGTGCGCGGTTCGAAATCCGGGCGTTTGCCGTTCTTGTCCCACTTCTTGCCCTTTTCCCACGGCTTGTTTTCCCACTTTTTCTTCTGCCCGGACGGCGCCTGCGGTGCCCACTCCTGTTGCGGCTCGTAGGCGTCGTGCGGCGGGTAGTCGCCGTATTCGGGCACTGAGTCGTAGTCGAAACCCGGGTCGTAGATCGGCGGCGCTTCAGCCGGTGCCGATTGCACCATCTGAGTAACCGCGGCGGCGTCCAGTCCGGTAATTTCCTTGAGTCGCCGACGCATCAGCTCGCGAAGGTTGGCACCCGGTACTTTTTCGATCAGCGGTGCCGCCAGGGTGACCATGTGCGCCTTGCCTTCCAGAGAACGGGGGTCCGCTTCCTTGGTTAGCTGCTCGAAGAAGTAATCGGCCAGCGGCTGCGCATGCTGATTGATCCTGGCCTTGAACGCATCGGTGCCTTCGGCGCGGACCAATGTGTCCGGGTCCTCGCCCTCAGGCAGAAACAGAAACCGCGCTCGACGACCGTCCTGCAAGCTCGAAAGCGTCGCTTCAAGCGCTCGCCAGGCCGCGTTGCGACCTGCCTGGTCGCCGTCAAAGCAAAACAGCACGTTGGGCACTACGCGAAACAGGCGTTTCAAGTGTTCTTCGCTGGTCGCCGTCCCGAGCGTGGCGACGGCATTGCGCAAGCCTTGCTGGGCCAGGGCGATGACGTCCATGTAGCCTTCGACAACGATGATCTCGTCGAGGTTGCGATTGTGTTTGCGTGCCTCGAACAGGCCGTACAACTCCTGGCCCTTGTGAAACACCGGCGTTTCCGGGGAGTTCAGGTATTTCGGCTTGTCGTCACCCAGCACTCGGCCGCCAAAGGCGATAACGCGGCCCCGGCTGTCGCGAATCGGAAACATCACCCGATCGCGGAAGCGGTCGTAGCGCTTGCCGGTTTCGGCGTTCTCGATCAACAGGCCGGCGTCGATCATGGCCTTTTGCTGAAGGGTGTCGCTGCTCAGGTGTTTGTAGAGATTGTCCCAGCCGGGCGGGGCGAACCCTAGGCCGAAATCGCGGGCGATCTCTCCCGAAAGGCCACGGCCCTTCAGGTAGTCCACTGCGGATTTGCGTGTCGGATGGCTTTTCAGCGCGGCACGGTAGAAATCGGCAGCGGCGGTCAATAACGGGTAAAGCGGCGAATCCGTGGGTTGTCGGGGCTTTTGGCCTCTGACGCCCTGTTCGCGGGGTACTTCCATGCCAGCGGCTTTGGCCAGTTCCTCGACGGCCTGGGGGAAATCCAGATTGTCGTGGTCCATGATGAAGCCGAGTGCGTTGCCGCCTGCGCCACAGCCGAAGCAGTAATAGAACTGCTTATCAGGGCTAACGCTGAACGACGGCGTCTTTTCCTTGTGGAAAGGACAGCAGGCACTGAAATTCTTGCCGGTTTTCTTGAGTTGGACGCGCGAGCTGACAACATCGACGATGTCGGTGCGGTTCAGGAGGTCGTCAATAAAGCCTTGGGGAATCAGTCCGGCCATGGCGTTCTCATCATCAGGCGCCCCGCCAGAAAGATCGTGGCGAATCCAAAGCGTAACGACGGTTGCTTGGTCAGTGTAGACGGGTCAACGTAGCCTGGTTCAGGCTGGAAGAGTTCGACGGAGCCTGTCGTGATCGCGTGCGCGACGTCGAAAGCCTCGGTCTGTAAAGCGTGGAGCTAAAACTGTAACTGCCGACAGCCCGGCTTTGAAGGCCGGGCAAGGCAGAAGCTTGCGACGAACGCCTGTATTAGTACAGACGAACGGCGCGGCGCTGTTCGCGCTGAACTTTCTTGGCGTGACGCTTAACAGCAGCAGCTGCTTTACGCTTACGCTCGGAAGTTGGCTTCTCGTAAAATTCGCGGCTACGAACTTCGGCCAGAGTGCCGGCTTTCTCGCAGGAGCGCTTGAAACGACGCAGAGCTACGTCGAAGGGTTCATTCTCTTTAACTTTGACGGCTGGCATCCAGAGCTACCTTCATTCATTACCGGGGTCGACGCCTCGCACAACACTTGTACTGAGTACGCCGGTTTTAAGGGTTGCGGATGTTAACCCCTCGGCGCGAGGAATGCAAAGCCTCTGATCGAAAAGCACTGGTCGCAGGCATGAGCGGCGACTATTATGCGCGCCTTCGAAATCAGCCTCCACAAGGCGTACCCCATGTTAGTACTGGGAATGGAAACATCCTGCGACGAGACCGGCGTAGCGCTCTACGACAGCGAACGCGGGCTTCTCGCCGATGCATTGTTCAGCCAGATCGACCTTCACAGGGTCTATGGCGGCGTGGTGCCCGAGCTTGCTTCGCGCGATCACGTAAAACGCATGCTGCCCCTGATTCGTCAGGTGTTGGCCGAGGCCGATTGCGCCGCGACCGAGATCGACGCGATCGCTTATACAGCCGGGCCGGGCCTGGTCGGGGCCTTGCTGGTCGGGGCTTCCTGCGCTCAGGCGCTGGCATTTGCCTGGGACATTCCGGCACTGGGCGTTCACCACATGGAAGGTCATTTGCTGGCCCCGATGCTGGAAGAACAACCGCCGGAGTTTCCGTTCGTCGCTTTGTTGGTTTCCGGTGGTCACACGCAGTTGGTTCGCGTCGATGGGATCGGCCTGTATGAGCTGCTGGGCGAAACCCTGGACGACGCCGCCGGCGAAGCCTTCGACAAAACCGCCAAGATGATGGGCCTGAATTACCCCGGCGGCCCCGAGATTTCCCGTCTGGCCCTCAAGGGTGTACCCGGGCGTTTTACCTTTCCGCGGCCGATGACCGATCGTCCGGGCCTGACGTTCAGCTTCAGCGGTCTGAAAACCTCGGCTCTGAATACCTGGCAGCAATGTCAAAGCGCTGGGGACGACGGCGAGCAAACCCGTTGCGACATCGCGCTGGCCTTCCAGGATGCGGTGGTAGAGACTCTGACCATCAAATGCAAGCGCGCGCTGAAACAGACCGGGCTCAAGCGTCTGGTGATCGCCGGTGGCGTCAGTGCCAACAGGGCGTTGCGTCAGTCGCTGGAGTCGATGCTCGGCGGTCTGGGCGGCAACGTGTATTACGCGCGTCCCGAGTTCTGCACCGACAACGGCGCGATGATTGCCTTTGCCGGTTGCCAGCGCCTCATGGCTGGCCAGCGTGAAAGCCTGAGCATCAGCGTTCAGGCCCGTTGGCCGATGGAGCACTTGCCGGGTTTGTAACACGCAGCGAACGATGAAAGAAAAAGGCTCCTATGAGCCTTTTTCATATTTTGCTTTCAGAAATGCCGTTCGCGCCCGGCGAAGAGGTCGCGTAGATTGCCGCGATGACGCCAGACGATCAGCAAGGTCAGCACCGTCATGGGCAATAACGCATGAGGTTCCTGCCAAGCCAGTAGCGGCAAAGTCAGCGGCGTTGCGATCAGCGCGGCCAGTGAGCTGGTGCGGGTCAGGTAAAAGGTCAGCAGCCACGCGGCGATGGCCAGCAGCGCTGCCGGTGGGTAAAGGCCCAGCAGCATGCCGGCGGCAGTGGCCACGCCCTTGCCACCACGAAAGCGAAAGTAAAGCGGGAACAAGTGACCGAGTACGGCGTAAAGTCCGATCCAGGCCTGTTGCCTGGGATCGAGCCCGATCCAGCCGGCGATCAGCACGGGGATCAGCCCTTTGCAGACATCGCCGATCAGCGTCAGGATAGCGAGCTTCTTGCCTGCCAGACGCAACATGTTGGTGGCGCCTGCGTTGCCTGAGCCACTGGCGCGCGGGTCCGGGCTGCCGCTGATGCGGCTGAGCAGGATGGCAAAGGACAGCGAGCCGAGCAGGTAGGCGAGGATCGCCAGTAACCAAAACATGCTAACCATTCCGGGCGGGGATGCCCTGATTCTAACGGCGCATCGCGCCCTTGTCGTGCAGCGGAGAGAAAGGCTTGGACAGAGTTTTCATTGAGGGTCTGGAGGTCGATACGGTGATCGGCGCCTACGACTGGGAGCGTGGCATTCGCCAGGTTCTGCGTCTGGACCTGAGTTTTGCCTGGGACAATCGGCCTGCCGCGGCAGGTGATGACCTGAGCAAGGCGCTCGACTACGCCAGCGTCTCTGCGCGCATTCAGGCCTTCGCCGAAGCCTCGCAATTCCAATTGGTGGAAACCTTCGCCGAGCGTCTGGCCGAGGTGTTGATGAGCGAATTCCACATTCCCTGGCTGCACCTGAAACTGACCAAGCCCGGCGCTGTGCCAGCAGCCAGGGGCGTGGGCGTGGAGATCGAGCGCGGATGCCGCTGACACGGGTTTTCCTCGGACTGGGCAGCAACATCGACCGCCACCGTCATCTGTGCGCCGGGCTGGATGCGCTGGCCGGTTTTCTGACCGACATGTCCTGCTCGCCTGTGTTCGAAAGTCATCCAGTGGGCATCAAGAGCGGGCCGTTCATCAATCTGGTGGTGTCGGCGTTGACTGATCTGCCGTTGATGGAGCTGGATCGCCGCCTGAAATTCATCGAAGCCGACAACGGTCGCTATGCGCCAGATCGTAGGGGCTTGCCGCTGGACATCGACGTGCTCCTATACGACGAACACGTTGGTAATTTCGACGGTCTGGTATTGCCGCGTGCCGAAATCCTGAAAAACGCCTTTGTGCTCTGGCCGCTGTCGTTGATTGCACCCGAGCGCCTGCATCCTGCTGTCGGCGTGTCCTTTGAGCGGCTGTGGGCCGAGGCGCAGATTGATCAGAAGCTCTGGCCAGTCGCCTTTGAGTGGCGCGCAACGCAGTTGACGCCTGCTTCGCTGCTCGCGTCGGTTTAGAGAGCACAGAACGTCTGTGGGAGCGAATTCATTCGCGAGAGGCAGGTGCATCCGACACATATGTGTCGTCTGATGAAGCTTCGCGAATGAATTCGCTCCCACAGGAAAGAACGTCAGGCGTGATCGATACGTCTACCCCTGATACGACGCCTTATAGACCATCAGCGTATCAAGCCGCTCACGCTTGAGCGCCTCGCCCAGTTCATGACCCTGATATCCCTGATCCAGCAACGGCTGCACCGCGACTTTTCGCGCTGCTTCGGCTGCGCCGCGCAAGTATTCCGCCTGTGGGTAACTTCGGTTTTCAAAGCCTTTCCGGCCTCGGGCGTCCATTTCGCACGCAACGATAAACTCTTCGAACCGTTGCGGACGGCGGTAAACATCGAACGTCTGCAGCAAATCGAGCAACGTTGAGGGCTTTAGCTCAAGGGCGCGATGCCCGTGCGTGTGATACTGGCCGACCAACAGCGCCAGCTCCTGGCAATCTCTTGGTACCTTGAACCGCAGGCTCACGGCCTTGATTGCCTTGAGACCTTTTTGTTCGTGGGCAATGTGTCGTGGCCATTCTTCTTCCGGGGTCAGGCCTTTGCCCAGGTCGTGCAGCAAGCAGGCCCAGCGCACGCTCAGCGGTTGGCGATGCAGGGCCGATTGATGCAACACGCTCAGCACATGCACGCCTGTGTCGATTTCCGGGTGGTGAGCTTCAGGTTGAGGCACGCCGAACAGCGTGTTGACCTCGGGCATCAGCACCTTGAGCGCGCCGCATTCACGCAACACCTCGATAAATACCTGTGGTTCGCGCTCCATCAACGCGCGGGAAATTTCCTTCCAGCTGCGCTCCGGCGTCAGGGCCTGCAGTTCGCCTGAGGCGCTGAGCTGGCGCATCAGCTCCAGCGTTTGGGGGGCAATGGTGAAACCGTCAGGCGCGTAACGGGCGGCGAAGCGCGCCACGCGAAGCACCCGTAAAGGATCTTCGGCGAATGCGGGGGAAACGTGACGCAAAATGCGCGCTTCGAGATCGCGTTGGCCATGATAAGGGTCGGTCAGGTGGCCGTCCTTGTCTTCGGCGATGGCATTAATGGTCAGGTCGCGGCGAATCAAGTCTTCTTCGAGGGTGACGCCAGGGTCGGCGTGAAACACGAAGCCGCCGTAGCCCGGCGCGGTTTTGCGCTCGGTGCGCGCCAGCGCGTATTCCTCGCCGGTGAGGGGGTGCAGAAATACCGGAAAATCCGTGCCGACCGGGCGATAGCCTTTGATCAGCATTTCATCGGTTGTCGCACCGACGACCACCCAGTCCGTATCAGCGACCGCCTTGCCAAGCAGGCGATCGCGAACCGCTCCGCCAACTTTATAGATCTGCATAAAAAACCTCCGTAAGCGCGACAGGATAAACCTTGCGTCGCCCTTGCGGAGGTGCAAATTGCTTTATCAGGTCAACGACCGTCAGGTCGAGTAACCCTATAGATGAACGACGGCCAGGTCGAGCCGGGGATATTCACTGTCAGCGTGTTCGCCTCTCGGTGGTACGTGGTGGACTTTCATGACCTGATCGCCTTGCAGTGTCTCCAGATGAATGTCGAAGCCCCACAGACGATGCAAGTGTTTGAGCACTTCGTCGGTCGAATCGCCCAGCGGTTTGCGGTCGTGTTGTTGGTGGCGCAGGGTCAGTGACCGGTCGCCACGACGATCGATGCTGTAGATCTGCACGTTGGGCTCGCGGTTGCCCAGGTTGTACTGAGCGGCGAGGGTTTCTCTGATGGTTCGGTAGCCGGCTTCGTCATGGATCGCAGGAACCAGCAGATCCTCCTTCTGATCGTCATCGAGAATGCTGAACAGCTTCAGGTCGCGAATCACCTTGGGCGAGAGGTATTGCAGAATGAAACTCTCGTCCTTGAAGCTGCTCATCGCGAACTTAACCGCCGTCAACCAGTCGGTGCCCGCCAGGTCCGGAAACCAGCGGCGATCTTCGTCGGTGGGGTGTTCGCACATCCGGCGAATGTCCTGATACATGGCAAAGCCCAGGGTATACGGGTTGATGCCGCTGTAATAAGGGCTGTCGAAACCGGGCTGGAACACAACGCTGGTGTGGGACTGCAGGAATTCGAGCATGAATCCTTCAGTCACCAGGCCTTCGTCGTACAAATCGTTCATCAAGGTGTAGTGCCAGAACGTCGCCCAGCCTTCGTTCATGACCTGAGTCTGACGTTGCGGGTAGAAGTACTGCGCAATCTTGCGCACGATGCGCACCACTTCACGCTGCCAGGGTTCCAGCAACGGCGCGTGTTTTTCGATGAAGTAGAGGATGTTTTCCTGCGGTTCGGCCGGGAAACGTGCGTTGTCCTCTTTGTCGTTCTTGCTGGCATTTTTCGGGATGGTTCGCCACAGGTCGTTGATCTGTTTTTGCAGATGCTCTTCGCGATCCTTCATGCGCCGGCGTTCTTCTTCCGCCGAAATAGGGTAGGGGCGCTTGTAGCGATCAACGCCGTAATTCATCAGCGCGTGGCAGGAATCGAGCAGGTCCTCGACCGCATCGATGCCGTGGCGCTCTTCGCATTGCATGATGTACTGCTTGGCAAACACCAGGTAGTCGATGATCGAGCTGGCGTCAGTCCAGGTGCGGAACAGGTAATTGCCTTTGAAGAAGCTGTTATGGCCATAGCAGGCATGCGCTACCACCAGCGCCTGCATGCAGATGGTGTTTTCTTCCATCAGGTAGGCGATGCACGGGTCGGAGTTGATGACGATCTCGTAGGCCAGACCCATCTGGCCACGTGAATAGGATTTTTCGGTGCTAAGGAAGTGCTTGCCGTAGGACCAATGGTGATAGCCCAGCGGCATGCCGACAGACGCATAAGCGTCCATCATCTGCTCGGCGGTGATCACTTCGATCTGATTGGGGTAGGTGTCCAAAGCATAACGCTCGGCGATGCGGCTGATCTCCCGGTCGTAGGCCTGGATCAGTTCGAACGTCCACTCTGAACCCGTGGAAAGGGGTTGGCGCTTCTGCTCTCTAGCGGTCATGTCACTAACCTGCGCTGGAAGAGTTCACGGAATACCGGATAGATATCACCGGCAGAGACCAGCTGCTGCTGGGCGAACGTATCAGCGAAAGCCTCGCCGATGCGTTCGTATTCGAACCACAGCGCCTGATGCTCGCGTGGGGTGATTTCGACGTAAGTGTAGTACTGCACGAACGGCATGATCTGCTTGATCAGGATGTCACGGCAGATGGGCGAATCATCATTCCAGTTGTCGCCGTCCGATGCCTGGGCCGCGTAGATGTTCCATTCATTGGTGGGGTAACGCTCGGCCATGATCTCCTGCATCAGTTTCAGGGCGCTGGAGACGATGGTGCCGCCGGTTTCCCGGGAATAGAAAAACTCCTCTTCGTCGACTTCCCGCGCACTGGTGTGATGGCGGATGAACACCACTTCGATCTTGTCGTAGTTCCGCTTGAGGAACAGGTACAACAGGATGAAAAACCGCTTGGCGATGTCCTTGGTTGCTTGGGTCATGGAGCCCGAAACGTCCATCAGGCAGAACATCACGGCCTTGGAACTGGGGTTAGGCTGTTTGACCAGCAGATTGTATTTGAGGTCGAAAGTGTCCAGATAAGGGACGCGTTTTATGCGCGCCTGCAAGCGCTGGATTTCGACTTCCAACTCCTGAATATCGCCGAAGTTGTCAGGTTCGTCACGTTTCAGGCGTTCAAGTTCGGCGAGCGCCAGTTTGAGCTTGGCTCGGCTGCTGCCGGACAGGGCGATACGTCGGGCATGTGCCGAGCGTAGCGTGCGGATGATGTTGATACGCGAGGGATTGCCCTCGTTGCTGATGCCTGCGCGTACGGTCTTGAAGGTGTCGGTGCCGGTCAGGTTGCGTTTGACCAGATTGGGCAGTTCGAGGTCTTCGAACATAAATTCCAGGAATTCTTCCTGGGTGATCTGGAACACGAACTCGTCCATGCCTTCACCGGAGTTGCTCGCCTTGCCGGCGCCTTTGCCACCGCCGCCACCTTGTGGGCGGGCGATGTGTTCGCCGGAAGTAAATTCCTTGTTGCCGGGGTGGACGACGGTCTGTTTGCCGCCGCGACCATGGTGCAACACCGGTTCGTCGATGTCGCGACCGGGAATGCTGATCTGCTCGCCGTGTTCCATATCGGTAATGGAACGGCGGCTGACGGCTTCCTCTACTGCTTTCTTGATGTGGTCACGGTAACGGCGCAGAAAACGCTGCCGATTCACCGTGCTCTTGTTCTTGCCATTGAGACGTCGGTCGATCACATAGCTCATAGGCCCTCCGGGCAGCTACAAGAAAAAATCAGCCACAAGCTGCAAGCTGATTCGGACCAGGCATTCAAACGCTGACCCGTTCAGCTTGCCGCTTGAAACTTGTAGCTCACAGCTGCTTTATTGGGATTTACGGACCCGCAGGTACCACTCGGAGAGCAAGCGTACCTGTTTGTCGGTGTAACCCCGCTCGACCATCCGGGTGACGAAGTCGTTGTGTTTCTGTTGATCCTCTTTACTGGCTTTGGCGTTGAAACTGATCACCGGCAGCAGATCTTCGGTGTTGGAGAACATTTTCTTCTCGATCACCACCCGTAGCTTCTCGTAGCCGAGCCAGGTCGGGTTTTTGCCATTGTTGTTGGCGCGGGCACGCAGGACGAAGTTGACGATCTCGTTGCGGAAATCCTTCGGATTGCTGATGCCAGCCGGTTTTTCGATCTTTTCCAGCTCTTCATTGAGCGCTACGCGGTTGAGGATTTCGCCGGTCTCCGGATCGCGGTATTCCTGATCCTGAATCCAGAAGTCTGCGTACAGCACGTAGCGGTCGAAGATGTTCTGGCCGTACTCGCTGTAGGACTCCAGATAAGCCGTCTGGATTTCCTTGCCGATGAACTCGATGTAGCGCGGTGCCAGGTATTCCTTGATGAAGCGCAGATAGCGCTCGCGGGTTTCGGCCTGGAACTGCTCCTGTTCGATCTGCTGTTCGAGCACATACAGCAAGTGCACCGGGTTGGCGGCGACTTCGTGCGGGTCGAAGTTGAAGACCTTGGAGAGGATCTTGAACGCAAAACGGGTCGACAGACCGTTCATGCCTTCGTCGACGCCCGCGCTGTCGCGGTACTCCTGGATCGACTTGGCTTTCGGGTCGGTGTCCTTGAGGTTCTCGCCGTCGTACACCCGCATCTTGGAGTAGATGTTCGAGTTTTCCGGCTCCTTGAGGCGTGAAAGCACGGTGAACTGCGCGAGCATTTTCAGGGTGTCCGGCGCGCAATGAGCCTTGGCCAGAGAACTGTTGAATAGCAGTTTGTCGTAGATCTTGATCTCGTCGCTAACGCGCAGGCAGTACGGCACCTTCACGATGTAGATACGGTCGATGAAGGCTTCGTTGTTCTTGTTATTGCGGAAGCTGTGCCATTCCGATTCGTTGGAGTGGGCCAGCAGAATACCGGTGAACGGGATCGCGCCCAGGCCTTCGGTACTGTTGTAGTTACCTTCCTGGGTAGCGGTGAGCAGTGGGTGCAGGACCTTGATAGGTGCCTTGAACATCTCCACGAATTCCATCAGGCCCTGGTTGGCCCGGCACAGCGCGCCCGAATAGCTATAGGCATCGGCGTCGTTCTGCGGGTATTCCTCAAGTTTACGAATGTCGACCTTACCGACCAGCGCGGAGATGTCCTGGTTGTTCTCGTCACCCGGTTCGGTCTTGGCCACGGCGATCTGGTTGAGGATCGACGGGTAGAGTTTCACCACCTTGAACTGGCTGATGTCGCCCCCGAACTCGGCCAGACGCTTGGTCGCCCAAGGCGACATGATGGTGTTGAGGTAGCGGCGCGGAATGCCGTAGTCCTCTTCGAGGATTTGCCCGTCTTCTGAGGGTTTGAACAGGCCCAGGGGCGATTCGAAAACCGGGGAGCCCTTGATGGCGTAGAACGGTATTTTTTCAACAAGCTGTTTGAGTTTTTCAGCCAGGGACGACTTGCCGCCGCCTACGGGGCCGAGCAGGTAGAGGATCTGTTTCTTCTCTTCCAGGCCCTGGGCGGCATGACGGAAGTACGAGACGATTTGCTCGATGCAGTCCTCCATCCCGTGGAAATCCTCGAACGCCGGATAGCGCCGAATGACCTTGTTGGAGAAGATTCTGGACAGCCTGGAGTTGGTCGACGTGTCGAACAGCTCTGGCTCGCCAATGGCCATCAGAAGACGTTCTGCGGCTGAGGCGTATGCACTGCGATCGGTTTTGCAGAGCTCCAAGTACTCCTGTAGCGAGAGCTCTTCCTGGCGGGTCGATTCAAAGCGTTGTTGGAAGTGGCTAAAAATACTCATGACGTCACCTCGCTCGATACGTGGAGCCGGCGGCGGATCGTCAGTCGATGCTGGATGACTGCTGATCACTCAGCGGTCATTTACCCCCCAAACACCATAAAAGTAGCTACCGATGACCCACGCGCCGGTGTACCGGCTCTCCCCTGATTTGGATGGCCTGAGGACAAGGATAGTTCGGATTCGCACACAGAAAGAAGGAAGGCGTATGAATGAAGGGCAACCGTTCGTCAGTTAGACGCGCGAGGCCGCGTAGAACGCGGCTTGGCGCACTGAAAAAAAATTTTTCGATCAGCCTTGCGCGGTTTCGGCTGGAAATGTGTTTTTCCACAGCTCAAAACCGCCGTCCAGGCTGTAGACCTCGGAGAAGCCCTGACCTACAAGATAGGCCGCCGCGCTCTGGCTGGAGTTGCCGTGATAGCAGACGACGACGAGCGGCTTGTCCAGGTCGGCATTGCGGATGAAGTCGGCGATCGAATGGTTATCCAGATGGTGCGAGTTGGGGATGTGATTGCTGGCAAACGTCTGTGCGTCGCGTACGTCGACCAGCACGGCGCCTTGTTCGCGCAGGGCCTGGGCCTGCTCCGGCGGGATGCGTTTGAAGTCGGTCATGGCATGGGCTCCTGGGCCGTTGGGTTCTCGAAGGGTCGAGAACGAAAAAGAGGATTCTAACGTCGGACCGCGTTTGAGTCGCCGGCCGGTGTCTGCGCAGATGTCGACGTGGCGAGGTTACCGCGCTCGTCGCAGTCGCAGCTGATCAGCTCTCGGGTGTCAACGTTGAGCATCGACATCGCGCCGCCCCATACGCAACCGGTGTCCAGCGCGTAGACGCCGGGCTCGTCGCAGCGACCTTCAAGCGCAGCCCAATGGCCGAAGATGATGTTCAGGCCGCGAGTCTTGCGCTCCTTGTGGCTGAACCATGGCGCGTAGCCCGCTGGCGCGCTGTCCAGGCCTTCCTTGCTCTTGAGGTCCAGCTTGCCGTCGCTGGTGCAGAAGCGCATGCGCGTGAAGTAGTTGGTGATCACGCGCAGTCGCGTGACGCCATGCAGGTCTTTGTCCCACTTGGCGGGCTCGTTGCCGTACATGCCGTCCAGAAACGGCTCGAGCAGGTTGTCGTCACGTAATGCTTCTTCGACTTCCTCCGCGCAGCGCAGGGCTTTTTTCAGCGTCCACTGCGGCGGGATGCCGGCATGCACCAGCGCGATGTCGCGCTCGGTGTCGTAATGCATGAGTTTTTGCTGACGCAGCCAGTCGAGCAATTCGCTGGCGTCGGGGGCTTCGATGATTTCTCGAAGGGTATCGCCCTTTTTCAGTCGCTCGATATTGCGCCCGGCCGCGAGCAGGTGCAGGTCATGGTTGCCCAGCACACATACGACAGATTCACGAATGCGGTACAGAAAGCGCAGGGTTTCCAGTGACTGCGGGCCGCGGTTGACCAGATCACCCACCAGCCAGAGTTTGTCTTTGCTGTAGTCGAACGACACGCGCTTGAGCAGGCATTTCAGGGGTTCGAGGCACCCTTGCAGATCGCCGACTGCGTACACCGCCATCAGTGAAGCGCCCCCGGCACCGCCAGCCGGAAGGGCGCGATGATAGCGTCGAAACGTTTGCCGTCGTCGGCCAGCATCTGATAGCTGCCCTGCATGTTGCCGACCTTGGTGGTCATGACCGTGCCGCTGCTGTAGGTGTGGCTCTGGCCTGCCTGAATCAGCGGCTGCTGCCCTACGACGCCCTCGCCACGCACTTCTTCGACATTGCCGTCGCCGTCGGTGATCACCCAGTGGCGCGACAACAGCTTGGCTGGCAACTCGCCGTTGTTGTGAACGGTGACGGTGTAGGCGAAGGCAAAGCGGTTCTGCTCTGGCTGAGATTGTTCCGAGAGAAAGCGGGTGACGACGCTGACGTCGATCTGATAACGAGGATCGGACATGCAAGAGGCCTTAAAAGCGGGAGCGGAAAAAGCCGGAAAAGCCCGGAGAAGAATGAGTCTAGGACATGTAACGGGTAAAAAACCATCGAGTGCTTTGACCCGGCATGTCCCCAGAGGTTTAAGCGACGACAGGCTTGTCCGCCAGTTTGTCGGCCAGACGCACGAACGCGGCCAGGTCCAGTTGCTCGGGACGCAGGCTGCCGTCGACGCCCGCTTCGGTGATTTCCTCAGTGCTCAGCAGGGCCTTGAGGGTGTTGCGCAAGGTCTTGCGGCGCTGATTGAAGGCTTCGCGAACGACGCGCTCCAGCACGCGGTGATCCTTGGCCGGGTGCGGCAGGGTGTCGTGCGGGACCAGACGAACGATCGCCGAATCGACTTTCGGCGGCGGGTTGAACGCGCCAGGGCCGACGTTGAACAGGTGCTCCACGCGGCAGTGGTATTGAACCATGATCGACAGACGCCCCCAGTCACCGCCGCCAGGGCCTGCGGCCAGACGCTCGACCACTTCCTTTTGCAGCATGAAGTGCATGTCGCGGATCAGGTGAGCGTTCTGCAGCAGGTGAAAGATCAGCGGTGTGGAGATGTTGTACGGCAGGTTGCCGACCACGCGTAGTGTATTGGGGGCTGCGTTGAGCGTATTGAAATCGAACTTCAGCGCATCACCCTGATGCAGGTTGAAGTTTGGCAAGTGGCTGAACTGGCCCATCAGGATGGGCACCAGGTCCTTGTCCAGTTCGACGACGTCCAGTTGTGCGCCGCTGCTCAGCAGACCTTCGGTCAGCGCGCCCTGGCCTGGCCCGATTTCCAGCATGCGGTCCTCGGCCTTGGCGCGGATCGAGCGCAAGATCTTGTCGATCACGCCTGCATCGTGCAGGAAGTTCTGGCCGAAGCGCTTGCGCGCCTTGTGTTGGTATTGCTCAGTCATTTACGTGTCTCGGCCATCTGATAGGCGGTGTGCAGCGCGACCTTGAGGCTGCCGGTGTCGATCTTGCCACTGCCAGCCAGGTCCAGCGCCGTGCCGTGATCCACGGAGGTGCGGATGATCGGCAGGCCAAGGGTGACATTGACGGCGGCGCCGAAACCTTTGTACTTCAGCACGGGCAGGCCCTGGTCGTGGTACATCGCCAGCACTGCATCGCAGTGTTCCAGGTATTTGGGGGTAAACAGAGTGTCGGCGGGCAGCGGGCCACGCAGGTCCATGCCTTCGCCGCGCAGACGCTCCAGAGTGGGTTCGATGATGTCGATTTCTTCGCGACCCAGATGGCCGCTTTCGCCCGCGTGGGGATTCAGTCCGCAGACCAGAATGCGCGGTTGAGCGATCCCGAACTTGTTGACCAGATCGGCGTGGAGAATACGTGTGACGCGCTCCAGTCGATCAGGGGTGATGGCGTCGGCGATTTCGCGCAGGGGCAGGTGAGTGGTCACCAGTGCCACGCGCAGATCACCGGTGGCGAGCATCATCACCACTTGTTCGGTCTGGGTCAGTTCGGCGAGAAACTCGGTGTGTCCGGAAAAAGCGATACCGCTTTCGTTGATCACGCTCTTGTTCACGGGGGCGGTGATCATCCCGGCGAAGTCGCCGTTCAGGCAGCCTTCTCCTGCGCGGGTGAGGGTTTCCAGCACGAACGGGCCGTTGGCCTTGTTCAGCTCCCCGGTCACCACGGGTGCGTGCAGGGGAGTGTCCCACACGTACAGGCTGCCGGAAGGGGCGGGGGCATCTGGCCACGCGCCTGGCGTGACAGGAAGCAGGCTGACAGCCACACTCAGTTGCGCAGCACGCTCATTGAGCAGGTCGCAACTGGTGATGGCAATCAGGGGATGCGGCTGGGACTGCGCGGCGAGCAGCAGGCAAAGGTCAGGACCGATGCCGGCAGGCTCGCCGGGTGTCAGGGCGAAACGCTGGGGTTTCACTTGGCAGCCTGGTCAGCGCCAGGCAGCTTGATTTCAACGTAGGCTTCGTCGCGGATTTGACGCAGCCAGGTTTGCAGCTCTTCGTCGTACTTGCGGTTACGCAGCACGGTCATCGCTTGTTGCTCGCGCGCCTGGTTGGTGCTGTCGGTGGCGCGACGGCCCAGCACTTCCAGCACGTGCCAGCCAAACTGGGTCTGGAACGGCTTGGATACCACGCCTTGCGGCGTCTCGTTCATTACGTCGCGGAACTCGGGCACGAGCGAACGTGGATCGACCCAGTTCATGTCGCCGCCGTTGAGTGCCGAACCCGGATCTTCCGAGAAGCTCTTTGCCAGTTCGCCGAAATCTTCGCCGTTCTGGATACGGTCGTAGATCCGCTGAGCCAGCATCTTGGTTTCGGCTTCACTGCGGATTTCGCTAGGCTTGATCAGGATGTGACGAACGTGGACTTCGTCGCGCATCTGAGTCTGATTTTCACCGCCGCGTTTTTCCAGCAACTTGAGGATGATGAAGCCCCCTGGGGTGCGGGCTGGAGGCGTCACTTGGCCTGGACTCATCGAGTTCAGCATGTCGCCGAATGGAGGAGGCAGCTGAGCGGCTTTACGCCAGCCCATGTCACCACCGTCCAGGGCGCTTTCGCTCGCCGAGGAGGAAATCGCCAGCTGTTCAAAGTTCGCACCTTGTTGCAGCTTGCCGTACACGTCCTTCGCCTTGGCCGCCGCTTCCTGGATCTGCGCCGAAGTTGCACTGTCCGGCGTAGGAATCAGGATGTTGGCCAGGTGGAATTCTTCAGAGAACTGCGCCTTGCCCAGATCCGAGGCGAGAAAGTTCTTCACTTCTTGCTCCGAGACCTGAATGCGTTCGGCCACACGACGCTGACGCACGCGGCTGATGATCATCTCGCGTTTGATCTGCTCGCGGGCGCTCTGGTACGACAGACCGTCGTGAGCCAAGGCAGCCTTGAACTGGTCGATGCTCATGTTGTTGCGCTGAGCGATGGTACCGACCGCCTGGTTCAGTTCTTCATCGGTGATGCGAATACCGGAGCGTTCGCCGATCTGAAGTTGCAGGTTCTCGAGGATCAGACGATCCAGCACCTGCGACTCCAGCGCGCTGGCAGGCGGAACGCCTTGCCCGCGCTTGGCGATGGTCTGTTGAACTTCGCGGGTCCGCTGGTCGAGCTGGCTTTGCATGACCACGTCGTTGTCGACGATGGCTACAACCTTGTCGATGGAGCGCACTTCAGCGTGCGCTACGGTACCGATGAGTAGCGCGCCCAGCATTAGCGGGCGCAGACAATCAGAAAGCTTGCTCTTCACGTTCACGATAACCTTGGATGCCTTTGTCGAGGAAGCTTTCAACTTTCTGGCCAACAACGCCGCCAAGTCCCTTCAACACGATTTGTAGGAAGATGCCGCGGTCGCCTTTCTCGTTCGATGCGACTTCTTGAGTCGACTCGTCATAGTCAACCCAGTAGCGGTTGATCAGGCGCAGCTTCCAGCAGCAGTTGTCATACTCAAAACCACCAAAGGCTTCGAGAGTACGGTTGCGGTTGTAGTCGTACTGCCAGCGACCGATCGCGCTCCACTGAGGAACGACCGGCCAGATGACCGAGAAGTCATGCTGCTGGATCTTGTAGTAGTCCTTGATGACCGAACCGTCTGGCAGTACGGCATCACCGCCGCCCACAGTCCAGCGACCAGTCGTCTGGTCGTAGCGGATCTGGTCGTTACGGTAACGGTAGCCGGCGTTGATGATCTTGCCCGGCTCGTCTTCAGGCTGGTAGTGAACCATTGCGCTGCCTGAGCGGGTGCTGCGGCTGTCCGGGTCCCAGTTGAAGTCAGACGTTGCACGCCAGTCGCGGTTGAAGCGGTATTCATATTCCAGCGCGTAGGGCGAGACATCGGACTGTGCGTCTTTACGAGTATCTGCATCGATACCCGGCAGCTGGACCTTGCGATCCTTGAAGTACAACGCCTGACCGATGCTGAAGCGTTGACGTTCGAAGCCATTGTCTTCGATCCAGCGGTTGGTTACGCCCAGTGACAGTTTGTTCTCGTCACCGACGCGGTCGGAACCGACGAAACGGTTGTCGCGGAACAGCGAGCTGTAGTTGAAGGTGGTCTCACCCGAGTCGAAGATCGGGATGTCGGTCTGATCCTTATAAGGAACATAGAGGTAGTACAGACGCGGTTCTAGGGTCTGGCGATAGTCTTTGCCGAACCAATTGGTATTGCGATCAAAGTACAGACCGCTGTCGACGCTGAAGATCGGGATCGAGCGGTCCACGCCGCTGTCGAACTGCTCGTCGGCCAGCAGGGTGGTCTTGCCTTTGCCGTCCAGATCAAGGTCGTACTTGGTGTACTGGTATTTCAACTTCGGCGTGACATAACCGTAAGACGCCGTCAGCGGCAGGCTGATCGAAGGCGCCAGGTTCAGGCGGTTGCCGTTGGCGCGCGCCAGCCCGGAAATGTTGTTGTCCAGGCGAGATACACCGACTATTCCAGTGATTGGGTCCACCGGCCCACCGTCTTCATCTACGTAATTGCCAGTGCGCAGATCGCGATCAAACCGAACCAGTTCGGTCTCGTAATCGAACTTCAGGCCTTCTGGACGGAAGGGCAGCGTGCCGTTTAGAGTCAGTTGCGGCAGACGGGCGTATGGCGTGATCTGCGTGATGGTCGTCAACTGATACTGCTGCACATTAAGTGCAGCGTTATAGTTGTCGCCACGATAGTAAAGTGCACCTTGCTGATTCAGGTAGTCATGAGTACTCACGCCTTCCTGACCGCTCTTCAAGTCCTTGAAGTAGTAGGGATCGCTAACCTTGGTGTAGTCAATCTTGGAGGTCAGGCGCGAATCCAGCCCGCTACGATCCTGCCAGTTGATCATCCAACGGGTGTCTTTGTAGTCCGACTGCTCTTTACGATCGTCGTTGTCGTCGTTCAGGTAAGCGGCACCGAACTGACCTTCGCTGCTTTTGGTCAGGTAACGGAATTCGCCTTCGAGCAACAGGCCACGCTTGGCCATGTAGGTCGGGTACAACGTGGCGTCGTAGTTCGGCGCCAGGTTGAAGTAGTAGGGGGTGAGCAACGAGAAGCCGGTGTCGCTGCTGGCACCGATGGTCGGTGGCAGGAAGCCGGACTGGCGGCGGTCGTCGATCGGGAAATAAATGTACGGCGTGTACAGGACCGGGATGTCGTGAACGCGCAGGGTGGCGTTGGTCGCGGTACCGAAGCCGGTGGCCGGGTTGAGGGTGATGTTGTTGCCCTTCACCGTCCAGGCGTTGCTGCTCGGTTCGCACGTGGTGTACGTACCGTCCTTCAGGCGGATGATCGCGTTCTCTGCACGGCGGGCGTACAGCGCGTTACCGCGCACGTTGGATTTGTGCAGCACGTATTCGGCGTTGTCGACCTTCGCCTCGCCGGTGTCCAGTTGCACTTCAGCGTGGTCACCGACAATCAGCGCGCCGTTGTCGCGCAGACGGACGTTGCCGTTCAGCTCGCCACGGTTCTCGGCCTGATGCAGAGCCGCCTCGTCGGATTCGACCTGCATGGAGCCCTGGCGCATGACGACGTCGCCGGCCAGGCTCGCGATCTGTTCTTCCTGCTGATACCGCGAAGCCTTGGCGCCGATGAAGGTCGGTGCGTCGCTCTTGGCGGTCTTGTCGTCCATGCCTGGACGAATGGGCTCGATGTAGGCACCCGAGCAGTATGGGCCGGTCTCTGCCAGTTGGGCAGCGGTCAGCTTCTCGCGTGGCACCCAGTCCAGATGGCTGTAGTCTGCGCTGCGCGATTTCAGGCCACGGCCCTTGGCCTCGGTGACCAGCATCGTCTTGGGCACGACTTCACCGTTTTCGGTGGTGGTCGTCGACTCCGATGTTGCCGTGCTGCTGTTGGACGACACGCTGTTGGCGTCGTGCACAGGGCGCGGAGGCAACTGGGCTGCGTTGGTTTTCGGGGAGCAATCCCAGGAACCTGTTGCAGACACGGAGCAGTCATACTGCTCAGCTGCAACCACGTACTGGGTGGCCAGAGGTTGCATCGCCAGCAGACTGCCGGTTACCAGCAACGGAAATTTTTTACGAAACGCGGGGGATTTCAATGCCATCTTATTAGTCCGGGCTTCCTGCGCGCCATCTGCCCGCGGGGGGGCCGCACGCCTCTCGATGGGCTGAAAAAGATGTCGGATAATAAAGCATGACCCGCTTGACGGCTAGCGCCGTCGGAGACCCTTGCAATGCCAGATCAAGATGTACGCCTGCAACACCTGAAAGTTTGGCTCGATGAGCAGCTCCCAACGTTGTTCAAAGCCCAGGGCTGGGGCGCGATACCCCCGGCCACGTTGACTGCGGCGAGCAGCGACGCGAGTTTCCGCCGCTATTTCCGTTGGGAAGGCGAGGGTCATACTTTTATCGTGATGGATGCTCCACCCCCGCAGGAAAACTGCAAACCCTTCGTGGATATCGCTCATTTATTGAGCAAGTCGGGAATTAATGTTCCGAAAATTTATGCCGAAGACCTGAGTCAGGGCTTCTTGCTGCTCAACGATCTGGGTCGAAAAACCTATCTGGACGTGATCGACGAGCACAATGCCGATCAGTTGTTTGCCGATGCCATTGACGCGTTGCTCGCGTATCAGCAACTGCCAATGGATGCGCCGCTGCCAAGCTACGACGTGGCGTTGTTGCGTCGTGAGCTTGAGCTGTTCCCCGAGTGGTATGTAAAACGGCATCTGGGCGTGGAGTTCAACGCGTCGCAACAGGCCAGCTGGCAGCGTGTCAGCGCGCTGCTGATCGACAGCGCGCTGGCGCAGCCCAAGGTGTTGGTGCACCGCGACTACATGCCGCGCAACCTGATGCTCAGCGAGCCGAACCCTGGCGTGCTGGATTTTCAGGATGCGGTGTATGGCCCGGTGACCTACGACATCACCTGCCTGTTCAAGGACGCGTTCCTGAGCTGGCCGGAAGAACGGGTGGCTGGCTGGTTGAAGGCCTACTGGGACAAAGCCGCTGGCCTGGGCATTCCCGTGCAGCAAGATTTTGAAGAGTTTCGCCGCGCCAGCGATTTGATGGGCGTACAGCGCCATCTGAAGGTAATCGGCATTTTTGCGCGAATTTGTCATCGTGATGGCAAGCCGCGTTACGTCGCCGATGTCCCGCGTTTCTTCTCTTATATAGAAGCGGTGCTGGCGCGCCGACCTGAACTGGTCGAGTTGAGCAATCTACTGACCAGCCTTGGCCAGCCAAAACAAGAAGCCTGCGTTTAAAGGAATGGATGTGAAGACTGTTTTGAAGAGGGCCGCATGAAAGCGATGATTCTGGCGGCAGGCAAGGGCGAGCGCCTGCGCCCGTTGACCCTGCACACGCCCAAGCCACTGGTGCGCGCGGGTGGGGTGCCGTTGATCGAGTACCACCTGCGTGCGTTGAAAGCTGCTGGGTTCAGCGAGGTGGTGATCAATCACGCCTGGCTGGGCCAGCAGATCGAGGACTATCTGGGCGATGGCCAGCAACTGGGCCTGAACATTCGCTATTCCCCTGAGGGTGAACCGCTGGAAACCGGCGGCGGCATTTTTCGTGCGCTACCGCTGTTGGGCGACGAGCCGTTTCTGGTGGTCAACGGCGACATCTGGACCGACTGCGATTTCACCGCGCTAAATGCTTCACTCAACGGCGCGCCGATCAAAGGCTTGGCTCACCTCGTGCTGGTGGACAACCCGCTGCATCACCCCGCAGGTGATTTCGCGTTGGTCGGCGGTGAAGTGCGTGACGACGCCAGCTTGCCGCGCCTGACCTACAGCGGCATCGCCGTGCTGCATCCACACCTGTTCGCCGGGTGCAGCGACGGGGCGTTCAAGCTGGCGCCTTTGCTGCGCGAGGCAATGGCTAAGGGGCTGGTGACCGGTGAGCATTTCACCGGGCGCTGGGTGGATGTCGGTACCCACGAGCGGTTGGCGGAAGTCGAGCAGATCCTTGCGGTGAAATCCTAGATGCTCTGGCCATTCACACTGATCGGCGGTGGCGCCGGGTACGCGATTGCCAGCATACCCGGCGCGATGCTGGGTGCATTGTTGGGCCAGGCGCTGGACCGGCGTCTGCATGTGCAGAGCCTGGCCGAGCTGCGTGAGCGGCTCAGTGGACGCAAGGTGCCTCGTGATGACGAAATGATCTTCATCCTCCTCGGCCGCCTGGCCAAGAGCGGTGGCCGGGTGGTCGATGGCCATATCCAGCAGGCCAGGGCCGAGATGCGTCGCCTGGACATGAACGAACCGGCGATGCGTCGTGCGATTGCGGCGTTCAATCGCGGCAAGGATGGTCGCGACAACCTGCGCGTGCACCTGACGCGTCTGAAACCTCAGCCCAATGCGGCGGAGGGATTATTGCGCGCGTGCTGGCGCATGGCCTGGGCCGACGGCAAGGCGTCAAGCACCGAGCGTGAGCTGATCGTGCTGTGGGGCAAATGGCTGGGCTGGACGACGGAGAAGGTCCAGGCGCTGTCCGCCACCGAAGACGAACAGCGCGCGCGAGCGCCGGCCGGCAGTAGTGGTGAGTATCAGGAGGCGTTGCGCCTGCTGGGGGTCAAGGCCGATGCCGAGCCTGCGCAGATCAAGCGCGCCTATCGTCGTTTGTTGAGTCGCCATCATCCGGACAAGATCGCTGGGTCGGGCGCGAATCAGATGCAAGTGCGAGACGCCACCGAGAAAACCCGCGACCTGCACAATGCCTATGCCGTGATCAGGGAGCGGCGCGGGTTTCGGTGAGGGCACAAGACGCTACTGGCTCTCCAGCCAGCCGCGAACCCGGCGATACAGCTGATCCTGCTCCATCGCCGAATTGCCCGGAATCGCGCTCAGCGTCACTTGGGTAAAGCGCGAGTTCTTCACGCGTTTGCTCGCATCCAGACGATCCTGCGCGTGCTGACGCGGCACGGCTTTGTCCTTGTTGACGAAATCCGCTGTCGCAACTTTCAGGGTCGGCAGTACATCCACCAGCAGCGGTGTTTCCTTGCCCGTGTCAACGGCGGTGACCATGACCAGCTTTTGCACCGCAGGCGATGGCCGCTCGCTCAGGTAACGCGCAGCCCAATAGGCGCCGGTGCCATGCCCGAGCAAGACGATGCTGCGCGCCTTGTTCTGTTGCGCAAAGGCGACGGCGCTGTCGATGCGGGCGAAGATCTTCTCCGCATTGGCCTTGGCGATTTCAGCTTGCGCGGCGGCCTGCTCGGCGGTGGCGGCGGCTTCGGCTTCAGCAGTCGCGGCCGGGTCTGGCGCCTTGGCTCTGTCTTTGTCTGCGGCGGCTTTGTCTTGCGTAGCGGGCGCATCTGCTGCACGGGCGAACACGCCATCGTTATACACATCGGGCAGGCTCAGGCTCAGGCTGGCCCAGCCATTGTCCGGGAATTTGCGCCGCAAGGGGCCAACGGCATCAGGCCAGTCGGCCGACTCATTGGCTCCCGGCACGATGATGACCGCGCCTTTGGCGTCGTCGGTATTGGCCGGTTTCCACAACGCCAGAAAGCTTTCGTCGCCGGCCTGCAATGGTTCCTGCTCAGCCTTGGGCACCTGACGCTCCAGTGCCAGGGCATCTTCCTGACTGCGCGATGGCAACGCCGCGCGCTCGACCGGTGCTTCGGCAGCCTTGGCATCTTTGGCCGGGGCCGGATCGGCCGCCATCGCAATTGATGAGCAAGGTAGTATCAGTGTCAGGCAAATCGCGGGAAACATTGCGCGAATGGTGTAGGACATCGAATATTCCAAAGGCCGGAAACAATTCCGGCAGCCTAATGGGTTCATGACGGTTTGTCAGGCCGTGTATCGGCGCCAGCCCTCAAGGCCGCGCATCAGACATGATTGATCAGGATTCAAGGAAGTGGAGATGACAGCTTGAGGATCCCCGTGCGGTGCCTTTGGGTTATCGGCCGTCCGAAAGCGCTCTTGATGGGGGTGGCGTTGAGTGTTGTGTTCTCCTCGGCCTTTGCCAGTGTGCCGACCGTGGCGCCGGATGTGCTGAGCAGCGTTCAGCGCGAATGGCTCAACCAGCGCGGCCAGTTGCGGGTGGGTCTGGTGCTGCAGGCACCTTATGCGCAGTTCGATCGCCGCGCCCAGGTGCTGTCCGGCGCCAACGTCGATCTGGTCAATCTGATGGCCAAGACCCTGCAGGTCGAACTGCTGTGGCGCAACTTTTCCGATCAGGCGGAACTTGAAAAGGCTTTGAACACAGGCGAGATCGACTTCGCCCCGGGCCTTACGCAAACACCTGCCGGCCTGCGCATGTGGCTGTACTCGGACCCCTACATGCGCGTGCCGCAACTGGTGGTGGGTGAGCGTGATGGCTCGGGGGCAGTGGACCTGGAAAAACTCGACAGCCAAGTCAGGGTGGCCGTGCGCATGCCCAGCGTCACAGCCGATTACCTGCGTTCCAACTACACCCACCTGAATCTGCAAGGCGTGCCGCTTGAGCGTCAGGCGTTGCAGCTGTTGCTGAGCCAGCAGGCGCGTTATGCGGTGATCGACGAAGCGCAGCTCAGCCGTTTGTCCCGCGAAAGCGACTTCGCAGGCCTGGCGGTGGTGGGTGACATCGGCTTCCCGCAATTGCTGCGCGTGGCCTCTCGCCGCGACATGCCGCTGCTTGCCGAGATCATCAGCCAGGCGCTGGGCGCGATTGCCCCCAAGGATCTGGATCAGCTGCACGCTCAATGGCTGCAGCCCAAATACCCGCAAGTCAGCGAGCTGCCCGGCCTGTGGAAAAACATCTCGCTGTTGCTGCTGGTGCTCCTGATGGCCAGTGGTGCGATCGTGTTCTGGCAGCGCAAACAGCAGCAGGTGCTGGAGCGTGATCTGCTGGCGGCGCGCGAGGACATCACCAAGCGTCTGGCCAGCGAAGAGGCCCTGCGCCTGGCGCAGTTTTCCATCGATCAGAGCACCGTGGGCATTCTCTGGGTCAACTGGGACAGCCACGTGCGCTACGCCAACCAGGCCGCCGAAAGCATGCTGGGTTACGGGCGAGGTGGCGTGGTGGATCGCCCGCTGATCGACTTCGAGCCCAACCTGAATATGGACCGCTGGCTCAACCTGTGGAAAAACGCCCGCTCCAGCGACGAGGCCCCGCAGAACTTCGAAAGCAATTGCGTGCGCGCCGATGGCAGCATTCTGCCTGCTGACGTCTCGCTGAGTTTCCTGCGTTTTCGCGAAGCCGAGTACCTGGTGGTGTTCATCACCGACGTCACCGAGCGTCGACGTTCCCTTGCCGCGTTGCAGGAAAGTGAAGCGCGGCTGCAAGTGCTGGCCGAGCAATTGCGCGAGCTGTCGGCCCACCTGGAAACCGTCAGGGAAGAGGAAAAGGCGCGCATCGCCCGGGAAGTTCACGACGAGCTGGGTCAGATGCTGACCGTGCTGAAGCTGGAAACGTCGATGTGCGAACTGGCCTACGCCGATCTCGACCCTGGCCTGCGCGATCGCTTGAACAGCATGAAGCGCCTGATCGCCCAGCTCTTCCAGTTGGTGCGCGATGTGGCCACGGCGCTGCGTCCGCCCATTCTCGACGCCGGCATCGCTTCGGCCATCGAATGGCAGGCGCGGCGCTTCGAGGCTCGCACGCAGATTCCGTGTCTGGTGCAGGTGCCGGACAACCTGCCGACGTTGCCGGATGCCACGGCCATCGGCCTGTTTCGCATCCTTCAAGAATCGCTGACCAACGTGATGCGCCACGCCGAGGCGCACACTGTCGAACTGAACCTGAGCCTCAACAATGGCGTCTTGTGCATGACTGTCGCCGACGATGGCAAGGGTTTCGATCAGCTTGAGGAACGTCCGGCGTCGTTCGGGCTGGTGGGCATGCGCGAGCGGGTGCTGATCATGGGCGGACGATTGCATCTGGACAGCACGCAGGGAGAAGGCACAACCTTGCGCATCTACATTCCGCTGGAACAGGTCGCGCAGGAGCAAGTGCAGTGATTCGTGTATTGGTCGCCGAAGACCACACCATCGTCCGCGAGGGCATTAAGCAGTTGATCGGTCTGGCCAAGGACCTGCAGGTGGCGGGGGAGGCCAGTAATGGCGAACAGCTGCTGGAGGCTTTGCGCCACATTGAGTGCGAGGTCGTGTTGCTCGATATTTCCATGCCGGGGGTGAATGGGCTGGAAGCGATCCCGAGGATCCGTGCGCTGAGCAACCCCCCGGCCATTCTCGTGCTGTCGATGCACGACGAAGCGCAGATGGCCGCCCGCGCGCTGAAGATCGGTGCGGCGGGATATGCGACCAAAGACAGCGACCCTGCACTGCTGCTGACGGCGATCCGACGGGTGGCGGCGGGCGGGCGTTACATCGACCCCGACCTGGCCGACCGTATGGTCTTCGAAGTGGGTTTGACCGACAGCCGGCCGCTGCATTCGCTGCTGTCCGAGCGCGAGTTTTCGGTGTTCGAACGTCTGGCTCAGGGCGCCAACGTCAACGACATCGCCCAGCAACTGGCGCTGAGCAGCAAGACCATCAGCACCCACAAGGCCCGGCTGATGCAGAAGCTCAACATTACGTCGCTGGCGGAGCTGGTGAAGTATGCGATGGAGCATAAGCTGGTCTGAAAACGACATTCCAGTCAGCACCGAACCACCTTGTGGGAGCGAATTCATTCGCGAGGCGACGGTTCGGACGATACGGATGCGGCGCCTGAAAACCCGTCATCCCGAATGAATTCGGTCCCGCAGGTACAGTGTCCGATCCCCCGATGTAATCAGTCCCACGAGCCTTAAAGAAATATCCCTCAACGCCACGTATCTATCCACGCCATCCGTGTAGGGCAATCCCTACACGCAACCTTCCATCGCACCTAGGCCAATCTCTCCTGCGCCCCGATTTGCGCGGCTTGTAGCCTCATCTAGGCTTGTTTCCACGGTTGATTAAACAAAGGTGTGGGTAATGAGCAACGTCGATTCAAGCGCTGGGGCATATGATGTTCTGGTCAGCTTTCGTGGTGTGCAAAAGAGCTACGACGGCGAAGCCCTGATCGTCAAAGACCTCAACCTGGACATTCGCAAAGGCGAGTTCCTCACCCTGCTCGGGCCTTCGGGTTCCGGCAAGACTACCAGCCTGATGATGCTCGCCGGTTTCGAAACGCCGACCGCGGGCGAGATCCTGCTGGCCGGTCGCTCGATCAACAACGTGCCGCCGCACAAGCGCGACATCGGCATGGTGTTCCAGAACTACGCGCTGTTCCCGCACATGACGGTCGCCGAGAACCTTGCGTTCCCGCTGTCGGTGCGTGGCATGAGCAAGACCGACGTCGCCGAGAAAGTGAAGAAGGCGTTGGACATGGTTCAGCTCGGCGCGCTTTCTCATCGTTATCCAGCGCAGATGTCCGGTGGCCAGCAACAACGTGTGGCCCTGGCGCGCGCGCTGGTGTTCGAGCCGCAGTTGGTGCTGATGGACGAACCGCTGGGCGCACTCGACAAGCAACTGCGCGAACACATGCAGATGGAGATCAAGCACCTGCACCAGCGTCTGGGCGTGACAGTCGTCTACGTGACCCACGACCAGGGCGAGGCGCTGACCATGTCTGATCGCGTGGCGGTTTTCCATCAAGGCGAAATCCAGCAGATCGCCCCACCGCGCACCCTCTATGAAGAGCCGAAGAACACCTTTGTCGCCAACTTCATCGGCGAAAACAACCGCCTCAACGGCACCCTGCTCAGTCAGACCGGCGATCGCTGCCTGGTGGCTCTGGGCCGGGGCGAGAAGGTCGAGGCGCTGGCGATCAACATCGGCCCCGCAGGCAGCCCGGTGACGTTGTCGATCCGCCCCGAGCGCGTGAACCTCAATGGTCGCAGCGAGAGTTGCGTCAACCGTTTCTCAGGTCGCGTCGCCGAATTCATCTACCTGGGCGACCACGTGCGTGTGCGTCTGGAAGTTGCCGGTAAAACCGATTTCTTCGTCAAACAACCGATTGCCGAGCTCGACCCGGCACTGAGCGTTGGTGACGTTGTGCCACTTGGATGGCAGGTCGAGCACGCTCGCGCGCTGGACCCTTTGCAGGATGCGCACTGATTCACCCTGTGTAGGCGTCACCTGCGGTATGCGTCACCCGATGCACCAGAGGCGAAAAAATCGCCCCATCGCTTAACCAACATTTGTTCGTGGAGAGAAAAATAAATGCTTACGACATTGAAGCTCACCGCCTTATCGGTCGGCATGATGTGCGCGGCGCAAGCCATGGCCGCCGATCTGACGGTCATTTCCTTTGGTGGCTCGAACAAGGCCGCTCAGGAGAAGGCCTTCTACGCACCTTGGGAAAAGGCGGGCAACGGCAAGATCATCGCCGGTGAGTACAACGGTGAAATGGCCAAAGTCAAAGCGATGGTCGACACCAAGAGCGTGACCTACGACTTGGTAGAGGTTGAATCCCCAGAGCTTTCCCGTGGTTGCGACGAGGACATGTTCGAAGAGATCGACCCTGCCATCCTCGGCAAAAAAGAAGACTACGTGCCAGGTGCCATCCAGAGCTGCGGCGTGGGCTTCTTCGTGTGGTCGACCGTGCTGGCCTACAACGCCGACAAACTGAAAACCGCTCCGGCCAACTGGGCCGATTTCTGGGACACCAAAAAATTCCCGGGCAAGCGCGGCCTGCGCAAGGGCGCCAAGTACACCCTGGAATTCGCTCTGATGGCGGATGGCGTTGCGCCAAAAGACGTCTACAAAGTGCTGGCCAGCAAAGACGGCCAGGACCGCGCATTCAAGAAACTCGACGAGCTCAAGCCAAGCATTCAGTGGTGGGAAGCTGGTGCTCAACCGCCGCAATTCCTGCAGTCGGGTGACGTCGTGATGAGCTCGGCCTACAACGGCCGTATCGCTGCCGTGCAGAAAGAAAGCAACCTGAAAGTGGTGTGGACCGGCGGCGTTTACGACTTCGACTCCTGGGCCATTCCAAAGGGCGCGAAAAACGTCGAAGAAGCCAAGAAGTTCCTGGCATACACCCTCAAGCCTGAGCAGCAGAAGACCTACTCCGAGAACATCGCCTACGGTCCGGCCAACTCTCAGGCCGTTGCCCTGCTGAGCGCCGACAACCAGAAAAACATGCCAACCACCCCTGAGAACATCAAGGATCAGGTGCAGTTGAGCGTCAGCTTCTGGACCGACAACGGCGAGTCGCTGGAACAGCGTTTCAACGCCTGGGCTGCCAAATAAGCGTTACGTGTTGCGTTAAATCAGGTGCGTTTTCTCTCTCGTAAGGGCGAGAAAGCGCACCCATCGTTGAAAGATTTCGGAGTTCGCTATGGCCACCGCCGTGCCCCTGACTGAAGGCGCCAGCCCGACCTTGAAGCAACGCCTGGCCCGTGCCGAGCGCGTCAACCGCTGGAAGGCTCAGGCGTTGATCGCGCCATTGGCGATTTTCCTGCTGCTGGTATTTCTCGTGCCGATCGCGGCGCTGCTCTACAAAAGCGTCAGCAACCCTGAAGTGGTTGGCGGCATGCCGCTCACTGTGACGCAAGTGAGCAAGTGGGATGGCAAGGGGTTGCCACCGGAGGCTGTGTACAAGGCGGCAAGCCAGGACCTGGCCGACGCCCGCAAGAATCAGACCCTGGGCGATCTGTCCAAGCGCCTGAACCAGGAGCTGGCCGGTTACCGCAGTCTGCTGGCGAAAACCGCTCGCGCGCTGCCGTTCAAAGAAGAACCCGCCTCCTATAAAGAAGGCCTGGAGAGTATCGACGAACGCTGGGGCGATCCGGCGTACTGGCAGGCGATCCGTCGCAACACCTCAAGCTTTACCCCGTATTACTTGCTGGCCGCTGTCGACCATCGCATCGATGACCTCGGTGAAGTGGCGCCTGCGACCCCTGATCAGGCGATCTACATCGACATCTTTACCCGCACCTTCTGGATGGGCTTGGTAATCACAGTGATCTGCCTGTTCCTCGCGTACCCGCTGGCGTACCTGCTGGCCAACCTGCCCGCGCGTCAGAGCAACCTGCTGATGATTCTCGTGCTGCTGCCGTTCTGGACGTCGATCCTGGTGCGCGTCGCGGCGTGGATCGTGCTGCTGCAATCGGGCGGCCTGATCAATGGCGCGCTGATGGCCATGGGCATCATCGATAAGCCGCTGGAGCTGGTGTTCAACCGGGTCGGCGTGTACATCTCGATGGTCCACATCATGCTGCCCTTCATGATCCTGCCGATCTACAGCGTGATGAAAGGCATCTCGCCGACTTACATGCGTGCGGCGATTTCCCTGGGCTGCAACCCCTTCGCCAGCTTCTGGCGGGTGTACTTCCCGCAGACCTACGCCGGTGTCGGCGCGGGCTGTCTGTTGGTGTTCATCCTCGCCATCGGCTACTACATCACCCCGGCGCTGCTGGGCAGCCCGAACGATCAGATGGTCAGCTACTTCGTGGCGTTCTACACCAACACCAGCATCAACTGGGGCATGGCGACCGCCCTGGGCGGCCTGCTATTGCTGGCGACCGTCGTGCTGTACCTGATTTATAGCTGGCTGGTTGGCGCCAGCCGCCTGCGCCTGAGCTGAGGAGAATGACCATGTTGAGCCCCTATTCCTCGCCCGCAGAACGGGTCTGGTTTTACACCTTGCGCATTTTGTGCGGCCTGATTCTGTTGTTCCTGGTGCTGCCGGTGCTGGTGATCGTGCCGTTGTCGTTCAACTCCGGCAGCTTTCTGGTGTACCCACTGCAGGGCTTCTCGCTGCACTGGTATCAAGACTTCTTCAACTCGGCGGAGTGGATGCGCTCGCTGAAGAACAGCATGATCGTTGCCCCGGCGGCGACCCTGCTGGCCATGGGCTTCGGCACCCTGGCGGCGAT
The DNA here is from genome assembly GCF_059421985.1 of Pseudomonas sp. GW821-FHT02A11. Classification (NCBI taxonomy): domain Bacteria; kingdom Pseudomonadati; phylum Pseudomonadota; class Gammaproteobacteria; order Pseudomonadales; family Pseudomonadaceae; genus Pseudomonas; species Pseudomonas sp. GW821-FHT02A11. The sequence goes on from NZ_JBWKWB010000029.1 coordinate 39,228, forward strand.
CGGCCTGACCCGCAGTAACTTCCGCGGCAAGTCACTGATCATGGCGCTGGTCATCTCGCCGATGGTGGTGCCGGTGGTGATCGTCGGTGTGGCGAGCTACCTGTTCTTCGCTCCGTTGGGGCTGGGCAACAGCTACACCTCGCTGATTCTGGTCCACGCGGTGTTGGGTGTGCCATTTGTGATCATCACCGTGTCGGCGACGTTGCAGGGCTTCAACTACAACCTGGTGCGTGCTGCTGCGAGCCTCGGCGCGTCGCCTGTGACCACCTTCCGCCGCGTGACGCTGCCGCTGATCGCACCGGGGGTGATCTCGGGTGCGCTGTTCGCGTTTGCCACTTCGTTCGATGAAGTGGTTGTGACGCTGTTCCTCGCCGGTCCCGAACAGGCGACATTGCCACGGCAGATGTTCAGCGGCATTCGCGAAAACCTCAGCCCGACCATTGCAGCAGCGGCGACCCTGCTGATCGGGTTTTCGGTGGTGCTGTTGCTGGTGCTGGAATGGTTGCGTGGGCGCAGTGAGAAGTTGCGTACGGCGGTGGAGTAAGAGATACACATCACCCCCCTGTGTGAGCGAATTCATTCGCGAGAGGCCATTACATTCGACAAATTCCGCTGAATGTACTGCCGCATCGCGAATGAATTCGCTCCCACAGGCGATCGCATTTCTACCTCCTGTTTTGTATCAATTGCTCTATCACCGTTTAAACTTCACCGCTCCTCACCCCGCCACGGAGCCCCTCGGTGAACGTCAACGACGCCAGTTTCGAAGAACTGCTCAACGCTCTGCACGACGGCGTCTACATCACCGACGGCAACGGCAAGACCCTCAAGGTCAACCACGCCTATGAGCGACTGACCGGCTTGAGCGGGACCGAGCTGGTGGGCCGTTCGATGCAGGAGCTGGTCAAGGAAGGCGTTATCTCGCAATCGGCCTCGCTGCGGGTGCTGCAGGAAGGCCGCCCCGTTTCCGTGATGCAGAGCCTGAGTCAGGGGAAAAAACTCCTCGTCAGCGCAACGCCGATTCTCGATGCCGAACACCGGGTTTCCTACGTCGTCAGCACCGTGCGCGACATGACCGAACTGCTGCGCATGAAGCACGAGCGAGACGAGCTTCAGCAGCTTAAGCAACTACGTAACAGCACCGCCAAGCTCCACGCCGGGCAGCGCGACAACCTGTTGCATTCGCCGTTGATGGCCGATCAGGAAGTGTCCGGTCGGGTCTTCGCCTTGGCCAGGCAGGTGGCCAGCAGCTCGGTAAAAGTCCTGCTACAAGGGGAAACCGGTGTCGGCAAGACCCTCGTTGCGCAGTTCATCCACAACGCCAGCCCCCGGGCGGGCGAGCCGTTTTTGGCACTCAACTGCGGCGCGCTGCCCGAAAACCTGATCGAAGCCGAGCTGTTCGGCTATGCCCCAGGCGCGTTCACCGGGGCAGGCCCGAAAGGCAAGCGCGGGATGCTGGAACTGGCTCACCACGGCACGTTGTTTCTCGATGAAATCGGTGACCTGCCGCTGCCGGTTCAAGTGAAGCTGCTCAAGGTCATCGAAGAAAACCGCTTCATTCCGGTGGGCGGCCTGGAGCTGAAAGAGGTTGATGTGCGGATCATCAGCGCCACCCACCACGACCTTAAAAGCCGGGTGGCCGAAGGGAAATTTCGCGCTGACCTGTATTACCGGCTCAACGTGGTGCCCATCAGCATTCCGGCCCTGCGCGAGCGCAGCGAAGAAATTCCGCCGCTGCTGCATTACTACCTCGACAGCTTCAATACCCGCTACGAGCGGCAGGTGCAGTGGAGCCTCGAAGCGCTTGACCTGATGTGCGAGTACGCCTGGCCCGGCAACATTCGTGAGCTGATCAACATGGTCGAACGGCTGGTGGTGACCAACCAGAGCGGTGTCGTCGAGGCGCTGGACCTGCCCGAGGAAATCCTCAACCTCAATCCGCAGAACACCGACGACAGCCGTCTGCCGCTGCGCAAGGTGCTGGAAAACGCCGAACGCTCGGCGATTCGCGCGGCGCTGCAGGTGCACAAGACCACGCGACTCGCCGCAAAAGCCCTGGGCGTGAGCCAGGCCACGGTCGTGCAGAAGATGAAGCGCTGGGATCGTACGAGCTGGCAGCGCTCTGATCAGCATTTCAATCAACACCTGCTAAAACGATCAAAAAGCTGATCGGAACTTGCCGTTCAAAACCCTTGCAAACCTCGCGTGATTCGCGCAAGGCCTTATAACACGGGGTTTTGCACGGATTGGCACAGCTTTCGCTATCTCATCTGTCACGTCTTCCAATAAAACAATGCACACAGGACGAGCCCGATGAGCGCAACTCTCTCCAACATCAGTGCCTTCAAAATCGCCAACAAACTGATCACAGGCCCTGCGGCCATAGATCAGCTTGCCGCTGAACTGACTCGCCTCAACGTCAACAACCCGCTGATCGTCACCGACGCCATTCTGGTCAAGTCCGGCACCGTCGACCTCGCGCTGGCGCAGCTGGGTGGTCGTCGTTACGGGATTTTCGATCAGGTCAAACCCGAGCCGGAAATCTCCATCGTCGAGGACTGCACCCGCGCCTACCGCGAAGGTGAGCACGACGGCCTGATCGGTCTGGGTGGCGGCAGCGCCATCGACATCGCCAAGGGCGTTGTCGCATTCGCCGGTCACGAAGGGCCGCTGGCCGAGCTGTTCGGTGTGGACCTGGTGAAACGCAAGGGCCCTGCGCTGATTGCGATTCCAACCACCGCAGGCACCGGTTCCGAAGTGACCAACGTCGCGATCTTCTCTGACAAAGAAGCCCAGCTGAAAAAAGGCATCGTCAGCGATTACCTGCTGCCGGACGTCGCGCTGGTCAGCCCGGTCATGACCCTGACCTGCCCGCGTAGCGTGACCGCCGCCAGTGGTGTCGACGCACTAGTGCATGCGGTGGAGTCGTATCTGTCGGTCAACGCCTCGCCCATCACCGATGCCATTGCCCTGGGCGCGATCAAGCTGATCGCCAAGGCGCTGCCCAAGGCCTACGCCAACCCGGCCAACCTGCACGCCCGCGAAGACATGGCCACCGCCAGCCTGATGGCCGGCATGGCGTTCGGCAATGCCGGCGTGGGCGCAGTGCATGCGCTGGCTTATCCGTTGGGCGGGCGCTTCAACATCGCCCACGGCGTCAGCAATGCCTTGCTGCTGCCGTACGTGATGGAGTGGAACAAGATGGCCTGCGTCGAGCGCTTTCGCGACATCGCCGAAGCCATGGGCGTGCGCGTTGCCGACCTGAGCGACAAGGACGCCGCCGATCAGGCCGTCAAGGCCATGGCAGAGCTGTGCGCCGCCGTCGACATCCCGTCGGGCATGCGCAGCTTCAACGTGCCGGAAGATGCCATTCCTGCCATGGCCGAAGAGGCCAGCAAGATCGACCGCCTGATGCGCAACAACCCGCGCAAATTGACCGCCGCCGATATCGAGAAAATCTACCGCGCAGCCTACTGATCCCGAAAAGCCACGTCGCCCGGCCATACGGTACGGGCGCCTGCCGCCACAAGACCCACGAATAAGACCAATAAGACAGGTGCACTCAATGTCCAACATTCCTCCTGATCTTCTCCCAGCACTTCAATGAGCTGAAACAGCGCAGCCGTTTCTGGTGGCTGCTCTTCAGAAAAGAAGGGCGCCAAGCTGGGGATCCTGCCGATCATTCTGATGGCGGTGGTGATCGCGCCGCTGTTCGGTGAAGTGCCGTGGCCGACCATTCAGTGGGGCATCAGCAAACCGGACTTCGCAGGGCTGTGGAACCACTACACCGTGTTCGGGCTGGGCATGCCGCCGCTGTCGATGTTCATCTCGGCGCTGCCGACCATGCTGGCGGTGTACATCATCGTCTTTGGCGACGTATTGAGTGCGAAATCGCTGCTCGATGAAGCAGAAACCGTCCGCACCGATGAAGTCGTAGACTACAACCCGGACCGCGCTCACCTGATCTTTGGCGCGCGCAATGCCTTCATGAGCATCTTTGGCCCGGACGTCGCCATGTGTGGCCCGAAATGGGCGGCGATGCTGGTTGTCGTGATCGAGCGTTTCAAAGGCGGCCCCAAGGCCATGCAGTCGATCATCGGCGGCGTGGGCTCGTTCCGATGGGGCACCAATACTGGTTTGCTGCTGTTGCCGGTCGTGACCCTGGTCCAACCGATCCTCGGTGTGGCGTTGTCGCTGACCTTGCTGATTCAGGGCTACGTCAGTGTGCGCCTGGGCATCCTCGAAGCGCGCAGCCAGCGTGACCTGGGCATCGCCGGCGTGATCGGCGCGGTGCTGGCGATCAAGGGCGCGAGCTGGGCATTCGCGATTGGCGTGGTGCTGTGCCTGCTGATCTACGGCAAGAATTTCTTCAAGGGCGAAGTGGACGGCACGTTCAGCAAGGACCTGAAGGCTGTGGATGCCAAGCCGGTGGCAAAAACCGAGCGTGTGAAGGAAGAAGCGCTGGCCGATTGATAGACGCACATCCTCTGTGGGAGCGAATTCATTCGCGATGCGGTGCTGCATCCGCCAACGATGTATCGGATGCACGGGCCTCTCGCGAATGAATTCGCTCCCAAAGGGGAAGGCCGTCATTCACGAGACTCTCAGTGTGGGGCGGGCTGCAGCACATCCTCAGATGAAACCGCATTCATCCGCCCGCGACCCACGTTTCAAACTCTTGGAGTACAATGCGCGCCACCGTGATTTCGCTCAAAAAAGGTGCGTCATGCAGCCCTTCGCTATTGCTCCGTCGATTCTGTCCGCCGATTTCGCCCGTCTGGGTCAGGAAGTCGACAATGTCCTGGCCGCTGGCGCCGACATCGTTCACTTCGACGTCATGGACAATCATTACGTCCCCAATCTCACCATCGGCCCGATGGTTTGCTCGGCGCTGCGCAAGTACGGCATCACCGCGCCCATCGACGTGCATCTGATGGTCAGCCCGGTCGACCGCATCATCGGCGACTTCGTCGAAGCCGGCGCGACCTACATCACCTTTCACCCGGAAGCGACCCAGCACATCGACCGCTCCCTGCAGCTGATACGCGAAGGCGGTTGCAAGTCTGGCCTGGTGTTCAACCCGGCAACCCCGCTCAACCTGCTCGAATACGTCATGGACAAGGTTGACATGATCCTGCTCATGAGCGTCAACCCAGGCTTCGGTGGTCAGAAATTCATCCCTGGCACCCTCAACAAGCTGCGTGAAGCCCGCGCGCTGATCGATGCCTCCGGGCGCGACATCCGCCTGGAAATCGACGGCGGCGTCAATGTCCAGAACATTCGTGACATCGCTGCAGCGGGTGCCGACACCTTCGTGGCGGGTTCGGCCATCTTCAATGCACCCGACTACAAAGAGGTCATTGAAAAAATGCGTGCAGAACTGGCGTTGGCCCGCTGATGAGCGGCTTCGAGCAGCTGTTTCCGGGTCGCCTGCCCAAACTGATCATGTTCGATCTGGATGGCACACTGGTCGACTCGGTGCCGGACCTGGCCGCAGCTGTGGATAAAACCCTGACCCAGCTCGGACGCGCGCCTGCGGGCATCGAGCGCGTGCGTGACTGGATCGGCAACGGCGTGCGCGTGCTGGTGCGCCGCGCCCTGGCCAATGACATGGATCACTCCTCGGTCGATGAAGCGTCAAGCGAAGAAGCGCTGGCCATTTTCATGGAGACCTACGGCGATAACCATTCGCTGACCCAGGTCTACCCCGGCGTGCGCGAAACCCTGAAGTGGCTGCAGAAGCAGGGCGTGGAAATGGCCCTGATCACCAACAAGCCGGAGCGTTTCGTCGCGCCGCTGCTCGACGACATGAAGCTGGGTCGTTTCTTCCGCTGGATCGTCGGCGGCGACACCCTGCCACAGCAAAAGCCTGACCCGGCGGCGCTGTTTTTCGTGATGAAAATGGCCGGCGTGCCAGGCTCGCAATCGCTGTTCGTGGGTGACTCGCGCAATGACGTGCTGGCCGCCAAAGCCGCCGGTGTCGCCTGCGTGGCGTTGAGCTACGGCTACAACCATGGCCGCCCGATTGCCGAGGAATCGCCTGCGTTGGTGATCGATGATCTGCGCAAATTGATTCCCGGTTGCTTAGATCTTGGGGCTGAGATAACGTTGCCCGACGTTAAACCTCCCTCCTTTAGAGAATCCATCGTGGTGGTCACTCGCAAACTCTGGATGAAAGTCATCAAGGCCCTGGCCCGCTGGCGTTGGCGCGCCTGACTTGAATCTGGCCGCACGTTCGGCACGTTTGCACACCTGACCGTTTTACCCTCAGACCACGAGGCTGATCATGACCCGCGAAGAATTCCTGCGCCTGGCCGCCGAAGGCTACAACCGCATTCCGCTTGCCCTTGAAACCATTGCCGACTTCGACACGCCGCTGTCGATCTACCTGAAACTCGCCGATGCGCCCAACTCCTATCTGCTGGAGTCGGTGCAGGGCGGGGAGAAGTGGGGCCGTTACTCGATCATCGGCCTGCCGTGCCGGACCGTGATGCGCGTGCACGAGCACACCATTAGCGTGACCCACGACGGCGTCGAGATCGAACGTCTGCAAGCCGAAGACCCGCTGACCTTCGTCGAAACCTTCAAGGCGCGCTACAACGTGCCGACCATCGCCGGCCTGCCGCGCTTCAACGGCGGTCTGGTGGGTTACTTCGGTTACGACTGCGTGCGCTACGTCGAGCCGCGTCTGGGCAAGTGCCCGAACCCGGACCCAGTGGGCGTGCCGGACATCCTGCTGATGGTTTCCGACGCGGTCGTCGTCTTCGACAACCTCGCGGGCAAGATGCACGCGATCGTGCTGGTCGATCCGTCGCAGCCTGAAGCCTATGAAAGTGGCCTGACGCGTCTGGACGAACTGATGGAGAAACTGCGTCAGCCGATCACGCCGCGTCGCGGTCTGGACCTGACCCGTCCGCAGGCAGCAGAGCCGGTCTTCCGTTCCAGCTTCACCCAGGGCGACTACGAAAAAGCCGTCGACACCATCAAGGAATACATCCTGGCGGGCGACTGCATGCAGGTGGTGCCGTCCCAGCGCATGTCCATCGACTTCAAGGCCGCGCCGATCGATCTCTACCGCGCGCTGCGTTGCTTCAACCCGACGCCGTACATGTATTTCTTCAACTTCGGCGACTTCCACGTCGTCGGCAGTTCGCCGGAAGTGCTGGTGCGGGTCGAAGACAATCTGATCACCGTGCGCCCGATCGCCGGCACTCGTCCTCGCGGCGCGACCGAAGAAGCGGACCACGCGCTGGAAGTCGACCTGCTGTCCGACGACAAGGAAATCGCCGAGCACCTGATGCTCATCGACCTGGGGCGTAACGACACGGGCCGCGTTTCGGAAATCGGTTCGGTGAACCTGACCGAGAAGATGGTCATCGAGCGTTATTCCAACGTCATGCACATCGTTTCCAACGTCACCGGCCAGCTGAAAAGCGGGCTGACGGCGATGGACGCACTGCGGGCGATCCTGCCGGCGGGCACCCTGTCAGGCGCACCGAAAATCCGCGCGATGGAAATCATCGACGAGCTGGAGCCGGTCAAGCGTGGCGTCTACGGCGGGGCGGTGGGCTACCTGGCGTGGAACGGCAACATGGACACCGCGATTGCCATTCGTACGGCGGTGATCAAGAACGGCGAGCTGCACGTGCAGGCTGGCGGCGGCATCGTGGCCGACTCGGTCCCGGCGCTGGAATGGGAAGAAACCCTGAACAAACGCCGTGCAATGTTCCGCGCGGTGGCGCTGGCGGAACAGACGCCGCAGGCGTGATCGAAAGAAGTGATATCTGTGGGAGCGAATTCATTCGCGAACGGCGGCTCAGGCGATGGAAATGTGTCGGCTGACAGACCCATCGCGAATGAATTCGCTCCCACAGTTTTTTGCGCGGCGCTAGAAATCCAGGCTCAGTGCCAGATTCACCCCTTGCTGTGTCACGTCATCATTCTTGCGCCAGTTGTAGCCGGCCCTTAACGTCAGGTCGGGTGCCAGTTTCTGGCTCACCCCCACGCTCGCCCGATTCAGGCTGCGCTGCGGTTCATACCCCTGCAGATTGAAATCCACCCCCGGCACGCTGTTCAGGGCGATGGTCACGTCCTGCTGATCGGTGTCGAATTCGCGCTCGTGGGCGACTTCACCGAACACCTGCGTCTGTGGCGTGATCTCGAACTTGCCTTGCAGGCCTGCGCCCAGGCGTTTGGACCGGCGGGTCTGGTCGCCGTAGTTGAGCGCGGTGGCGCGGGTGCTGTTCTCCGAATAGCCATCGACCTCCACGCGCGAGTAGTCGGCACTGATGAAGGGTGAGACATGCCAGCGGCTGCTCTGCTCGGCCAAGTCATAGCCAAGCCTTCCGCTGAGGGCCCAGAGGTTGCCATCAGTGTCGCCTTTCTCTGCGCCCTCGCTGACCCCGAGCGCGAATTTGCGCTTGAGGTTGTCGTAGTCCAGCTTGCCGCCTGACGCGGCCAGATCCGCCCACCAGTGATTTGCCTGAAACTGCACGAAAGCCGTGGCGATGTAACTGTTGAGCTTGTAGTCCGAATCCCTGGGCCCGGCCTCCAGCGTTTGCCGATAGGCGCCGGCAACCAGCCCTGCGCGCCAGTCTTCGGCAAAGCGGTAGCTGCCGCCGACGGTCAGGTTGTAGCCATGGCCGTCGCCGCTCGCGGAACTACCTTGCGCATCGAAGTCCAGTTTCTGACCACCACCTGCGACGATGGCGCGCCATTCTCCGACGTTCTGCCAGTTGCCCCAGTCTGCCAGCCACTGACTGCGCAGCTCATCCTGCTGCGCGCGCAAGGTGCCGTTGGCCATCTCCGGGAGCAAGGTGATTTCCCACGGTGCCGAGAGGATCGAGTAACCGTAGTCGGCGATCAGGCGCTGGCCCGCGACTGTCGGGTGCACGCCATCGTTGAACAGCAATTTGCTCGGATCGGGCGTGGTGCCACCGATGCCGTAAACGCTGTTGGCGGTGCAGCTGTTGCCGCTGAAGCAGGTGCCGACGAGGTTCTGATCGGCGGCCAGGCCGAAACGGGCAGGATCGTCCAGGACTTCCCGGACAAGGCCCGGCACGTTGAGTGGGACGACTTCGGCGTCGATCTGCCCAAGGCGGCTGATCAACTGCTGGTTGAACACGCCGCTGAGCAACGTCGAAGGGGTTTGCAATGGCGTGCCGAACACCGCTGGGGTCTGGCCGATATCCGGCAGTAGCCAGACCATGATGTAGCGCGCGCCTGCCTGGGACAGCACTTGTGCGCCATCGGCGAGGTTATTGGCTGCGCTGATGGCTTGGCCCGGGCTGAGCACGCGCCCTTGCAGGAAGTCATTGCCGCCCCCGGTCAGGTAATAAAGGGCATTGGGGTCGGCGCGAAAATTGTTCTCGACCAGATAGCCCGGGCGGGTGCGCAAAACCGTCGTTACGCCCGAGGTGGTGTTGGCGACCTGGGACTGGGTGGTGATGGCCGCGAGGATCTGGTCCGTTCGATCCCCGCCCACCGCCCAGTTGTTGCCGTCCGCCAGGCCTTGAGCCGCGCGCACTGGCGAAGTCGAGGCCTGCAGGTCGTTGGGTGCGACGCCCAGCATGCCGCCCAAGAGCGTCGATGAGTTCAACCCGAACGCTTCGCCACTGCCGTTCAGGTAAGTCGGGCCGACACGGTTGGTGAAGCGCAAAGTCGCGCCGGCAGGTCCGCCAGCATCGGGGAACTGGCCCGCGTCAGCGAGGCTGTCGCCGAAGACGATCATCGTCGAGTAAGGAGAAGACGCCGCCATGGCCGAGTAGCAGGCGAGCGAGAGGAGACAGGCCGCGAAAGGGCGGCGCAGAACAGTGTTGAGCATCGAGAAATCCCTTCTTTTTATGTATTGCTGAACGAGAAGGTAGCAGTTACGACACATATCGCCATGTCATGCATCAACAGTCAGGCATGTGCACGGGGGACTGATACGCCCTATGCATGCCGATCTGCCTGCTTCCATTGGCTTTTTTCTATCGTAGAATGCGGTTGCGCCACCGGGTTCGGTACGCTAATGTCCCGAAACGTTTAGACGAGACCCCTTCCGTGACAATTGTCAGCAAACTCTTGATGCGCGTTATCAAGGCCCACGCCCGCTGGCGTTGGCGCGCCTGACTTTTTCTCCTGCCGGAACTTCCGGCCCTGCAACACCCTGCCTTCAACCCGTGACGTCCGCCGCCAGCGCGCTTTTCCAAAGCGCTGAAACCGCGGGGCGATAAACCGGGCACGGATTTCGAAGGTTCGAATAAAGGTCAGATTTCAAGAGGTTAAGCACACCATGCTGCTGATGATCGATAACTACGACTCCTTTACCTATAACGTCGTGCAGTACCTGGGCGAGCTGGGCGCCGACGTTAAAGTGATCCGCAACGACGAAATGACCGTCGCCGAGATCGAAGCCCTGAACCCCGAGCGCATCGTGGTTTCCCCGGGCCCTTGCACGCCGAACGAGGCGGGCGTTTCCATTGACGTGATCAAACACTTCGCCGGCAAGCTGCCGGTGCTGGGTGTCTGCCTGGGCCATCAGTCCATCGGTCAGGCGTTCGGCGGCGACGTGGTTCGCGCCCGTCAGGTGATGCACGGCAAGACCAGCGACCTGATCCACGAAGACAAGGGCGTGTTCGAAGGCCTGAAACATCCGCTGACCGTGACCCGCTACCACTCGCTGGTGGTCAAGCGCGAAACCCTGCCGGACTGCCTGGAAATGACCGCATGGACCCAGCTTGAAGACGGCTCGGTCGATGAAATCATGGGCCTGCGCCACAAGACGTTGAATGTCGAGGGTGTGCAATTTCACCCTGAGTCGATTCTCTCCGAGCAGGGCCACGAGCTGTTCGCCAACTTCCTCAAGCAGACCGGCGGCACTCGTCAGGGTTAAGGGCACTTCGTTATGGCAATGAATATCAAGACGGCGTTGGGCCGGGTTGTGAATCAACTGGACCTGACCACCGACGAAATGCGCGACGTCATGCGCGAAATCATGACCGGCCAGTGCACTCAGGCGCAGATCGGCGCGTTCCTGATGGGCATGCGCATGAAAAGCGAAACCATCGACGAAATCGTCGGAGCGGTCTCGGTCATGCGCGAGCTGGCTGATCAGGTCGAGCTCAAGTCGCTAGACCGCGTGGTCGACATCGTCGGCACCGGCGGTGATGGCGCGAACATCTTCAACGTGTCCACGGCGGCTTCGCTGGTCATCTCGGCCGCTGGCTGCACGGTGGCCAAGCATGGCAATCGCGCGGTGTCGGGCAAGAGCGGCAGCGCTGACCTGCTGGAAGCCGCAGGCGTGTACCTGAACCTGACGCCGGTGCAGGTGGCGCGCTGCATCGACAGTGTCGGCATCGGCTTCATGTTCGCCCAGACCCATCATCAGGCGATGAAATACGCAGCAGGCCCGCGCAAGGAAATGGGCCTGCGCACCCTGTTCAACATGCTCGGCCCCCTGACCAACCCGGCAGGCGTCAAGCATCAGGTGGTTGGCGTGTTCAGTCAGGCTCTTTGCCGCCCACTGGCCGAAGTGCTGTTGCGTCTGGGAAGTAAACACGTGCTGGTGGTGCATTCCCAGGACGGCCTGGACGAATTCAGCCTCGCCGCGCCGACCTTCGTTGCTGAGCTGAAAAACGGCGAAGTCGCCGAGTACTGGGTGCAGCCGGAGGACTTGGGCATGAAGAGCCAGAGCCTGTTCGGTCTGGTGGTCGACAGCCCGCAGCAGTCGCTGGAATTGATCCGTGATGCGCTGGGGCGCCGCAAGACCGAGAACGGTCAGAAAGCGGCCGAAATGATTGTGCTCAATGCCGGTGCTGCGCTCTATGCTGCAGATCATGCCGCGACGTTGAAAGAAGGCGTGGAACTGGCCCACGATGCGCTGCATACCGGCCTTGCCCGTGAAAAACTGGAAGAGCTGGGCGCCTTCACTGCGGTATTCAAACAGGAGAATGAAGGATGAGTGTGCCGACGGTACTGGAAAAGATTCTTGCCCGTAAGGCTGAAGAGGTCGCGGCGCGTCGTGCCAGCGTCAGCTTGTCCGAGCTGGAAACTCTGGTCGCCACCGCCGACGCGCCGCGTGGTTTCGCCAACGCGCTGATCGAGCAGGCCAAGCGCAAGCAGCCCGCGGTCATCGCCGAAATCAAAAAGGCATCCCCGAGCAAGGGCGTGATTCGCGAGAACTTCCAACCCGCCGAGATCGCCAAAAGCTACGAAGCGGGTGGCGCAACCTGCCTCTCGGTGCTCACCGACATCGACTTCTTTCAGGGCGCCGATGCGTACCTGAAGGAAGCCCGTGGCGCGTGCAAGCTGCCGGTGATTCGCAAGGACTTCATGATCGACCCGTATCAGGTTGTCGAGGCTCGCGCCCTGGGCGCCGATTGCATCCTGTTGATCGTCTCCGCGCTGGACGATGTGAAGATGGCCGAGCTGGCCTGCGTTGCCAAAGGGGTCGGTCTGGATGTGCTGGTCGAAGTGCACGATGGCGATGAGTTGGAGCGCGCACTGAAAACCCTCGACACCCCGCTGGTGGGCATCAACAACCGCAACCTGCACACCTTCGAGGTCAGCCTGGAAACCACGCTCGATCTGCTGCCACGCATCCCTCGCGAGCGTCTGGTGATCACCGAGAGCGGCATCCTCAACCGTGCCGATGTCGAGCTGATGGAAATCAGCGAGGTGTATTCCTTCCTGGTGGGCGAAGCGTTCATGCGCGCCGAAAAGCCGGGCGTGGAATTGCAGCGCCTGTTCTTCCCGGAGAAGGGCACTGCGGCGATCAAGTCCAGTACGCTGGACTGATCAAGCCCTTAGAATGCTCGCGGTCCTGGGGCTGTGGGGGCGAATTCATTCGCGAAGCGGTAGTGCATTCGACGCAAACGTGTCAGACGTAACGGCCAATCGCGAATGAATTCGCTCCCACAGGGGGCTCGATTCACGGCCGCGAGTGCATCTGATGTCAGCATCGTCGACCTGAGGATTTTGAATGAGCGTTATCGATATCTGCGTCGAAGCCGGACTCAAGGCCGAGCAGGACCTGCTCGCCTCGGTTTGCGCCGGGGATGCCGATTACGGGCTGCTGTTCTGGCGGCCCAATGAGCATGCGCTGGTCATGCCCCGTCGCTTGAGCCGCCTTGATGGCTTCACCGAAGCCAGCGAGACCCTCGCCGATATCGGTTGGCCCGTCCTGCTGCGTGAAAGCGGCGGTGAACCGGTGCCGCAGTCACCTGCCACGGTGAACGTCGCGCTAGTCTACGTGCAGCCCAAATCCGATCTGGACCGTGATCGCATCGAGAGAGCCTACATGCGCCTGTGTCAGCCCATGCTCGACGTGTTGAGCGAACTGGGCGGCGTGGCGTCGCTGGGTGAAGTCGAAGGCGCGTTTTGTGACGGTCGCTTCAACGTCAATCTCGACGGCCGCAAGATGGTCGGCACGGCCCAGCGCTGGCGTCAGAGTCAAGGTGGGCAGCGCCCGGTCGTCCTGGCCCATGGCGCAATGCTGCTGGATAACGAGCGGGTCGACATGGCCAATGCCGTTAACCGCTTCAATCAGATGTGTGATCTTGAACAGCGCTGTCGAGCCGAGAGTCACATCGCCTTGCACGAGTTGTTTGCCGCTGGGGATTTCATATCCCGACTGGGCGAGCGCTACGCGGACATCTTCGCCCGCCTGTAAACGCGCTCAACGTGTGCCGTACACCACCATGGTCTTGCCGCGCACATGCACCAGCTTCTGTTCTTCCAGCGCCTTCAAGACGCGACCGACCATTTCCCGCGAGCACCCCACAATACGGCCGATTTCCTGGCGCGTGATCTTGATCTGCATGCCGTCGGGATGAGTCATGGCGTCTGGCTGTTTGCACAGGTCCAGCAGACTGCGGGCAACACGACCGGTGACGTCGAGAAACGCCAGGTCGCCCACCTTACGCGTGGTATTGCGTAAGCGCTCGGCCATTTGGCCGCCCATGGCGTACATCAGTTCGGGATCGTGCTGACTCAACTCGCGGAATTTGGCGTAGCTGATCTCGGCCACTTCGCACTCGGTCTTGGCGCGTACCCAGGCGCTGCGTTCGGAGCCTGTGCTGACAGGCTGAAACAGCCCCAGCTCGCCGAAGAAATCGCCGCTGTTGAGGTAGGCCACGATCATCTCGCGGCCATCACTGTCTTCGATCAGGATCGTCACCGAGCCTTTGATGATCAGGTACAGAGACTCGGACTGCTCACCCGCACAGATGATGTTGCTCTTGGCGGCGCACCGACGCCGTTGAGCGTAGGGGAGAAGCTTGTCGAGGAGTTTCATTTTGTTTGGAGGGGTCATGGCAAGCATGGCTGTATCCCGTAAAAAACTGCGCCCTGGGGCATTCTTATAGGTATCGGCAGTATTTCTGATTTGTCGCAGTTCGACAGCGGCAATTCGCCATTTTTTCGGAAATTTCCTACATTTCTGTCGCTTCTCGACATTTTCAGCTCGCTCAGCGACATAACGGCCTTGTGCTAAGCTGGCCGCCATTTTTCAAGCATTGGAGTCCTGGGGATGAAAGCGCGTATTCAATGGGCGGGTGAGGCCATGTTCCTTGGCGAGTCGGGCAGTGGTCACGTGGTCGTGATGGACGGCCCGCCCGAGAGCGGCGGCCGCAACCTGGGTGTGCGCCCGATGGAAATGGTGCTGATCGGCCTGGGTGGTTGCAGCAACTTCGACGTCGTCAGCATCCTCAAGAAAGCCCGTCAGCCGATTGAAAGCTGCGAAGCGTTCCTGGAAGCCGAACGCGCCACTGAAGACCCCAAGGTGTTCACCAAGATCCACCTGCACTTCGTGGTCAAGGGCCGCGGGTTGAAGGAAACCCAGGTCAAACGCGCGATCGAACTGTCAGCCGAGAAATACTGCTCGGCGTCGATCATGCTGGGCAATGCGGGCGTTGAAATCACCCAAGACTACGAAATCGTCGAATTGGGTTGATCGTCAGGCTGAACAATTGAACAAAAAAGGCGCCATTGAGGCGCCTTCTTTATGTCTGCTATTCGGTATATGTGTCGAGCGCGAGACCTGTGGGAGTGAGCTTGCTCACGAAGACTGGATCTCTCACATCGGCCAAAGGATGTACACAACCCTGTGGGAGCGAATTTATTCGCGAGAGGCCCGTTCAATCGATGCATCTCTGTCGCCTGACTTATCTTTCGCGAATGAATTCGCTCCTACAGGTATCAGCTCCGGCAAATCTCAAGTCAAACCCGATACGTGCTCTTGGTCATGACCTTGGCCAGCAAACTCATGCCGAACTTCACCGGTGCGGGGAAGCGATAACCTCCCGCGTCGATGGCGCCTTCGGCATGCTGCTCTTCATCGGTACGCATCTGCTCAAGGATCGCCCGGGACTTCTCGTCCTCGACCGGCAGTTGCTCCAGATGTTCGTTCAGGTGCTTGCAAACCTGATCTTCCGTCGCGGCGACAAACCCCAGACTGACCTTATCGCTGATCAGACCGGCCACTGCGCCGATGCCGAAGGACATGCCGTAGAACAGCGGATTAAGCACGCTGGTATGGCTGCCCAGTTGGCGAATGCGTTGTTCGCACCACACCAGATGGTCGATTTCTTCCTCGGCGGCGTGCTCCATGGCCTTGCGCACGTGGGGAAGCTTCGCGGTCAGGGCCTGACCCTGATACAGCGCCTGGGCACAGACTTCGCCGGTGTGATTGATGCGCATGAGACCTGCGACATGTCTGGTGTCGATCTCGCTCATCTTCGTGTCGGGTTGAACGATGGCAGGCGAGGGGCGGTGAGAGTGCGCGCTGGCGGGCAGCAGTGTTTTCATCGCGGCGTCGGCTTGCAGCAGAAAACGGTCGATAGGGGAGTAGTGACGTTCGGTAGCCATGGGCACCTCCGGATAAATCCACGGCGGCCAGTCTACCTCAATCAATGTGACGAGGCTTGCCTTGCGTCAGCCCGCCGAGGCGCGTGATAGACGCTCGACGGGTATAAGTCGTTGAAATTGCGACTCAGCCCGGCGGCCAGGTCATCTGACGCTTGCCCAGCACGTGCATGTGAATGTGATAGACGGTCTGGCCACCTTTCTCATTGGTGTTCATGACCACGCGGAAGCCATCCTCGCACCCTTGCTCCCTGGCCAGGCGCTGCGCGGTGAAGAGGATATGGCCCAGCAGACCCTTGTCTTCTTCGGTCACGTCATTGAGGGTGGCGATGGGTTTTTTCGGGATGACCAGAAAATGCACCGGCGCCTGTGGGGCGATGTCGTGAAAGGCCAGTACCTGGTCGTCTTCGTAGATGATCTTCGCCGGAATCTCCCGGTTGATGATCTTGGTGAACAGAGTTTCCACAGCCTTGTTTCTCCGTTTCGAGGGGCATTCGCCGAGTGTACTGAGCGCGTTGTGCCACGCCCAGCCGTTTCTTGCCTTGGGGTCAGACCGAGGTACGCGACTTGAGCATCGAACCCCAGATCTTGCGGGTCAGCCAGCGACCGGCGAAGCGCGGCAGACGCGTCAGGACGCGATTGCGCCAGCCGGGGATGATAATGGCGCGGTTCTTGTCGAGGGCGCGGACGGTATAGAGTGCGATTTCTTCGGCGCTCATCGTCTTGTCGTCGGTGAATTTGTCGGCATTGAGCTGCGCGGTGCGAAAGAAAGAAGTACGCGTCGGGCCCGGGCACAGCACGGAAATCTTCACGCCGGTTTTCTTCAGTTCTTCACGCAGGCCTTCAGAAAAATGCAGCACGAACGCTTTGCTCGCCGCGTAAGTGCTCATCCAGGGGCCTGGCTGAAACCCCATGATCGACGCGACATTGAGAATCTGGCCGCCACCTTGAACCGCCATCAGGTTGCCAACGGTATGACACAGGCGAGTCATGGCCAGCACGTTGAGGTCTAGCAGGTCCTGCTCCTGCGCCCATTCCTGGGCGAGAAACGGCCCGCTGTTGCCAATGCCGGCGCAATTGACCAGCAGGTCGATCTGCCGCTCGCCCTCTTCCAGTTCCAGCAAAAAACCTGAAAGGCGCAACGGCTCACCCAGATCGCAGGCGCGAAACAGCACCTCGACGCCGAAGCGCTGAGTGAATTCGATCGCGATGCTCTCCAGCATGTCCCGATGACGGGACACCAGAATCAAAGGGCGACCACGGCGGGCCAAGGCTTCAGCGATGGCCAGGCCAATACCGCTGGATGCGCCTGTGACCAAGGCGTAACGGGTCATGCAATTCTCCAGTGTTGCACATGTCCAGACCGCTTCCGTGCGGTCAGGCAGTTATTGATCTTCGTCGTCATCGCCCGCATCAGGGGGCGTGGCGGGCTCAACCTGGACATCGGGTGTGGCCTGATCCGAATCGTCGTCATAGGGCAGCGACTGTTCGTAGTCGCCGGTCGTGGCCTCGACTTCTTCTTTGATCTTGTTGAAGCCGCCCAACAGGGCGCCGACGAACACCAGTGCCAGGAAGATCACCCAAAGCGCGGCAAGGACCTTCACCGAGCGGGTGTTCTTCGGCGGTGGCGGGCCGTAACGGTTAGGGCCTGCGTTGCCTGGAATGACCATCATCAACAGCGGGAAAACACTGTTGACCAAAGGGATCAGGTTCAGCAGCAACAACCAGGCAGACCAGCCTGCGTCATGCAGACGCTGGGCGCCCATTTGAATACTCACCACCAAAAAGGCGATCACCAGCACGGTGGCCAGCAATCCGCCCGCCACCAGGGACATGCTCAACACCCCAAAGCACAGGGCCGCGAGCAGCATGCCCACAAAGCTCAGCGCCATGGTCCAGGCCAGATAACGCAACCTGCCGATGCGGCCCTGAACGGTGAAGACCTTGAGCTCGCCCTCGGCAGGCCAGTCCTGGGTGACCGCCGAGCGCGGTGGCGCGTAGGGCGAGGCCGCAGGTTCGAATGCCGGTCTGACCGGTGCGGGCTCCTCTATCTCTTCAAGGGTCCAGGCCACCGGCTGCTCGGGTTCAATCCGCGCTTCCATGCCCGCGTCGTTCAGCGCCTTCAGGTAGCGCTGGGCATCGTCTTGGGTCAGACCGCGTTTGACCGTCATGGGCTTGCCGGTGAACAGGCGGTCGATGCTCGACACATCGCTCTTGAACAGCTGCGCGAGGTTCAGACGTGCCGTTTCCAGGTCGACACCCGTTCGCAGCTGTCCTTCGAAAACGATCTTGAAGTGTTCGGCCATGCTCGGCTTCCTTGTCTTGGGTTAAAAGCGTCTGGTGCGTGAGATCAGAACGGTTTGACGACCACCAGAATGACGATCGCCAACAGGATCAATACAGGGATTTCGTTGAACCAGCGATAAAACACATGGCTGCGACCGTTTTCGCCGCGCGCGAAGCGTTTCACCTGGGCACCGCACATGTGGTGGTAGCCGATCAGGATGACCACCAGGGTCAGCTTGGCGTGCAACCAGCCTTGCTGAAGGTAGCCGGGGATGAGTGTAATCAGCCAGATGCCAAACACCAGCGTGGCGATCATCGCCGGGCCCATGATTCCACGGTATAGCTTGCGCTCCATGGTGCAGAAACGCTCGCGGCTGACGGCGTCTTCGCTCATGGCGTGATAGACGAACAGGCGAGGGAGGTAAAAGAGGCCGGCGAACCAGCAAACGATGGAAACGATGTGCAGTGCTTTTATCCACAGATAGAGCATTTTGGTTTTTTCCAGGATCACGGTGGCGCAAATAGTAGTGGCTTGCGTGCCCGTACGTCACGTTCACGGTTGTCCCAGAGACGCTGGGCTCATATTATCACCGGCTTTCCAGTGGTTTCGTTGAGGGCAGGTTATGGTCAAGGTCGGTATCGTCGGTGGCACGGGTTACACCGGCGTCGAGTTGCTGCGTCTTCTGGCACAGCATCCGCAAGCTGAAGTGGTTGCGATCACTTCGCGCTCCGAAGCAGGTCTGCCAGTGGCCGAGATGTATCCGAACCTGCGCGGTCACTACGACGGCCTGGCGTTCAGCGTGCCGGACGTGAACGTGCTGGGCGCCTGCGACGTGGTGTTCTTCGCCACCCCACACGGCGTTGCACATGCGTTGGCGGGCGAACTGCTGGCGGCGGGCACTAAGGTCATTGACCTGTCTGCCGACTTCCGTCTGCAGGACGCCGATGAATGGGCCAAATGGTACAACCAGCCCCACGGCGCGCCGGAGCTGCTGCCTGAAGCGGTGTACGGCCTGCCTGAGGTCAATCGCGAAAAGATCAAAAGCGCGCGCCTGATTGCAGTCCCGGGCTGCTACCCAACCGCTACGCAGCTGGGTTTCCTGCCGCTGCTCGAAGCCGGTCTGGCTGACCCGACGCGTCTGATTGCCGACTGCAAATCCGGCATCAGCGGCGCGGGCCGTGGCGCAAGCGTCGGTTCGCTGTATGCCGAGACCAGCGAAAGCTTCAAGGCCTACGCCGTTAAAGGCCACCGTCACCTGCCGGAAATCAGCCAGGGCCTGCGTCGTGCAGCGGGCGGCGATGTCGGTCTGACCTTCGTGCCTCACCTGACCCCGATGATCCGCGGCATTCACGCGACCCTGTATTCGACTGTCGTCGACAAGTCGGTGGATCTGCAGGCGCTGTTCGAGAAGCGTTACGCCAACGAGCCGTTCGTCGACGTCATGCCTGCCGGTAGCCACCCGGAAACCCGTAGCGTGCGTGGCGCCAACGTCTGCCGCATCGCCGTTCACCGCCCTCAGGGTGGTGATCTGGTGGTGGTGCTGTCGGTTATCGACAACCTGGTCAAAGGCGCGTCGGGTCAGGCGGTGCAGAACTTGAACATCATGTTCGGCCTGGACGAGCGTCTGGGCCTGTCCCACGCAGCGTTGCTTCCTTAGAAGCAGCTTCAAGCAGCAAGCTCCAAGCCTCAAGCGTGAAGCCGGATCCCACGCTTTTCACTTGCAGCTTGTCGCTTGCAGCTAGTGGCTGCCGTCAGAATAGTTGACCGATTTTCTAGGAGAAGCGGATAATGGTCGTCATTACGCATTATGACGGCTTACCGCCGGGAGATATTGAGCATGAGTGTTGAATCCTTCACGCCTACGGCTCTGGAATTCACGCAAGGTGCAGCGCACAAAGTGAAAACCCTGGTCGATGAAGAAGGCAATGATCGCCTGAAGTTGCGTGTGTTCGTGACGGGCGGCGGCTGTTCCGGTTTCCAGTACGGTTTTACTTTTGATGAAGACGTTGCCGACGATGACACCATCGTTGAGCGCGAGGGCGTCAGCCTGGTTGTCGACCCGATGAGCTTCCAGTATCTGGCGGGCGCAGAGGTGGATTATCAGGAAGGGCTGGAAGGCTCCCGTTTCGTGATCAAGAACCCGAACGCCGCCACCACGTGCGGTTGCGGCTCGTCGTTCTCGATCTGATTCCTCCGCTTCAAGCTGTTCGCAAACCAAAATGCCGCGCATCTGCGCGGCATTTTGCATTCTGGCCTGGCGTTACGCGGGGTAGATGGCTCCGAGAACGCGCAGACCCGCAGCGCCGGTGACGCTCGGGCGGTTGGCCGGAACGCTTTCCAGCGCGCAATGCGCCAGCCAAGCGAAGGCCATGGCCTCGACCCAGTCAGGATCCACCCCGAACTCGGCGGTGCTCGACACCTTGGTGTTCGGCAGCAGCGCAGCCAGCCGAGCCATCAGCGCCTTGTTGTGTGCGCCGCCGCCACAGACCAGCAACTCCTTGGTCTGCGCCTGCGCCGAATGCAGCGACTCGGTAATGCTCAACGCGGTCACTTCCAGCAACGTAGCCTGCACGTCTTCGGGCTTGAGCGTCGGCAGCTGGAACAGATGGTGATGCACCCAGCCAAGGTTGAACACCTCACGACCGGTGCTTTTAGGGCCCTTGGTCTGGAAGAACTGGTCGCTGAGCATCGACTTGAGCAGGTCAGCATTGACTGTCCCGCTTGCCCCCCAGGCGCCATCCTTGTCGTAGCTCAGGCCGCGCTGGGCTTGAATCCATGCATCGAGCAGCACGTTGCCCGGGCCTGAGTCGAAGCCGGAAACCGGCTTGTCGATCTCGATCAGGCTGAGGTTGCTGAAACCGCCAACGTTCAGGACTGCGCGATAGTCCTTGTTGTCGTCGAACAGCGCTTCGTGGAAGGCAGGAACCAGCGGCGCGCCTTGACCACCTGCCGCGATATCACGCTTGCGGAAGTCGCTGACGACGGTGATGCCGGTCAGCTCGGCCAGCAGGGCAGGGTTGCCGATCTGAATCGTGAAGCCCCGCGCCGGTTCATGGCGAATGGTCTGGCCGTGGCTGCCAATGGCGCGAATCTCGCCTGCCAGCTTGTTCTGCTGATCCAGCAGCGCGTGCACACCCTGAGCGGCAAGGCGTACCCACTTCTGCTCGGCGATACCGGCGCGCGCCAGTTCGTCCGGGCCGCTGGCGCACAGGCCAAGCAGCTCGGCGCGCAGATCGTCAGGCATGGGAATGTAGTGGGTGCCGAGCAAGCGTGGTCGGTCATCCTGTTCTACCAGCGCGAAGTCCAGTCCATCAAGACTGCTTCCGGACATTACACCTACATATAAAGTCATGGGTCAGCGCTTACTCGAGGCCAGCATGGTGGCCTTTTCCTGGTCCATGCGCGCCATCAAAGGTTGGCTCTCTTGCATGAACCGCTGTTTTTCGGATTTGGCGATCGGGTCTGCCATGGGCAGCTTCTGGCCCAGCGGATCAACGTGAACGCCGTTTACCTGGAACTCGTAATGTACATGCGGACCTGTCGAAAGGCCGGTTGTTCCAATATAGCCGATGACTTGGCCTTGCTTGACGCTGGAACCGTTCTGGATGCCTTTGGCAAAGCCCTGCATGTGGCCATACAGCGTGCGATAGGTTTCGCCGTGCTGGATGATCACGGTGTTGCCGTAGCCGCCACGACGACCGGCCAGAATCACCTTGCCGTCACCGGTTGCCTTGATTGGCGTACCGCGAGGAGCAGCATAGTCGATGCCTTTGTGGGCGCGGATCTTGTTGAGGATCGGGTGCTTGCGGCCCATCGAGAACAGCGAGCTGATGCGGGCATATTCAACCGGAGTGCGGATGAACGCCTTGCGCATGCTGTTGCCATCGGCGGTGTAGTAGTTGGTGTTGCCTTGTTTGTTGGTGTAACGCACAGCGGTGTAGGTCTTGCCGCGGTTGGTGAAACGGGCGGAAAGAATATTGCCGGTGCCGACAGTCTTGCCGTTGACCACTTTCTGTTCGTAGATCACGTCGAATTCGTCACCCTTGCGGATGTCCTGCGCGAAGTCCACGTCATAGCCGAAAATGTTGGCCATATCCATGGTCATGCTGTGGCTCAGGCCGGCACGCTGGGCCGATTGTGACAAGGAATTGCTGATCACGCCGTGAACGTAGGCTGTTCGAACGTTGGGTTTGCTGACATCGCGAGTGAAGGTGTAGCCCTTCTCCGTTCTGGAGAGGCTGATGCTTTCCAGGTCGGTCAGCTTGCTGTGCAGCTGCTTGAGCGTGCCTTCAGGGGTGAGTTCGAACTGCAGGATCTGGCCGTTTTTCAACTGGCTGAACTGCTTGGCCTGTTTGTCGCTGGCGATGACTTCATGAACGGCCGCGGGCGGAAGGCCGACTTTCTCGAACAGGGTTGAAAGGGTATCGCCCTTGGAGACGACCACTTCCTTGTGATTCGGGCCTTTCGCAGCGGCTGCGACGTCTTTCGCAGGCTTTGCAGGTGCGGCTTCGGGCTCGGTTTTGGCGGTGTCGTCAGCCTCGTCGTCGCCATTTTCGATCTGGGCGAACGGAGATTCTGCAGGAAGTTCTGTGGCTTGGGACTGATCTTGAGCGTCTTGTTCTTGCTTGAACTGCTCGACCGGCGTGTCCAGTTCGAGGTTGAGGTTGGTTTTTTTGGCTTCGACATCACTGGATGGAAAAACCAGAAGGGCCAGGCTCAGCAGGGCTGCGATACCGCTGGCTGCGAGCAGGTGGCTCTTCGGATAAAGCGGAGGCGCTTTAGGCGGAGTGTCGTTCATAGGTAATTTTGACTTTGAAAAAAGATGAAATGGAAAAGATGAATGACATGATGAAGATGAAATAACTGTATAAAATATAACCAAATCCTGCCTGAGGCAAGCTTGCGTTCGGATCGTTCCCTGATTCGTCGGCCTTCTGTTTCCAGAACTTGTATTTGGGCGGTGATCTTGTATGGTTGTTCCCCTTTGAAATAAGGCATGACGGGGCTGAAATGAAGTCGGTTGAAGAGCAGCTAGCGCTGATCAAGCGTGGCGCGGATGAACTCCTGGTCGAGTCCGAACTGGTCACGAAGCTTAAGCGTGGTCAGCCACTGCGCATCAAGGCCGGTTTCGATCCTACGGCGCCAGACCTGCACCTGGGTCACACGGTGCTTATTAATAAGCTGCGTCAGTTCCAGGAGCTGGGCCATCAGGTCATTTTTCTGATCGGCGATTTCACCGGCATGATCGGCGACCCTAGCGGCAAGAGCGCTACCCGCCCGCCGCTGACCCGTGAGCAGGTGCTCGACTACGCCGAGACTTACAAAGCTCAAGTCTTCAAGATTCTCGATCCAGTCAGGACCGAAGTAGCGTTCAACTCCAGCTGGATGGATCAACTGAGCCCGGCCGACTTCATTCGCCTGTCCTCTCAGTACACCGTGGCGCGCATGCTCGAGCGCGATGACTTCGACAAGCGTTACAAGTCGAATCAATCCATCGCCATTCACGAATTCCTCTATCCGCTGGTTCAGGGCTACGACTCGGTGGCTTTGCGTGCCGACGTCGAGCTGGGCGGTACCGATCAGAAATTCAACCTTCTTATGGGTCGCGAGCTTCAACGTGCCTACGGTCAGGAAGCGCAATGCGTGTTGACCATGCCGCTGCTCGAAGGTCTGGATGGCGTGAAGAAGATGTCCAAATCGTTGGGCAACTACGTTGGCATTCAGGAAGCGCCGGGCATCATGTACAGCAAACTGGTTTCCATACCGGATGCGCTGATGTGGCGTTACTTCGAGCTGCTGAGCTTCCGCTCCATGGAAGAGATCGAAGGCTTCAAGGCTGATTGCGAAGCGGGTGCGAATCCGCGAGACATCAAGATCAAGCTGGCCGAAGAGATTGTTGCGCGTTTTCATGGTGAAGAAGCTGCGGCGTCGGCCCATCGTTCGGCGGGCAACCGTATGAAGGATGGCGAGCTGCCTGAGGATCTGCCGGAGATTTCCGTGTCGGGTACCGAAGACATGCCAATCGCTGCCGTCCTTAATAAGGCAGGCCTGGTGAAGAACTCTGCCGTCGCTCGCGATCTGCTCGCTTCCGGTGGAGTGCGTATAGATGGTGAAGTGGTTGATCGCAGCTTTGTCTTCAAGGTTGGCGCGACCCATGTTTGCCAGGCCGGCAAGAAGGCTTTCGGACGCGTTACGTTGAATTTGGAATGAAATCAAATAAGTGCTTGACGGGCTTTTGAATCTCTCTATAATTCGCCCCACTTCCGACGCAGTCGGAACCGAAAACTCCTTGAGATTCAATGAGTTGAAGGTTCGAAATGGTAAGGAAGTGCTTTGGTTGAAACGCTCTGATCGCAAGCGGTGAAAAAGGTGGTTGACAGCAGGTTGTAACGCTGTAGAATTCGCCTCCCGCTGACGTGAGATGAAGCATCG
>NZ_JBWKWB010000030.1:0-57885 GCF_059421985.1 Pseudomonas sp. GW821-FHT02A11
GCCTGAGTCCGGTGCAGTTTCGAACCCAGGCCATGAGCCTCTAGCGCTTTTTGTCCAACTTTTGGGGGTCAGTTCAGCCTTTTTGGTTACTTTTTCGGCTCTTGGAAAAAGTGACCCGCTGTAAGAGCGGAACCGATATCTGTACCGCCACTGGAACGGATATGCCCCCGATTTCAACGTCGCCAATAGCTCAGTAAATCGGTCCGAATTTTTGGGGTGGATCCGTTCACACGGGAACGCTGGTTCACCTTTCCGCCCTTACGGCGGGTCACTTTTGTCAAGAGCCACAAAAGTAACCAAAAAGGCCCTGCTCCTGGCTTGGCCCTCCTTCGTCGGGTTCCCTCGTTTCGACCCCGCTCCGTGGGCACGCGCCGAAACGGACGTCCCTGTCCCGGCGCTCTCGCCGCATCCTGCGGCTCGACCCACTGCGCGGCGCCTGCACTCGGCCTGCACCCAAGTCGCGATTTGCGGTGTCTGTGAGGGCGCGTCCCAAAAGCAAGATCAAGATCAAGATCAACGGCAACGGCAAATCCGTGCTCGCTTGGTCCCCTTTTGCCACAACTTCACACAAACCACTTGCACGTTCAATCTTATGGTATACCATCAGACCAAATACAACTCTCCACTCACAATCCATCCAAGAACCCGGGAGCCCCTCATGAGTTTTGAAATTCGCAAGATCGTCAGCTATCAGGAAGAAACCTTGATCGAAGGCGGCAAGGCCACTGACACGCCAGTGACCATGGTCGGTCTGGCCGTGGTAATGAAGAACCCCTGGCTGGGTCGCGGTTTCGTTGAAGACCTGAAACCGGAAATCCGCGCCAACTGCTCCGACCTCGGCGCAATGATGGTCGAGCGTCTGACCGGCCTGATCGGCGGTGCCGACAAAATCGAGGCCTATGGCAAGGCGGCTGTGGTCGGCGCCGATGGCGAAATCGAACACGCTTCTGCCGTCATTCATACCCTGCGCTTCGGCAACCATTACCGCGAAGCCGTCAAGGCCAAGAGCTACCTGAGCTTCACCAACAAGCGCGGCGGTCCGGGCACTTCGATTCAGATTCCGATGATGCACAAGGACGACGAAGGCCTTCGCTCGCACTACATCACCCTGGAAATGCAGATCGAAGACTCGCCGCGGGCCGACGAAATCGTGGTCGTGCTGGGTGCCGCCAACGGTGGTCGTCTGCACCCGCGCATCGGCAATCGTTACATCGATCTGGAAGAACTGGCAGTTGAAAAAGCCCAGTAATGCACCCGCTTCCACATACTAATAAGCAAGGCCTGTGCAGGAGCGATCCATGATTCGGCTCACCGCTGAACGCACCCCGGCCGGCACCAGTTATCTGGCGACCGGCCAAGGCCACCCCGTGGTGTTGATTCACGGGGTGGGTCTGAACAAGGAAATGTGGGGCGGCCAGATCGTCGGTCTGGCCCCGCACTATCGCGTCATTGCCTACGACATGCTCGGCCATGGCCAGAGCCCGCGTCCTGACCCGGACACCGGCCTGCCGGGCTATGCCGAGCAATTGCGCGAACTGCTGGAGCATCTGGGCGTACCGAGTGCCACGGTCATCGGTTTCTCGATGGGCGGGTTGGTGGCGCGGGCGTTTGCCCTGCATTTTGCCCAGCATCTGTCGGGGCTGGTGATTCTCAACAGCGTGTTCAATCGCAGCACCGAGCAGCGCGCAGGCGTCATTGCCCGCACCAGCCAGGCGGCCGAACATGGCCCGGATGCCAACGCTGCCGAGGCGCTGACGCGCTGGTTCAGTCGCGAGTATCAGGCAGCCAACCCGGCGCAGATCGCGGCGATTCGTCAGGTGCTGGCCAGCAATGACCCCCAGGGTTACCTGACCACCTACAAACTGTTCGCCACCCAGGACATGTACCGCGCCGAAGACCTGGGCAGCATCCAGGCGCCGACGCTGGTGGCCACTGGCGAGCTGGACCCCGGTTCCACGCCCGACATGGCACGGCAGCTGGCCCTGCGCATCCATGGCGCGCAGGTGCAGATACTTGCCGAGCAGCGGCATATGATGCCGGTGGAATCGCCGCGTCTGGTCAACCAGATGCTGCTGGACTTTCTCAAGCAGACAGACGCGCAAAACACTTCGGCAGAGGGGATCGTTGCATGAGTCTCACCCGTTTTCAGATGTGCATTGGCGGCGAATGGGTCGATGCGCTGTCCGGCAAGACCTTCGAAAGCCTCAATCCGGCGCTGGCTCAGCCTTGGGCCGAACTGCCCGACGCCGATGAAGCCGACGTCGAGCGCGCGGTACAGTCTGCGCAAGCCGCTTTCGAAAACCCGGCGTGGCGCAAACTGACGGCCACGGCGCGGGGCAAGTTGCTGCGCCGCCTGGGTGATCTGATCGCCGAAAACAAGGAGCATCTGGCCCAGCTGGAAAGCCGCGACAACGGCAAGCTGATTCGCGAAACCCGCGGCCAGGTCAGCTACCTGCCGGAGTTTTTCCATTACACCGCAGGCCTGGCCGACAAGCTCGAAGGCGGCACCCTGCCGCTGGACAAGCCCGACCTGTTTGCCTACACCGTGCACGAACCCATGGGCGTGGTGGCCGGGATCATTCCCTGGAACAGCCCGCTTTACCTGACTGCGATCAAGCTCGCCCCGGCACTGGCCGCAGGCAACACCATCGTGCTCAAGCCTTCCGAACATGCTTCGGCAACGATCCTGGAACTGGCGCGACTGGCGCTGGAAGCCGGCATTCCGCCGGGGGTGGTCAACGTCATCACCGGCTACGGCCCGAGCACCGGCGCCGCCCTCACCCGCCACCCGCTGGTGCGCAAGATCGCCTTCACCGGTGGTGCGGCCACGGCGCGGCATGTGGTGCGCAGCAGTGCCGAGAACTTCGCCAAGCTGTCGCTGGAACTGGGCGGCAAGTCGCCGAACATCATCTTTGCCGACGCCGATCTGGACAGCGCCATCAATGGCGCGGTGGCCGGGATTTACGCGGCCTCGGGCCAGAGTTGCGTGTCCGGTTCGCGGCTGTTGGTGCAGGACGAGATCTACGACGAATTCGTTTCACGTCTGGTCGAGCGCGCCCAGCGCATTCGCATCGGCAACCCGCAGGACGAAACCAGTGAAATGGGCCCGATGGCCACCGCCCAGCAACTGGCCGTGGTCGAAGGTCTGGTGGCGGACGCCCTGGCCGAAGGCGCGCGACTGCGCACCGGCGGCAAGCGTGCGCAAACCGGCAGCGACGGCTGGTTCTACGAGCCGACGTTGTTCGAATGCGACCGCAATTCGATGAAGATCATGCAGGAAGAAGTCTTTGGCCCGGTCGCCTCGGTGATCCGTTTCAAGGACGAAGCCCAAGCGCTGGCCATCGCCAACGACTCGCAGTTCGGGCTTGCCGCCGGCATCTGGACCCGCGATCTGGGCCGCGCCCATCGCCTGGCCCGGGACGTGCGCTCGGGGATCATCTGGGTCAACACCTACCGCGCCGTGTCGGCCATGGCGCCGATCGGTGGCTTCAAGAACAGCGGCTACGGTCGCGAGAGCGGTATCGATTCGGTACTGGCCTACACCGAGCTGAAAACGGTGTGGATCAACCTCTCGCAGGACCCGATGCCCGATCCATTCGTGATGCGCTAAGAGGCTGTCGACATGATCGAACCTGGCATTTACAAAGACGTCATGGGCTCCTTTCCCTCCGGCGTCACCGTGGTCACCACTCTGGACCCGGACGGCGGCATCGTCGGCATCACCGCCAGTGCGTTCAGCGCCCTGTCGATCGATCCGGCGCTGGTGCTGTTCTGCCCCAACTACGCTTCCGACACCTACCCGGTGCTGCGCGACAGCAAGCAGTTTGCGATTCACTTGCTGTCCGCTGATCAAAAAGCCGAGGCCTACGCCTTTGCCGGTAAAGGCAAGGACAAGGCCAAAGGCATCGACTGGCACCTGAGCGAGCTGGGCAACCCGCTGCTGAGCACGTCATCGAAGATCCGCGCCACGGCGATCATCGAATGCGAGCTGTGGCGTGAATACGACGGCGGCGATCACGCGATCATCGTTGGCGCGGTGAAGAACCTGATCCTGCCGGAAGAACCCGTGACGCCGATGGTTTATCACCGGGGCAAACTGGGGCCATTGCCGACTTTGACGTGATATTCGTGAATAAAGCGTGGAATCAGGCCTGTCTTGACCGACGGGCCTGATGGTTGGCGGCTCGCAGCATGATAAACTGCGCGACGTTTTGGCCCTCGAGGGCCCCTAGCCACCCCCATGGCTGCCTGGAATGACCGCGTGCTCCCTGAGCCGCTTTTTCGCACGGACAGCCATCTTCAGAGCGGACTCCATGAAACGCCTGCCACTCGACGACAGCTTCAAGGTCAATCGCAACCCCGTCACGCTGCGGGAAATCGTGCTGGATAAACTGCGCAGCGCGATCATGAATTTTCAACTGCTGCCCGGTGACCGTCTGGTCGAGCGCGACCTGTGTGATCGTCTGGGCGTCAGCCGCACTTCCGTTCGCGAAGCCCTGCGTCATCTGGAATCCGAAGGCCTGGTGGAGTTCGCCGACGCCAAGGGCCCGCGCGTGGCCATCATCACCCTGGAAGACGCCTGCGACATCTACGAGCTGCGTTGCGTGCTCGAAGGCCTGATCGTTCAGCTATTCACCCTGCGCGCCAAGGCCAAGGACATTCGTGCCCTGGAAAAAGCCCTCAACGAAAACAGCAAGGCGCTGGAAGAAGGCGAGCTGCAGCAGGTGCTCGACTCGGTGCAAGGCTTCTACGACGTGCTGCTGGAAGGTTCGGGCAACCACGTTGCCGCGACCCAGCTGCGTCAGTTGCAGGCGCGCATCAGCTACCTGCGGGCGACCTCGGTGTCCCAGGACAACCGTCGCGGCGCAAGCAACCGCGAGATGGAAAAAATCGTCGAGGCGATCAAGAGCGGCGACCCGCTGGCGGCGCATCAGGCCTCGGTGGATCACGTGCGCAGCGCAGCGAAAGTGGCGCTCGATTACCTCAAATCCAAACAGGACGATGGCACTCAGGTGCGCGACATCGTCGAACCCGTGGTTCTTAAGGAACCGCGCATAGGACGCTGACATGCCCGCGCCGCGCTTCTGTCCGCAATGTGGCAGCACTGACCTGGCTAAGCGAACGCCCGACGGTGACACCCATGCGCGGCTGATGTGCGGCAACTGCCAGTACATCCACTACGTCAATCCGAAGATCATCGCTGGCTGCATCATCGAGCGCGAGGGCAAGTACCTGCTGTGCCAGCGCGCCATCCCGCCGCGCCCCGGCACCTGGACGCTGCCGGCAGGCTTCATGGAGGCCGGCGAAACCACCGAGCAGGCGGCGCTGCGTGAAGTGTGGGAAGAAAGCGGCGTGCGCGCCGAGATCATTTCGCCGTACTCGATCTTCAGCGTGCCGCAGATCAGCGAGGTGTACATCGTCTTTCGCGCCATCGCCCTGGAAGTCACCGACCAGTTCGGCCCCGAAACCCTTGCCTGCCAGTTCTTCGCCCCTGAAGACATTCCCTGGGACAGCATCTACTACCCCGCCATCCGCCAGATTCTGGAGCGCTACATCGCCGAGCGACAGGCCGGGGTGTACGGGATTTATGTGGGGAATGATGACAGCGGGAAGATTCACTTTATTCGGTGAATGCCCAAACAGCACCGCTCCCTCCCTGTAGCAGTCCGGCTTGCCGACGGCAGCGATTTCAGGGGCCTCCCGCCGGCAAGCCGGACTGCTACAAGTCCAGTGAGCATCAGCCGGGAAACGCCTCGACGATCACAATCTCCGCATGGGCCACGCCCTGCCTGTGGCTCATCGCCTCTTGGTACTCGTCCGAGTGATAACAGGCCAGCGCCTGCTCATAGGATTCGAACTCGATGATCACCGTGCGTTGCGGCGTCTTGCGCCCTTCCAGGGCTTCGGCACGCCCGCCGCGGGCAAGGAACTTACCGCCATACTTCTTGAAGGCCGCAGGGCCGCGCTGGGTGTATTCGGCGTATTGCGTGGGGTCGGTGATATCCACGTGGGCAATCCAGTAAGCCTTCATCGCACTCTCGCTCTTTGATCAATGATGGGGTTTCAAATCGGTCGAATCTGTGAAATATTTTGTCTTATGGTATACCATCTTTTCAATAAAAAGCTTTCTACCACACGACAGAGATTCCGAGTATGGCGTTCGACCGCATCGAAGACATCATCGAAGATTACCGCCAGGGCAAGATGGTGTTGCTGGTCGATGACGAGGACCGGGAAAACGAAGGCGACCTGCTGCTCGCCGCCGACCGTTGCACCGCTCAAGCCATCAGCTTCATGGCCAACGAAGCCCGTGGGTTGATCTGCCTGACCCTGACCGACGAGCACTGTCAGCGCCTTGGCCTTGAACAGATGGTGCCGAGCAACGGCAGCGTGTTTTCCACCGCGTTCACGGTGTCCATCGAAGCGGCCACCGGGGTGACCACAGGCATCTCCGCTGCCGACCGCGCCCGCACCGTACAAGCCGCTGTCGCTACCGATGCCACGGCAGAAAACGTGGTTCAGCCCGGCCACATATTCCCCCTGCGTGCCCGCGAGGGCGGCGTGTTGACCCGCGCCGGTCACACTGAAGCCGGTTGCGATCTGGCGCGTCTGGCCGGGTTCTCCCCTGCTTCGGTGATCGTCGAAGTCATGAACGATGACGGTACCATGGCCCGCCGGCCGGATCTGGAGCGCTTTGCGGCGAAACACGGCATTCGCATCGGCACCATCGCCGACCTGATCCATTACCGCCTGAGCACCGAGCACACGGTCGTGCGTATCGGCGAACGCGAGCTGCCGACGGTCCACGGCACGTTCCGTCTGATCAGCTATGAAGACCGCATCGAAGGCGGCGTGCACATGGCAATGGTCATGGGCGATGTGCGTCGCGAGGAACCGACGCTGGTGCGCGTGCACGTGGTCGATCCTCTTCGCGATCTGGTCGGCGCCGAATACAACGGCCCGGCCAACTGGACGCTGTGGGCCGCCCTGCAAAAGGTCGCCGAAGAAGGCCGCGGCGTTGTCGTGGTGCTGGCCAATCACGAGTCTTCCCAAGCGCTGCTGGAGCGCATCCCGCAGTTGACGCAGGCGCCACGCCAGTACACCCGTTCACAGTCCAGGATTTACTCTGAGGTCGGCACGGGGGCCCAGATCCTGCAAGACATTGGCGTCGGCAAACTGCGCCACCTCGGCCCGCCCCTGAGGTACGCAGGACTGACCGGCTACGATCTGGAAGTAGTTGAAAGCATTCCGTTTTCGGGCTGAAACAGCATTGCGTTACGGCTGAAGCGTTTCACCGGCCAACATGCCGCTGGCCCCGTAAACACGGGGCCAGTCCTTGAAAAAAAATCAAAAAAACGAGGTGCATCAAGCGGCAAAGTGCTTGCAGAAAGTTTGGAATACCATAATATGACATTCCGTAGGCCGAAGCATTTTTCAGTCAGGTGCGCCCGCAAGGGACAGCCAAACAAGAGCCCCTGACAGGCCCCGTTTTTTTCAAGGCCCGAGGATTTCACCCTCCAAAGGCCCACTGCTCCCGACAGGCGGGCAATTGAAGGCCCGCTCAAAAACACAACAAATGAGGGCGTGAAAATGGTGTTGATTCAACGTGCAACAGCGGTCCTGACAGCAGGTGTGTTGGCGCTCTCTTGTCACGCAGCCATCGCTGCCGACAGCGTCAACTTCGTCAGTTGGGGCGGCTCCACCCAGGATGCGCAAAAAGAGGCCTGGGCCAACGCCTTCACCAAGACCACCGGCACTGCCGTGGTCCAGGACGGCCCCACCGACTACGGCAAGCTCAAGGCCATGGTCGAAAGCGGCAACGTGTCCTGGGATGTGGTCGATGTCGAAGCCGACTTCGCCCTGCGCGCCGCCGCCGAAGGTCTGCTTGAGCCGCTGGACTTCAGCGTGGTCAAGAAAGACCGCATCGACCCACGCTTCGTTTCCGACCACGGCGTAGGCTCTTTCTTCTTCTCTTTTGTGCTCGGCTACAACGAGAGCAAGTCGGGCAAAGCCAAGCCTGAAGACTGGTCAGCGCTGTTCGACACCAAGACCTTCCCCGGCAAGCGCGCGCTGTACAAATGGCCAAGCCCGGGCGTTCTCGAACTGGCCCTGCTGGCCGACGGCGTGCCCAAAGACAAGCTCTACCCGCTGGACCTGGACCGCGCCTTCAAGAAACTCGACACCATCAAGAAGGACATCGTCTGGTGGGGCGGCGGCGCGCAATCCCAGCAACTGCTGGCCTCCGGTGAAGCGTCACTGGGCCAGTTCTGGAACGGCCGCACCTACGCCCTTGAGCAAGATGGCGCACCAGTGGGCGTGAGCTGGAAACAGAACCTGGTCATGGCCGATTTCCTGGTGGTGCCTAAAGGCGCGAAGAACAAGGACGCTGCCATGAAGCTGATCGCCGATGCGTCAAGCGCCAAGGGTCAGGCGGATTTCTCCAACCTGACGGCCTACGCGCCGGTCAACCTGGACAGCGTCCAGCGTCTGGACTCGAGCCTCGCGAAGAAGCTGCCGACCGCCTATCCTGACGATCAAATCACTCTCGACTTCGCGTACTGGGCCAAGAACGGTCCGGCCATCGCGACACGGTGGAACGAATGGCTGGTCAAGTAAAAATGACGGCCCTCGCGTCCCGTCAAACCCAGCCAGCCGGTGGTGCGTCCAGCACCGCCGGCGCGGCATCCGCTCAGGCCGTGACCATGAAACAGACAGCGTCCCTGTCGCAACGCTGGAAAGGCAGCCGCAACCTGCTGCCCGCCCTGCTGTTTCTCGGCCTGTTTTTCTTCGCCCCCCTGATTGGCCTGCTGCTGCGCGGCGTGCTGGAACCCACGCCGGGCCTGGGCAATTACGAGCAACTGTTCGCCAACTCGGCCTACGCACGGGTGCTGTTCAACACCTTCTCGGTGGCAGGGTTAGTCACGCTGTTCAGCCTGCTGCTGGGCTTTCCCCTGGCCTGGGCGATCACCCTGGTGCCGCGCGGTTGGGGTCGCTGGATGCTCAACATCGTGTTGCTGTCGATGTGGACCAGCCTGTTGGCGCGCACCTATTCCTGGCTGGTATTGCTGCAAGCGTCGGGGGTAATCAACAAGGCGTTGATGGCCATTGGCGTGATCGATCAGCCGTTGGAAATGGTGCATAACCTCACCGGCGTTGTGATCGGCATGAGCTACATCATGATCCCGTTCATCGTGCTGCCGCTGCAGGCGACCATGGCCGCCATCGACCCGATGGTGCTGCAGGCCGGCTCCATTTGCGGGGCGAGCCCATGGACCAATTTCTTCAAGGTGTTCCTCCCACTGTGCCGCTCGGGACTGTTTTCCGGGGGCCTGATGGTGTTCGTGATGTCGCTTGGGTACTACGTGACCCCGGCCCTGCTCGGCGGCGCCCAGGACATGATGCTGCCCGAATTCATCGTCCAGCAGGTGCAGTCGTTCCTCAACTGGGGCCTGGCCAGTGCCGCCGCCGCGTTGCTGATCGTGATCACCCTGGTGCTGTTCTACTTCTACCTCAAGCTGCAACCGGAATCCCCGGTCGGCTCGAACCACGCGAGGTAAACCGCCATGCTCCTGACACCCAATGCCATGAGCCCGCGCCTGCGCTGGGGCCTGTATTCGGTCACAGGCCTGATCGCGCTGTTTTTGCTGCTGCCCATCGTGTTCATCGTGCTGCTGTCGTTCGGCTCCTCGCAGTGGCTGGTGTTTCCGCCGCCAGGCTGGACGCTGAAGTGGTATCAGCAGTTCTTCAATAACCCGGACTGGATGGCCGCCGCATTCGCCAGCCTGAAGGTCGCCGTCCTGACCACCATTTGCGCGGTCGCTTTGGGCCTGCCAACGGCCTTCGCTTTGGTGCGTGGTCGCTTTCCGGGCCGGGACATGCTCTACGGCATCTTCACCCTGCCGATGATCGTGCCGCTGGTGATCATCGCGGTGGCGGTCTATGCGTTGTTTCTCAAGCTCGGCTACACCGGCACGCTGTTTTCCTTCGTGGTCAGCCACGTGATCGTCGCGTTGCCGTTCACGATTATCTCGATCATCAACTCGCTGAAGCTGTTCGATCAGTCCATCGAGGACGCTGCGGTGATTTGCGGCGCGTCGCGAATGCAGGCGGTGTTCAAGGTGACCTTTCCGGGGATTCGTCCCGGCATGGTCGCCGGCGCCCTGTTCGCGTTTCTGGTGTCGTGGGATGAAGTGGTGCTGAGCGTGATGATGGCCAGCCCCAACCTGCAGACCCTGCCCGTCAAGATGTGGACCACCCTGCGCCAGGACCTGACCCCGGTGATTGCCGTCGCCTCGACGCTGCTGATCGCCCTGTCGGTGCTGGTCATGTTTATCGCCGCGACCCTGCGTCGCCGCAACGAAGCGAGGATGCCTTCATGAGCGCCGTGATCAAAGATTCCGCGCAACCCGGCCAGACCCTGGTCAGCCTGTGCAACCTGAACAAGCATTACGGCGATTTCGCCGCCGTGGACAACATCTCCCTGGACATCCAGGACGGCGAATTCCTGACCTTTCTCGGTTCCAGCGGCTCGGGCAAGAGCACCACGCTGTCGATGCTGGCGGGCTTCGAAACGCCAAGCTCCGGCGAGATTCTGGTGGCCGGTAAATCGCTGGTGAACGTGCCGCCGCACAAACGCGACATCGGCATGGTGTTCCAGCGCTACTCGCTGTTCCCGCATCTGTCAGTGCGCGACAACATCGCCTTCCCCCTGGCCATCCGTAAACTGGCGGTCGCCGAGCGGGACAAGCGCGTCGATGCCATGCTCAAGCTGGTGCAACTGGAACAGTTCGCCCACCGCCGCCCGTCGCAACTCTCCGGCGGCCAGCAACAGCGCGTGGCCATCGCCCGGGCGCTGGTCTACGAGCCACGCATCCTGCTGATGGACGAACCCCTCGGCGCGCTGGACAAGAAGCTGCGTGAAGATCTGCAGGACGAGCTGCGTCAGTTGCATCGCCGCCTGGGCATCACCATCGTTTACGTGACCCACGATCAAGAAGAAGCCATGCGCCTGTCCCAGCGCATCGCGATTTTCAGCCACGGCAAGATCGTCGGGCTGGGCACGGGGTATGACCTGTATCAGAACCCGCCGAATGCGTTTGTGGCGTCGTTTCTGGGTAACTCGAACTTCCTCAAGCTCAAGGCCCAAGGCAATGGCGTGGCGACGTTCGAAGGCCAGCCACTGTCGATTCGTCTCACGGCAGGGCTGCAGACGGATCAGGACGTGTTGCTGATGATCCGCCCTGAAAAAGCCCAGGCCTTGAGTGTCGAGCAGGCAGCGTTGCAGCCGTTGCAGACGGGCTGGAACGAGGTCAGCGCGAAGGTCGGCGAAGTGCTGTTTCTGGGGGAAAGCCAGACATGCACGGTGATGACGGCTGGCGGGACGTCGATGACGGTCAAGGCACTTTCTGCGGCGGGGATGCCGCTCAGGGCGGGGGATCAAGTGCGGGTGCGCTGGGCGACGGCGGATGCTTGTGTTTATACCGAATGGGCGGAGAGCGATTTGAACAAGGCGGCAGGGGCGCATTGATTTTT
Source organism: Pseudomonas sp. GW821-FHT02A11 (assembly GCF_059421985.1). Classification (NCBI taxonomy): domain Bacteria; kingdom Pseudomonadati; phylum Pseudomonadota; class Gammaproteobacteria; order Pseudomonadales; family Pseudomonadaceae; genus Pseudomonas; species Pseudomonas sp. GW821-FHT02A11. Next base: position 11,533 of record NZ_JBWKWB010000030.1, read on the forward strand.
TTTTGATCGGGGGTGTTCCAGCCTTATCGGATATACACCCCACCCCAAAATCCCAAAAACCAAAAAAACCAGCCAAAAAAAACCACCGCACAAAGGCGGTGGCTTTTTACGTTTTTCTAAACCCGCGATCAAATTCAGACCTTGACGATCCAGCCCGCCGGCCCTTCGATCTCACCGAACTGAATCCCGGTCAGCTCTTTGTACAGACGCTGAGTCACCGGACCCACTTCGGTCTCGCTGTGGAACACATGCAGCTTGTCTTTGTAGCTGATCCCGCCAATCGGCGTGATCACCGCAGCTGTACCGCACGCACCGGCCTCTTTGAACTGGTCGATCTTGTCGATGAAGACTTCGCCTTCAGTCACTTTCAGGCCCAGCCGGCTTGCAGCCAGCTCGATCAGCGACAGGCGGGTGATGCCTGGCAGAACCGAGGGCGACTTCGGCGTGATGAACTGGTCATCGTGAGTGATACCGAAGAAGTTGGCCGAACCGACTTCCTCGATCTTCGAGTGCGTCAGCGGGTCGAGGTAGATCGCGTCGGCAAAGCCGTTTTTCTTGGCTTCGCTGCCCGGCATCATGCTCGCCGCGTAGTTGCCACCCACCTTGGCAGCGCCGGTGCCCTGTGGCGCGGCGCGGTCGTAGCTGGAGATCACGAAGTTGTGCGGCTTCATGCCACCCTTGAAGTACGGGCCGACCGGGATGCAGAACACCGAAAAGATGAACTCAGGGGCGGCGCGCACGCCGATGTTGTCGCCCACGCCGATCACGAACGGACGCAGGTACAGCGCGCCGCCGGTGCCATAAGGCGGGATGAAACGCTCATTGGCGCGGACCACGTCCTTGCACGCTTCGATGAACTGTTCGGTGGATACGTGAGGCATCAGCAAACGCGAGCAGCTGCGTTGCATGCGCGCGGCGTTCTGGTCCGGGCGGAACAGGTTGATCGAGCCGTCTTTGGCGCGGTAGGCCTTCAGGCCCTCGAAGCACTGCTGACCATAGTGCAGCGCGGTCGAACCTTCGCTGATGTGCAGCACGTTGTCTTCGGTCAGGGTGCCTTTGTCCCACTCACCGTCGCGCCAGTGAGCCAGGTAGCGCTTGTCGGTCTTGATGTAGTCGAAACCCAGCTTGTCCCAGTTAATGCTTTCGTTACCCATGACACCCTCTATTTCCTGGCCTGCGCCCGGCGAGCGGGGGCTGGCGTTTCATCAATATGGTCGTGAAGGCCCGGCGCCTGGCAAGGCCTGCACCGATGTTGCGCCATATTACTGATTTTTTGCCCGACAAACCGCCTCTGGCGCACAGGAGGAGAAAAAGTTCATCCAGCGCCCTGTCCCAGCCTTCGAAAAAGCCCGACCACCTGCGCGAGGCGGCCAAGCACCGGGTGGCTCCGAGCTGGCCGACGCGTATTTGACGAAATTCAACACCTGGCAACCGCAGCCATACAGGCAAAGCCAGCCGTTTGTATTAAAAGCTGATCGGCTGACGTGCAGATTCGCCAGTTTTGCCTATCGTTTGTTATTCATATGAAACAGGAGCAAGGCCATGGGTATCGAGCAACTCTTCGCGGATCTGGGCAGTCTTCCGAGCATTCCCAAAGTGGCTCAGGACCTGATTCAACAGTTCGACAATCCCTCGTCGAACCTGGAAAGCATCGCGCGCAATATCGAGAAAGACCCGGTGATCTCGGCGAAGATCCTGCGTCTGGCGAACTCGGCGCGTTTTCGTGGGGCGCGGGAGTCGTCCAGCATCGAAGACGCCGCCATGCGCCTGGGTTTCAACACCCTGCGCACGCTGGTACTGGCGTCTGCGGTGACCGGCGCGTTCAAGGCCAGTGCCAGTTTCGACCTCAAGGGCTTTTGGCTGAAAAGCTTCCAGGTGGCCGGAATTTGCCGTCTGCTGGCCAAGCAATCCAAGGCCGATGCTGAAATCGCCTTTACCTGCGGGGTGATGCACGACATCGGCGAGCTGCTGATCCAGACCGGCGCACCGCAGGTGGCCGAGCGGATCAACAGCGTGACCAAGACCGGCACCACCAGCCGCGCGGCGCTGGAAACCCTGCAATTGGGGTTCGGCTACCCGGAAGTCGGCGCGGAACTGGCGCGTCGCTGGCAGTTGCCGCCGGTGATTCAACAGGCCATTGCTTACCAGGCCCGGCCGATGCAGGCGCCGGGCGATGCGACTCAGGCGCGGATCGTGGCGCAGGCGCTGACGGTATCCGACGCACTGGACAGCCATGGCGGCGCAAACCCGCAAGCGCAACAGGCGGTGGACGGGCCGCTGTTCGAGGGGATCGACCTGGATGCACTGTTTGCCGCGTTGCCAGCGGTGCTGGAGGCGGACAAGGCGTTTGCTGAACTGTTGAGCTAAGTTCGACGCAATGGGTAATACGGATCACCGGTGGGAGCGAATTCATTCGCGAATCGTTCGTACAGACGATGAATCGTCATCGGCTGTACTGGCCTCTCGCGAATGAATTCGCTCCCACAGGGGTCCCCGGCAGCCTTGGATTGCGGCATTTCGCCCACGCAAATCCCCTACCTCGTTTAGTATCAGCTACCCCTGCCCGCTCACGAGGACCTGTGCATGTCTGCCACGCCTGCCCTTTCAAACGTCGACGCCCTGCTGCACTGGATGAGCGAGCGCTCGTTCGCGGTGCTGACCGGCGCGGGCATCAGCACCTCCTCCGGTATCCCCGATTACCGGGACAGCGAAGGCGTACGTCGGGGTCGCCAGCCGATGATGTTTCAGGAATTTCTCAACGCACCCGAGGCCCGACGGCGCTATTGGGCCCGAGCGATGCTCGGCTGGCCACGGGTGCGCGCGGCACAACCCAATGCCGCTCACGAAGCCCTGGCCACCCTTGAAAAGCACAGTCTGATCAGCGGTGTGATCACCCAGAACGTCGACACGCTGCACGATCAGGCCGGCAGTCAGGACGTGATCGAACTGCACGGCAGTCTGCACTGGGTGCTGTGTCTGGATTGCCGCCGACGCACTGAACGCGATGTGATTCAGCAGACCCTGCTGGAGCAGAATCCTTACTTGGCCGGGATCGATGCCGTGCAGGCGCCCGATGGCGATACCCTGCTGGACCCCGCGTTCGAGGACCGCTTTCAGGTGCCGCACTGCCCCCATTGCGGTGGCCAGCGGATGAAACCGGACGTGGTGTTCTTTGGCGAAAACGTTGCGCCGCCGACAGCCGCTAAAGCCCTGACGCGGGTCGAGCAGGCCGACGGGTTGCTGGTGGTGGGGTCGTCGTTGATGGCGTTTTCAGCGTTTCGTCTGTGCCGGGCCATCGTCGATCAGGACAAACCGCTGATCGCCATCAATCTGGGCAGGACGCGGGCGGATGACCTGCTGAACCTGAAGATCGGCGATGCCTGCGAGGTGCTGCTGCCTGAGCTGACGCGACGGCTGGTCAAGGCCTGAGCGGTTTTGTTGGTCCCGCTACGGTCTATCTTTCTGTGGGAGCGAATTCATTCGCGAGAGGCCAGTACAGCCGACAGGGATGTATCGGTTGAACCGTCCTCTCGCGAATGAATTCGCTCCCACAGGAATAAGCCTGCACTTCAGCGCCGAATGCCAGGCAACGCCGCCAACGCCCGCTCCCACACCTGCCGCGTCCTGACCCACACCAGTTCCTGCCAGTCCGGGTCCGCCGGGTAAAACTGCTCCAGCAACCCCTGCTTGATCCGCCGCCCGATTTCGTCCAGCGGATCGCCATGCAGGTGCAGCCAGTGGTCGTCACGCAGATGGCCGTGCACAACGTCCCCTGGGTAGGTGCCGCATTCGATGACAAACGGCATCAGGTGCACACCGGGCAACGCATTGAGCAGCATCTGCGAGGTGTAGCCGGTGGAGGTCGCCGCGACGCCGGTTTCGCTGACCTTGTTGGCGCCGGTGATCAGGGTGAACAGCCACGGCCCGAACAAGGCCTTCGCGTCGTCGAGCGCGGGATAGGCCGACTCGACGATGCTCATCAGCATCGGATGCCCGTAATCCCCGGCGCCGGTGTGCAGATCGAAACAGGCAGCGACCTCGACACCTTGCAAATGCGTGCCGACGATGTGACGCAACGTGCGATTGGACCAGCTTGGCCCGCTGCCGCCGTAAAACAGCCCGTCAGCAAAGGCATATTGCCCTGCTTCCACCACCGACATCAGGCCCGACCAGCCGCGCTCGGCAATCGCGGCGTTGAACAACGCATCGGCCTTGTCACGCTGCGGGCCCTGTAGCTGCTCGCAGGCATAGATGGCGTGCACGTCGTGATAGGCGCGGTTGTCCGGCAGCGGCTGACTGAAGTCCAGGTAATTGCGGTTCTGGTCGAGGTTGTCTTCGTTGACCCGACGCATCCACGCCGTGCCCCAAGGGTTGATGAGGTGAATCATCAGAATCGCCACGCCGTTTGGCAGCTCGCGCCCCTTTAGGCCTTCCAGCCAGCGGCTCTGGCAATCGGAGCCGTAATAGCCCTCCACGCCATGGGTGCCGCTCAACGCCACCAGCACGCGCTGGGCATCAGGCGCCCCCACCCAGGCCACATCGGTGAACAACGCCTCGCCAAACGGGCCGCTCAGCGGGTGCGGGTATTCACTCAACTGTGCGCCGACCGCAGATGCCGCCTTGAGAAAGCGCTCACGCAACGGGCAGTATCCAGGCGTGGCAGGAAAAAACGCGCTCATCGAAATCCTCCCCGACAACAGCGAAACGGGCAGCACGCCACGGGTGTCTCGCTGACAAAAGAGCAGAGTCTACGCTTGCGACACACCCAAGCAACACCTACTACACTGACCGACCATCGCGTATCCTGCGCCTTTGTTTTTTTCCGCATCAGGTGCCCGTCATGACCCCACTTCCCCTGACTTCAGACCGCCGTGGCTGGTCATTCTGGTGGAAACCGCTGCTGTTCCTGCTGATCGCCGCCGCTGGCCTGTATTACGTCAAATGGTCGCCGTACTACCTGAAATCCTTTGTCGCTGCCGACACCCACACCCTTGGCGGTTCGATCATTAACGACAACCCTGCCTCCCCTTGGGCCGCTGCGCTGGCGTATGCGCAGGTGTATTTCCTGGCCATCTGGAAGGCTGCGGTGCTGGCGATGATTCTCGGCTCGCTGCTGCAAGTACTGATTCCCCGGGACTGGCTGCTGCGCATGTTCGGGCGCGCAGGGCTGGGCTCTACGGTTCGCGGCGGCCTGTTCGCCCTGCCCGGCATGATGTGCAGTTGCTGCGCGGCGCCGGTGGCGGCGGGCTTGCGCAAACAGAAGGTGTCCGTTGGCGCGGCATTGGCGTTCTGGATCGCCAACCCGGTGCTCAATCCGGCGACGCTGGTGTTCATGGGTTTCGTGCTGGGCTGGGGTTTCACGGCGCTGCGCCTGCTGGCGGGGATTGTGCTAGTGATTGGTGTTTCACTGGTGGCCCAGCGTGTGGCGCGACCCGAAGCAGCGCCTGAACAAGCGCTGGAGGCGGTGAGCGAGGCCGAGGCGCCCGATCAAGGCAGCTTGCTCAACCGCTGGGCGCGAACCCTGTGGCAGCTGTTCTGGACCACCATTCCAATCTATGTGGTTGCCGTGCTGGTGCTCGGCGCTGCCCGGGTCTGGTTGTTTCCCCACGTGGACGGCGCCATGGGCAACAGTCTGCTGTGGTTGCTGCCGCTGGCCATCGTCGGCACGCTGTTTGTCATCCCCACGGCGGCCGAGATCCCCATCGTGCAGACCCTGATGGCCTTGGGCCTTGGCACCGCCCCCGCCGTGGCGCTGCTGATGACCCTGCCCAGCGTGAGCCTGCCGTCACTGCTGATGCTGCGCAAGTCCTTCGACAGCAAGGTGCTGGTCACGGTGGGCGTGCTGACGATGCTGGTGGGCGTGATCAGCGGACTGATCGGCGCGGCGGTTCTGTGATTTCGCGCTGAAGTCCCGCAAGCCGCCCAGCGCTACAGCGGCGGGCGGCTTCTGTGCCTGAGGTAGTCGACAACCGCCTGCCGGTCACCGACAAACTCGATGCGCGCCTGCTTGCTGTCGCGCTGATAGGCGTACATGGGGTCGTAATACTCGCTCAAGAGCGCACTGATCCACGCCCTGTGCTCGTCGACATCCCCGTTGTGTTGCTGGGCCTGCAGCGCGCTGTCCATGATTGCCGAAAGCCGCTGATAGCGCTCGCCTCCCAGACGTCGAACGATGCTCGACAAGCTCGTTCTCAGACGCTCGGCATAAGCCATGAACCCCGTCTCGATGCCCTCCACCGCAATGAATTCGGCGCACAGGTCGACCACGTAATCCTTGAGAATCCGCTCCACCCGACCTTCGACGCTGTCTTGCAGCCACACCAGCGGCGCTGCCTGCATGCGTCGGTACAGCGTCAGGGGCACGGCACGGCTGCCGACCACGCGGCTTTCGTCTTCGATGACGAAGCTGTGCACATCCGCGTCCCGCTTTTTGAGGATGTCGATGGCCAGGCGGTTCTCGAAGTCGATTTGCCCAGGCTGCGGCGTGGCGTGCTTGCCGAAACTTGACCCACGATGGTTGGCATGGCCTTCCAGGTCCAGCGTGTTCTTCAGTTGATGCAGCACCTCGGTTTTACCCGTGCCGGTCATGCCGCCAAGCAGGACGAGGTCACACTCCAGGACCGCCTGCTCGGTGGTGCCGATCAGAAAATTACGCATCGCCTTGTAGCCGCCGACGATGCGCGGGTAATCGATGCCGGCCTCGGTTTTGAGCCATTGCTGGGTGATCTGCGAGCGCAGGCCGCCCCGAAAGCAATACAGGAAACCGTCGGGATGCTGGCTGGCGAACGTGCGCCAGGCCTGGATACGCGTCTGCTTGAGCTCACCCGACACCAGGCTGTGGCCCAGCTCGATCGCCGCCTGTTGACCTTTTTCCTTGTAACAGGTGCCCACCTGCTGGCGTTCGCGGTCATCCATCAGGGGCAGGTTGACCACCCCTGGGAACGCGCCTTTACCGAACTCTACCGGTGCGCGCACATCCATCATCGGCACGTCATTAATGAAAATGTCGCGAAAATGAGCACTGTTGTCGCGCATCAGGACACCTCGACAGCGAGTCGCTGTCGCTCGCCCAACTCGCCGATCGGCGAAAGGTTCAGCCCCAGCGCTTCGGCCACAGCGAGAAATTCGGCTTCCTGCGCAGGCTCGACCGCAATCAACAGCCCGCCGCTGGTCTGCGGGTCACACAACAGCAGCTTCTGCGCCTCGGTCAGCGAGCCAATGCGCTCGCCATAACTGTCGAAATTGCGATGGGTGCCACCAGGAATGCACTGCTGCTCACTGTAGAAATCGACACTGCCCAGACGCGGTACGGCGCTGGCGTTCAGGTACGCGGTAAGGCCGCTGCCGTCGGCCATCTCTACCAAGTGCCCCAGCAACCCGAAACCGGTGACATCGGTCATCGCCTTGACCCCGGGCACTCTGGCAAAACGGCTGCCGGGTTTGTTCAGCATGCACATCACGTCACGCGCCAAGCCCACGTCCTCGTCACGCAACAGGCCCTTTTTCTCGGCGGTGGTGAGGATGCCGATACCCAAAGGCTTGGTCAGGAAGAGCTTGCAGCCCACGGTGGCGGTGTCGTTGCGTTTCATGAAGCGCTTTTCCACCAGGCCGGTGACTGCCAACCCAAAAATCGGCTCAGGCGCATCGATGGAGTGACCGCCTGCGAGGGGAATGCCTGCGGCGTCGCACACGGCTCGACCACCCCGAATCACCTCTCGGGCGATTTCCGGGGCCAGCACGTTGACCGGCCAGCCAAGAATCGCGATGGCCATCAACGGATCGGCGCCCATGGCGTAGATATCGCTGATGGCGTTGGTCGCGGCAATGCGGCCGAAATCGTAAGGGTCATCGACGATGGGCATGAAAAAATCGGTGGTGGAAACCACGCCTTTTTCGTCATCGATGGCGTACACCGCCGCGTCGTCGCGCGAGGCGTTGCCGACCCACAGGCGGGGATCGAGGTTCTGCGCGCCGCTGCCGCTCAAAATGGTTTCCAGCACATTGGGCGAGATCTTGCAGCCACATCCCGCGCCGTGACTGTACTGGGTAAGGCGAACCGTGTCGTTCATGTGAAACCTCTGAATGGCGAGGCTGTGAAGTCTACCAGAGGCGCGGCGGACGTTTTTCGGTCTGTGCGACGCTCAGGTCCTGGCCATCGCCCGTGCGCTCAACACCTGTGCCAGCAACAGCGCTCCCACCCCCAGCAGCGCATCCCGCAAACCGATGAAATGGGCGGCGAAACCGATCAGCGCGGGGCCCAGCAGAATGCCGCAATAACCGACACCGGTGATGACCGCGATCGCCAACCCTGCAGGCATGGCCGTCTGCGCGCCGACGACGGAGCAGTACACCGGAAAGGTGTTGGACAGCCCCAGCCCGATCAAGGCAAAGCCCAGCAAAAATAGCGGCCAGGGTTGCAGCAGCACGGCCATGGCAAAACCGAGCATCACCATCAGGCCTCCGCCGATCAGCAGCTTCACGGCGCCGAAGCGGTTCCTCAGGTAATCGCCCGAAAACCTGCCAGCCGCCATCGCCAGCGAGAACACCGCATAAGCGCTGCCTGCGATGGTCAGGTCGATCTGATGGGCGCGATTGAGGAACACTGCGCTCCAGTCCAGAATCGCGCCTTCGACCAACAGCGCGACGAAACACAACAAACCGACTGTCAGCACTCGACCTGTCGGCCAGGTAAATCCTGCCGCGGGGTCATCGGCGCCATAAGGCACCAGATGCCGGGCATGCCAGAGCAAGGTACCCGCGACGATTGCTACGACCACGCACACCGCCAGCAAGGGTGATGCCCCGCCCCACAGCAGCAGGCCCATCAAGGCAGCGCTGAGAATACCGCCGAGACTGAACAGCCCATGAAAACCGGACATCAGCGGACGCCGGTGGTCCTGCTCGACCATCAGGCCTTGGACGTTCATCGCGACATCAATGCTGCCAAGTCCCGCGCCGAATGCGGCCAGCGCCAGCGTAAGCCCCGCGAAGGATGACAGGCTCGCCAGCAGCGGCAGCATGCTGCAGATCAGCGCGCCGCCTGCCAGCGCCACCGCACGGCAGCCTTTGCGGGTCGTGAGCATGCCCGCCAGCGGCATGGCCAGCATCGAGCCCAGGCCGAAGCACAGCAGAAGCAGGCCCAATTGGGCCTCCTCCAGCCCGGCGCGATCCCGGGCGAACGGCACCAATGGGGCCCAGGCCCCCAACGCCATGCCCGAGAGCAGGAAGGTGAAGCGGTAGCTCCAGAGGTGAATGAGCGTGGGGGTGTGCGCAGTTTGGGCGGTGGACACGGGGACAATCCAGAAGAGTTCAAGCGTAAAAATGAAGAGATGCCCACTGGATGTAAGGAACATCACTGACAACCCTGTGGGGGCTGCAGGAGCTGTGCGACCGCCGCGAATGCGGTGTATCAGACGATCCATTTGATCCTGACACACCGCGTTCGCTGCCTTCGTAACCTCCGACGTCTCCCACAGCGAGTCACACCGCAGACATCAGCGGGCTCTCTGGAAGGCGCTACATCATGGGTGCCACCATGCTCACCACCCGCAAGGCCAGGCCTTCGTAGGCATCCAGCGTAATGGTGAAATCGCCGGCCTCGGTCAGATCGCCCTCGACCCGCTCGTTGATGATGTCCACCACAGGTCCCGGTGCAATGCCGGGCAGGTGCAGGGTTTCGACGATGGCCTCGGCGCTGAAGTTAAGGGCCGTGATCTGCGTGCCCTTCCCGGCAGGCAGCTCGTGCACCATGATCAGCAGACCCGGATGCTCGACATCGGGGATCAGGATTTGCCGGCTCGCAGCAATGTCGTACGCGCGTCGCACGGCGAGGATTTTCTTCAGTTGCGAGGCAAAGGAATCAGGCCGCTGCAATTGATCGATCAGGCTGCCATACAGCGTCCTGGCGCGAGGCATGCCGCCGGCGGAACGCTGACTGTCGGGGTCCAGGTCCACCAGATCGTAGGCGCCCCGGTGAATCCAGCGGGTGTCGCCATCGCCCATCAGATGCGCGACATCTTCGGCAGGCAGCGGCAAGGCGCCCACCAAGTCCCAGCCCGACAAGGCAAACACCCCCGGCTGCATGGCATTGAACATCACCAGCAGCAGGTGAATGTGCTGGATCTGCTGAATGTCGGCTTGAGTGATGGCGTCCAGATCGCGAATACCCAGCGCCGCGGTGATGATGCTCGCGGTGGTGCAGGACACACCGTTGGTGACGAACTTGAGGTTATACGGCGCGTGCTCCCCCGCCAGACGCTCGTACATCTCCTCGCGAATGTGCTCGCGCAGAATGTTGCCGGGGAAGGTCTGGCCCATGTACAGGTACTGATCGTGGGCATGCAGCGTCCAGAAATGCACCAGCTCAAGGGTCAGCTCATCGTGGTTCTGCAAGGCGTGAATCAAGGACGCCGGGTCGATACCGAACTCGTGCACCTGACGCAGCATCAAGCGCAGAAACTCGGTGCGCCCGGTGAGCAGCGCGTGCTGGTAGGCCGGGCGATTGATGAAGTCATAGGACAGGTCGGCGCCGCCATGGGACATCGCGGCGATGTCGTCGATGGTCAGGTTCAGCTCCTGAAAACTGAAACCGCCAGCCTTGCGAATGGCCCCGGCCAGCAACTGGTTGCCGGTGATCGACAGCGGATGGCTTTCCGACCAGGCCGTGCCTTCGGCCTTGCGCTCGACGCCGAGGAAGCCGTTGGCGTCCAGACGCAGCACCCGGGCGCCCATCACGTCGATGGCGTGCAGGGCGTCGCCGATGATCATCTGTTGCGCGGCGAAGCTGGGGTCCAGCCAGTTCAGCGACGGCTGGCCTTCCTTGAAGTAATGCAGGTAGACCCAGCGCCGGTCCTTGCCATCTACGCCCGTAATCACCGGCGTGGCACTCCAGTCGGTTTCCTTGACGCCGGGTTCGAAGAAGATCACCCGCTGCAACTGGCCAACGATGTAGTGTTTGTCGCGCAGGGCGTCGACCGTGGCAGGCGGCAGGTTCACCGCATCACGCCCTGCCGGCACCTCCGGCAGCAGCGACCAGTCTTCTTCCTTGATTTCGACCATATGGTACAGGCCGGGGTAGTCCTCGTAGGCCAGCTCGGCGAGGCGGAAATCCGCGCCCTTGCCGGTATGGGACGGGATCACGTCGTCGACGATCACCGCGTTGTGCGCGGCGGCGATGCGGCTGAGGTTGAGAAATTGCGCATCGGTGCCCAGCTCGGTATCGACTTCGAAGCTGATGCGGTCGAAATTGCCGTCGATGCTGGGGGTTTTCTTGCGACCCTTGAGCCCCCCGGAGGCTTTCAGCGGGCCGTTGTGAATGCCCTGAATGCCGATTTCCGAGAGGGTGTGCCAGAGTTTTTCATCCCCCAGCGCCTCCAGCACGGAGCCGCCCTCGCGGGTGATGATCGACGCGGGGTAAGCGGTGAACCACACCGACGCACTGGCCGAGGCGTCCCGTGGGCGGGCTTGGGCGTAGGGTCGTTGCCAGAGCCGGCCCTGGCCACCATAGAGTTTGGCGCGTTGCTTTGCGGCGTGGAGCATTGACTGTTCTACCAGCCATTCCACGTACTGCTTGTCCGGTGTGGTCATAGGGTCTCCGTCTTCAAGGGGAATGGAGAGGTCGCCCGATCCGCACCTGCGCGCGGCACGGGACGATCCTGTCTACGCCGTTGCTTAAGTCTATGAGCACTCACAGCCGCAAACGTTCGTTGCGTGTAGAGATACAACGGGGACCAAGTTCACGGTAACGGAGTCTGAACCCGGCGCTGTACGTGTGGGGGCTGCCCTCACCCCCGCGCAGCGTTGACGATGAACTCCTGATACCCGGACACAATCACGTACACCGCGAAATAACAGAAGATCGCCGCCGAGACCCAGTACGAATACTTCAGCAAGCGGTCCCTCAACAGGCGCCCGCCGTGGCTGGCGGCAAAACAAATGAACGCGCACCAGGCCACGCCCGCGCTGAAGAACCCCGACAAAAAGAACGCCGTGCTCAGGCTGCCATGGCCCCCCGCGCGGGAGATCAGCGTGCCGCCCACCGCCGCGAACCAGAGAATGGCCGTGGGTGACGAGACCGCCAGAAACACGCCCCGGGAGAACTCGCGCAGACCCGAGCGGTTGTCGCTTTCGGCGGCCATGGCCAGCCCGCTATGGCTGCTCAAGGCCGAAATGATCATCTTCACGGCGAAGAAGATCAGCAGGACCGAGCCGCCAAGCCACAGTGCCCAGCGCACCCATTCGTATTGCAGCAGCACGGTCATGCCCGCCAGCGCCAGGATCGCGTAGAACAGATCACCGAAGCAGGTGCCCAGCCCCAGCCAGAAGCCCTGTAAATAGCCGCGCTGCATCGCCAAGGTGATCATCGCGATGTTGGCTACGCCAATGTCCAGGCACAGGGAAAGGCTCAGCAAAAAGCCGCTGGTGAACTCCATGTTTGATATCCGTCGAACTGCATTCAGAAGAAAGGTTGGAAGCAAGCAGCGCGCAGGATAGCGGGATTGCGCCGGTTTGCCGATGGTCGGGTCGTCGATACGGTCAGTTTCCAGAGCGTCAAGGCTCTCAGCCCAAGCCTTGCGAGTAGACCAATTCAGCGCTTTTTTGCTTCGCAGCTATACCGCTTTCCCGGCCGCTGGCTAGAATTTCCCATCGAGATCGGCGCATGGGAACTGAACGTGGAACTGCACATCGTCATTCAAGGCCGCAAGGACCTGGCCAATCAACTGTATGAACAACTGCGCGATAACATCGAATCCGGGCGCCTGGCCGCTGGCGTGCAACTGCCGCCCAGCCGCTTGCTGGCGACGCAACTGGGCCTGTCACGCAAGACCATCTCGGACACCTACAGCCGCCTGACCTACGAAAATTATCTGGTGGGCAAGATCGGCAGCGGCACCTTCGTCAACACCCGCAGCGCGCCGACGCCGCGCAGCCAACGGCCCTCTCGACTGGCCAGCCAGAAGCGCGTGGATGACTGGGAAAGCATCTCCCTGCCCCTGCGTCATCCGACCTTGGAAGGCACGCTGCGCTGCGATTTCATTGGTGGTGCGATGGCCAAGACGCAGTTTCCCCTCGACGAATGGCGGCGCTGCACGCTTTATGCGCTGCGCCAGATGTCCCAGGCGCGCGGCTTCTACAGTCAGCCCGAAGGCGTTCAACCTCTGCGCAGCGCCATTGCCGGGCACATCGCCTTTGCCCGGGGCGTCAAATGCGTGGCCGACGACGTGGTGGTGTGCAACGGTGCGCAACAGGCCCTGGACCTCATCGCCCGGGTGTTGATCGAACCCGGCTGCACCGTGGCCATGGAAGACCCGGGCTACACCCCCGCCCGCCAGCTGTTCGCCGCTCAGGGCGCCCATGTGGTGAGCGTGCCGCTGGACAGCGAAGGCATTATCGTCGAGCGGATCCCGGACGATGCTCACGTCATCTACGTCACCCCCTCGCACCAGATGCCGTTGGGCATGCCCCTGAGCCTGGCACGGCGTCAGGCGCTGCTGGACAAGGCCCGACAGATCGGCGCGATCATCATCGAAGACGACTACGACAGCGAGTTCCGCTACGAAGGACGGCCAACTGATTCGCTGCAAAGCATGGATGAGTTTGGCGTGGTCGCGTACGTCGGCACGTTCTCCAAGACCCTGCTCCCCGAGCTGCGACTGGGCTATGCGGTACTGCCCAAGGCCATTCGTGAAGCGGTGATCAAAGCCAAGCAACTGACTGACTGGCACACCAGCACCCTGCCGCAATGGGCGCTGACCAAGTTCATCAACGAAGGCCTGTTGAACAAACACATTCGCCGCTGCCATGGCATCTACGCCGGGCGTCGTGAGCGAATCCTGGCACGCTTCGCGGGCGATCTGTCGCAGTGGATGGAAGCCATTCCCTCCACGGCCGGCTTTCACATGGCCGTGATGTTCAAGGTGCCGATCAATCTGCCGCTGCTGGTCAGCCTGGCGCGCAAGGTGGAAATCGGTTTCTACCCGCTGACCGGATTCTTTCATGACGTGCCGCGACGCGATGGCCTGATCCTCGGCTTTGGCGCCGTCGAAACCCTGGACATCGACCCGGCACTGGATCGACTGCGTGATATTCTGGAACAGATCGCCTGATCGACGCGCGGCCATTGGATCAACCGCCTCATTGCCCCAAAAGTCGTGCCTTGCGGCTGAAATCTTGCAGTTGTATGATGTCCGTCAACATCGACTGACCAACAGGTCCTGTCAGCGTCGCCCACGCTTCATGCAACCCCAGATTCCCTGTCAGGCCGTGGCCTGACCGTTTCGACCCAAAAATAACAGGAGAAGCAGATGCCTAACGTTCTCGGCCAGAACTTCATCGGCGGCGCCCGCAGCGGCCTCGGCGAAGCCCGTCACAAGAGCCTCGATGCCACCACTGGCGATGCCCTGCCTTATACCTTCCACCAGGCCACCGACGGCGAAATCGACGCTGCGGCCCTGGCGGCCAAGGATGCTTTCGTTGAATACCGCCAGCTGAGCCCGGCCCGTCGCGCGGAATTCCTCGACGCCATCGCCGATGAGCTCGATGCCCTGGGTGATGACTTCGTTGCCCTCGTTTGCCAGGAAACCGCGCTGCCGGCCGGTCGTATCCAGGGTGAACGCGGTCGCACCAGCGGCCAGATGCGCCTGTTCGCCAAAGTGCTGCGTCGCGGCGACTTCCTTGGCGCGCGCATCGACCAGGCCCTGCCGGATCGCAAGCCTTTGCCACGGGTTGACCTGCGCCAGTACCGCATCGGTGTCGGCCCGATCGCCGTGTTCGGCGCCAGCAACTTCCCGCTGGCGTTCTCTACCGCCGGTGGTGATACCGCCTCGGCACTGGCCGCTGGCTGTCCTGTGGTGGTCAAGGCCCACAGCGGCCACATGGCCACGGCCGATCTGGTCGGTCAGGCCATCGTTCGCGCCGCCGAGAAAACCGACATGCCTAAAGGCGTGTTCAACATGATTTTCGGCAGCGGTGTGGGTGAAGGCCTGGTCAAGCACCCGGCCATTCAGGGCGTGGGCTTCACCGGCTCGCTGCATGGCGGCAATGCCCTGTGCAAACTGGCAGCCGAGCGTCCACAGCCGATTCCGGTGTTCGCCGAGATGTCGAGCATCAACCCGGTGGTCCTTCTGCCGGGCGCACTCGCTGCCCGTGGCGCGACCATTGCCAGTGAACTGGCCGCATCCGTAGTCATGGGCGCGGGCCAGTTCTGCACCAACCCGGGTGTGGTGATCGGCATTCGCTCCCCTGCCCTGAGCGCCTTTATCGAGCAGCTCAAGGAGCATATGGGTGGCCAGGTGCCGCAAACCATGCTCAACGAAGGCGGCCTGCGCAGCTACAGCAAAGGCGTGCAGAAACTGCTGGCACACCCGAGCGTGACCCACCTGGCCGGCAAACCGCAGGAAGGCCGTCAGGCTCAGGCGCAGCTGTTCAAGGCGGACGTGAGCATGCTGCTCAATGGCGACGAACTGCTGCAGGAAGAAGTCTTCGGCCCGACCACGCTGCTGATCGAAGTGGCTGACGACGCCGAGCTCAAAGCCGCACTGCAGGCCCTGCGTGGCCAATTGACCGCGACCCTGATCGGTGAAACCGCCGACCTGCAGAAGTACCAGTGGCTGGTGCCGGTGCTGGAAGACAAGGTCGGCCGCATCCTGGTCAACGGCTACCCGACTGGCGTGGAAGTCTGCGATGCCATGGTCCACGGCGGCCCTTACCCTGCGACCTCCGACGCCCGTGGCACCTCGGTCGGCACCTTGGCGATCGACCGCTTCCTGCGTCCGGTCTGCTACCAGAACTACCCGGACAGCCTGCTGCCGGCTGCGCTGCAAAACGCCAACCCGCTGGGCCTCAAGCGCCTGGTCAATGGGGAGTGGAGCAGCGACGTCATCGCCTGATGATCGCTTGATCCGCTGAACAAAAACAGCGCGCCCCGCAAAGGGCGCGCCGTTTTTTATTACTCGTGCAGATGGCCCCCTGTGGGAGCGAATTCATTCGGGAGGCGCCAGATCAGCCACGACCTATGTCGACTGTTACGCCGTCTCGCGAATGAATTCGCTCCCACAGTCAGTTCCCGTCGCGGCCGCGAACATTGCCAGCCATGACAAGCCCCTTTAGCATCGCCGCCTGCTTCTGTTTCCAAGGGAAAGACACCATGAACAACGAACTTCAGATCATCGACCTGCAAGAAGGCACCGGCAAGGCAGCCGTCAAAGGCGCGCTGATCTCCACCCAGTACACTGGCACGCTGGAAGACGGCACGGTGTTCGACTCTTCCTGGGATCGCGGCAAGCCGTTTCAGTGCGTGATCGGCACCGGTCGGGTGATCAAAGGGTGGGATCAGGGCTTGATGGGGATGAAGGTCGGCGGCAAGCGCAAGCTGCGGGTGCCCTCGCACTTGGCCTACGGCGAACGCGGCATGGGCAAGCACATCACGCCGCATTCGAACCTGATTTTCGAGATCGAACTGCTGGAGGTGCTGACGCGGGATGATTGATTCGGGTTACGGTGTGTTCTGGTTCTGGCCGCAGGCGTTCGGCCAGAACCGAACCCGGAGCGTCAGCGTCAGCGTCAGCGTCAGCAGCTTCAGGACGCCACGCCCGCTCCGGTCTTCATCAAGACATTGGCCAGTTTGCGCGCCAGCTCTTCTTCTTTATAAGGCTTCTGCACGATCAACTGCTGGTCGACGTCGAGGATGTCGATGTCGGCAAACCCGGTGATGAACATCACCGGCAGACCCGGGTGCTCGCGGCGCACCAGCTCGGCCAGCTCAGCGCCAGTCATGTTGGGCATGGCGAAGTCGGTCAGCACCAGTTCGATGGCCGGGTCGATCTTTCTCAAAGCATCGTCACCATTCTCGGCCTCAACCACCGAATAGCCCAGCGAGCTGAGCATCATCGAGGTCACCGAGCGCACGTCGGGGTCGTCGTCCACCAGCAGAATCGTGCGATGCAGATCGTCGGCGTCGGCGTGGCCCGGCATGTCCGAGACATTGACCATTGGCGTCGCGGTCTGGGCGATGCTGGGCAGGTAGACCTTAATCGTGGTCCCTGCGTTTTCCGCTGTGTCGATACTCACGCCGCCACCGGACTGCTTGGCGAAACCGAACACCTGAGCCAGCCCCAGGCCCGAACCCTTGCCCACCGCCTTGGTGGTGAAGAACGGCTCGAAAGCCTTGGCCAGCACTTCTTCGCTCATGCCACAGCCCGAATCACTCACCGACAACACTACATAAGCCCCCGGATCAGGGTCTTCAGGGCGTTGCGGCAGGCGATAAACCATCTCGTTCCAGGTGCTCAAGCGCAATTGGCCGCCTTGGGCCATGGCATCGCGGGCGTTGATCGCCAGGTTGAGAATGATCATCTCGGTCTGGGTCGGGTCGACCAGCGCGCTCCACAAGTCGTCGGCCAGTTCGGTCTCGACCCACACGCTGCCGCCCAGCGCACGACCCAATAGCTCGCGCATGCCACCAATGGTGTCGTTGAGGTTGAGCGCCACGGGCTCCAGACGCTGACGTCGAGAGAACGACAGCAGCTGGCTGGTCAGCTTGGCGCCGCGCTCCCCGGCTGAACGAATGTTTTCCAGGCGCTGGGGCGACTTGGTGAAGACGCCCTTTTCCAGATCCCGAGCGAGGAAGTTCGCGCTGGTGAGGATCACCGTCAGCAGGTTGTTGAAGTCGTGAGCCACGCCCGCAGTGAGCTGCCCCACCACTTCCAGCCGCTGCATCTGTTGCAGCGCCGCCTCGACCCGCTCACGTTCGCGGATCTGATCGCGCAAGCGTTTGTTGGTCGCCGCCAGCTCATCCATCACCGCACGCTCACTGGAAATGTCGCGCACGGCGGCGTACATCACGCCCTCGTCGGGGACGATGGTCCAGGACAGCCAGCGGTAACCGCCATCGGCGTGGCGCAAGCGGTTGACAAAGCGGGTGGTGACGTTGCCGTTGGCGACACTGGCGGTCTCGCGCAATGTCGCTTCCAGATCGTCCAGGTGAATCAGCTCACCCAAGGTCTGGGTATGGAAATCCGCCCGCGTCCAGCCCAAGGTCGCTTCCCAGGCCGGGTTGAGGGCTATCGGCGTCATGTCGAAACGCATCACGCCCAGCAGCTCCCGGGACAACTCCCAGGTGCGGTCGCGCTCGCGGGTACGCTGCATGACGCGCTCATTGAGAATTTCGTTGAGTTGATGCAGCGCCTCAGTGGCCTGCTTGCGCTCGCTGATGTCCTGCATGACACCGGTAAAGCGCACGCACTGGCCGTTTTCGAACAGCGAGCGGCCGTTGGAAAACACCCAGCGTTCGACATCGCCTTCGACCAGCAGGCGATGCTCGATCTGAAAGCCAGTGTCGGCCGCCAGCGCCGCCATGACTTTGCTGTGCAGCAGGTCACGGTCATCGGGGTGGCAGCGGGAGAACATGAACGCCATGCTTACCGGCGCATCGACGGGCAAGTCGTAGAGGGTCTTGCAGCGCTCGTCCCAGAGCAGGGTTTCGGTGCGCGGGTCGTACGTCCAGACGCCCATTTCCGCCGCTTCGATGGCCAGATGCGCGCGGATCTCGGTTTCCTTGAGGGTCTGCTCGGCGTGCTGGCGTTTTTCCCGCTCGCGCACCTCAGAGACTGCGCGAATCACCGCTTTGGGCAGCATCTTCAGGTTCTGTTTGAGCACATAGTCGATGGCGCCCATGCGCATCATCTCGACCGCATGTTGTTCACCGAAAATGCCGGACAGAAAGATGAAGGGGGTCTGCGGCGCCAGGCGCAAGGCGCTGTTGAGCACCTCGGGGCCGGAGGAACCCGGCAGCAGATAGTCACTCAAAATGAGATCGAAACGCCGGGCCAGCAGCTCGCGCTCCACTTGCTGGTGGTTGTAGACCAGCGTGGCGTCGATTTTCAGCCCACTGTTTTCCAGGGTGAGCAGCGTCAGTTCGGCATCGTGCGGACTGTCTTCAACCAGAAGCAACTTGAGTAGCGATAGCGGCATGAATAGTCGTCGTTTGTTGCACAAAGGCCTTCGCCACCCGCATTTCGCAGGACAGCTCAAGCCTTGGAAACCGGGGAATCAGGAGCCCGGACGGCGTGACAGTCGCAGCGAACCTGGTGGCGGCTCGTTGAGAACGGCCCAGAAAACCCCGAGATCGGAGATTGCCGAGACGAATTCCTTGAATTCGACCGGTTTGACCACGTAAGCGTTCACTCCCAACGCATACGCGCGTTGAAGGTCGGGCTCTTCGCGGGAGGAAGTCAGCATGACCACCGGAATACTGCGCAGCTCGTCGCTTTCGCGAATCGCCTTGAGCACTTCAAGACCGTCGAGTTTTGGCAGTTTCAGGTCCAGCAACAGCACTGCCGGGTTACCCGCCGCGCGGTCATGATAAGCATTGCGCCGGAAGAGATAGTCCAGCGCTTCGGCGCCGTCACGCAACACGATCACTTCGTTGGCCAACTGGCTACGCTCCAGAGCGACGAGGGTCAGCTCCAGGTCGTTGGGATTGTCTTCCACCAGAAGAATGGGTTTTAACATTGGGCGTCTCCTCGGACACTCAAAGAGTTACGGTCAAACTGCGCTTGGGCAGCGCAAAGTAAAAAGTGGCTCCCTGCCCCAGCTCGCCATGGGCCCAGACGGAACCATCATGACGTTCGATAATCCGGCGTACGCTGGCCAGGCCAATGCCCGTGCCTTCGAATTCTTCCATGCGGTGCAGGCGCTGGAACACGCCGAACAGCTTGCTGGCGTATTGCATGTCAAAGCCCACACCGTTGTCGCGGATGTACACCACGACCTTGCCGTCCTCTTCATAACTGCCGATCTCGATCACCGCGGCGCTTTGCGTGCGGCTGTACTTGATGGCGTTGGACAGCAGATTACGCATGGCCAGGTGCAGGAATGCGGCGTCGGCGATCACCACCGGCAACGGCTCGGGGATGTGCCATTGCAGGTCGCGGCCTTCGTAATCGGGCTGCATTTCCCGGCGTATCGCTTCGACCATGGCGTTCACGTCCACCTCCGAGTAGCGCATGGCCGAGCGGCCCATCTGCGAAAAACTCAGCAGGTTGTCCACCAGGGTTCCGGCGAAACGCGCCGACTCGCCGATGTTTTCCAGAAAACGCATGCCGCGCTCGGACAGCTTGCTGCCTTCGATGTCGGCCAGCAGCTCGGCGTAACCGGCAATGTGACGCAACGGTGCGCGCAGGTCGTGGGACACGCTGTAGGAAAACGCTTCGAGTTCCTTGTTGGACTTCTTCAATTCCTCGGCCAGCGAGGCCATCTCCTCGGCCTTGCGCAGCACAATGCCGAGCACCGCAGCGCGCAGCTCGACGACGCCTTCGGTGTCCAGCTCATCCCAGGGTCTGGAAAAGCCGCGGACGGTTTCCTGCCACAGGGCAAAGCTGTGGCGCGGGCTGAGTGAGCCAGTGTCGCTGACGTTTTTCTCCGGTTTCCCGGCCCAGTTGACCACGCGAGCCTGCTCGGGGCGGAACCAGATGATGTAGTTCGAATGCAGCTCAGAGATCGCCATGGCCAGCACGCCGCTGACCGAACGGCTCAGTTTCGGCAACTGCGGGATGTCACGGCCGACGTTGTCCGACTGGAACACGTCATGGCTGTTGCGCTGGCTCAGCCACTCGGTCAGGGCCTGAATCTGCTCGCGATCGGGCGTCTCGCCGTAGACATCCACGGTTGATTCGGAAATCACCGCAGCGCCTGTCGCCTCGACGAAGCCCAGCAGCACCTCCGGCATCGAGCGCAGGCCACCGACCACGCTGTCCAGATCCGCCATGGCGGCGAGCATCTGCACGATCTGCCGACGCAGGCTCAGCATGCGCTGGGTCTTGGCCTGGGCTTCCTTGGTTTCGATCTGCAGCGACAACACGCTGCCGAGCAGTTCGCAGGCGGTGCGGGTCTGAAAGCTGACCGAACGCGGCGTGGCGTGGTGGCAGGAGATCAACCCCCACAACTGCCCGCGCACGACGATGGAAATCGACATCGAGGCCAGGGTCTGCATGTTGCGCATGTACTGCAGATGCACCGGCGAGACGCTACGCAGCGTGGCGAAGCTCAAGTCCAGCGGCGCCCCGGTGACCGGGTTGTTAACCGGCACCAGCGGCGAGGCCTGGTAGTTGGCGTCTTCGATCACGCGGATACGGTTGGCCAAGTACAAGGCCCGGGCCTGGACGGGAATGTCTGTGCCGGGAAAACTCAGCCCCAGATAGCTCGGATAGCCGTCGTCGGCCACTTCAGCGTTGACCAGGCCGTTGCCATCAGAGTCGAAACGGTAGGCCTTGACCCGGCCAAATCCGGTGATGCGCTTGACCTCGCAGACCGAACGCAGACACAACTCCTCGATGCTCTCGCTCTCCTCCATCTGGCTGATGAAGGTGCGCATCAGGGGGTAGACATTGCCGTACGCAGCGGTCATGTCGCTGGACGGTTCGAACTCGGCGATCAGCACCCGGTCATGGCGGTGCACCATCATTGCAATAGGCTTGCCCGCCTGGGAGCCTGCAAGAAAGCGCACGTCGCCGACATGGAACGGGTTCTGGTCGTCTTCCGGCAATGCAGCCAGGCGGTCAAGCAAGCGCGGGCATTGGTCGAACACCTGATCCAGCGCCGAACCGATCAGGGTCTCGGGCGCCAGGCCCAGCCAGCCGCTGACGTTGGCGCTCACCTGGCCGATGGTCATCGTGTTTTCGTCGATCACCAGCAAAAAGCCCTGGGGCTGGATGCTGCCGGGGATCTGGATCGGCTCACGGGCGCAATTGTCGATCGCGCTTTGCTGCAGGTCCGGACTGAGGGTCAACGGTAAATCTCCTTCACCTGTGGTCCCATCACGCGAAGTGCGCCACAGGTGGGTGCCAGTCGGCCTGGCACTGAATCAGTGAACGTGAACAGTAACAAAAATCACGCATCTTTATGTCGTTTACATGGCAACTGGTCGCATTAAAGGTACATGGTGTCAGGCATCCAGCATGGTCCTGACCTTGTCGAGGAACTCCGCCAGCTGGAAAGGCTTGGTGATCATGTCCATGCCCTCCCCCAGAAAATGCTGGCGATTGAGCGCGTTTTCCGCGTAACCGGTCATGAACAGCACTGGCACATCCGGTCGCCAGCCGCGCATCCGTTGCGCCAGTTCGCGACCATTCATCAGGGGCATGCCGACATCGGTCAGCAGCAGGTCGATCGAAGCGTCGTGCTCCAGCAACGACAGCGCCGTGGTGACATCCCCGGCCTGAGTGCAACGATAGCCTGCGTCGGTGAGGATCTCGTTGACGAACATGCGCACCGATTCAGTGTCCTCGACGATAAGGACATGCTCGCCCGCGCCCAGTTCGGTGATGGGCGCCCCAGGGACCGGTACCACGGTCTGATCCAGCGCCGCCGGCAGCATCAAAGTCACTTCGGTGCCATGCCCGACAACGCTGCGAATGGTCACATCGCCGCCGGACTGCCGGGCAAAGCCATAGATGGTCGACAGCCCCAGCCCGGTGCCCTCGCCAAGAGGCTTGGTGGTGAAAAACGGATCGAACACTTTGTCGAGCAAATGGTGCTCGATACCCGCACCGTCGTCGCGTACGGCCAACGCAATATAAGCCCCATCCTCAAGGCGTGAATTGCCTTGGGAATACGCCTCGTACGTGCTGATGGTGATATTGCCGCCGCCGGGCAATGCGTCCCGGGCGTTGATCACCAGATTGAGTAACGCGCTTTCCAGCTGGCCGCCGTCAACCATGGCCACGACGCTGCGCGAGGTCAGTTCAAGGGTCAGGCCGATGCGTTTGCCGATGGTTCGGCTGAGCAGCTCCTGGAGCGAGCGCACGTGATGATTCACGTCGGTGGCGCGCGTATCCAAAGGTTGTTGACGAGCGAAAGCCAGCAGCCGATGAGTCAGTGTCGCTGCGCTCTTGGCCGACGCCAGCGCGGCGTCAGCATAGGCCATGACCTTTTCCGGCCGGTGGTCCGCGGTGCGTTTCTTGATGAGTTCCAGCCCAGTGACAATGCCGGTCAGCAGGTTGTTGAAGTCATGGGCAATGCCGCCGGTAAGCTTGCCGATGGCATCCATTTTCTGCGCCTGCAACAGCTGCGCTTCGGTGCGCTCACGCTCGGCCACTTCATGGGCCAGCTGCGAGCTGACGGTATCGAGCTGCGCCTTGTGGGACTGCTCGCGGCGCCGATGCTCGGTGACGTCTTCAACGAACACCAGACTCAGACCGTCGACCCGATACGGCGAGACCTGCCATTCGGTTTCGCGCAGATCGCCCTGCACCAACATGCTCAGCGTGCCCTTCCAACGCTCGCCAGCTACCAGCGCTTCACGCAGCCCGGCGATGGCAGCCGTCTGGTCGTCGCCGAAACAGCGCAACACCGCGTTGTCCGTCGCGCCTTGGGCAATCAGCCGGGAAAAGGCATGGTTGCATTCGTGAACCTTGAGTTCGCCGTCCATGACCGCGATGGGCGCCGACACGTTAACGAAAATCTCGTGGAAACGGTCCTCGCTGTCGCGCAGCGCCGCCTCGGTATCGCGTACCCGCAGCAGCGTGCGCAGGGTCGCCAGCAGCACGTCAGGGTCGACAGGATGCACCAGGTAAGCGTCGGCGCCCGCCTCAAGGCCCGTGACGATGTCGCCGGTCTGGATCGACGCCGCAGACACATGCACCACCGGCAGCAACGCGGTACGGGCTTCGGCACGCAACTGACGCACGATGTCGAAGCCGCTCATGTCCGGCAGGTTAACGTCGAGAATCAGCGCGTCCGGAACCTGCTGGGCGATCAGCGCAAGGCCTTCGGTGCCCGTCCCGGCCTCCTGGACGATGAAGCCTTGACGCTCCATGCGCCGACGCAAGGCATAACGGGTTGCAGCATTGTCATCGACAATCAGCAGCCGACTGTCAGGTTTCATCACCGTGCTCCTGAGCGACCGCCAATGGAATCACCACATAAAAGGTAGAGCCCAGCCCTGGCTGACTCTCCAGCCCGACCCGACCGCCCAGCAGCTCCGCAAACCGCTTGCACAACGACAGCCCCAGGCCGGTGCCGCGCAGACGCTTCTGCAACGGCGAGTCGACCTGAATGAAGTCTTCGAACAGCGCGGCATGCAGCTCGGGGGGAATGCCGATGCCGGTGTCGCTGACGGCAAAGCGGATTTCCTGTTCGTTCTCCAGCCGCGCTGATACACGCACTTCGCCACGCTGAGTGAATTTCAGAGAATTGGAGACGAAATTGCGCAGGATCTGCGCGAGTTTCTTGTCGTCGGTGTAGAGCCTTGGCAGGCCCACCGGCTCTTCGAAAATCAAGTCCACCGCCGAAGTATCAACGATGGGTCGGAACATCCCGCGCAACGCCGAGAACAAGTCGAGCATGTCAAACCAGGCGGGCGAAATGGTGATGCGCCCGGCTTCGATCTTCGCCAGATCCAGCAGGTCGTCGACCATGTCGCTCAACTCCCGCGCGGCGGTGCTGACGAACGCCACCTGTTTGTGCTGCTCGGGGCTCAGCGAGCCGTCGAGTTCGTCGCTGAGCAGGCTAGCGATGCTCAGGATCGAGCCCAGCGGCGTGCGAAACTCGTGACTCATGTACGACAGAAAGCGGCTTTTCAGATCCGAGGCCTGACGCAACTGCTCCGCCTGGGTGTCCAACTCGGCGTACAGCGCCAGCACACCCTGGTTGGTTTCATCCAGTTCGGCGCGCAAGGCCTGGGCCTCATCGCGCAAACGTTGAAGCTCTGCTGACGCCACATCGGCACCTTGAACGGGGTTGTCAGTCATCGAGCTTCTCCAGAGCAATCACCAATACCGTTACGTCATCCCTGCCCCGGCAAAAATCGCGATGCAATACCGCTGCGATGATGGCCGGGTGTCGGTACATCAGACCCGGGTAGTCGCGAAGATTCCATCGAGATTGCAGGCCGTCGCTGTACAGGACCAACAACTGCCCGACGCATTGAGCGTAGCCCAAGGCCTGAATTTTCCGGTATTGCAGGCCGACGATACCGGGGTGCGAGGCCAGACCCCGGGTTTTATCTTCGCCGATCAGCGTGGCGCCAATATTGCCAATGCCGATGAACCCCAGACTGTCCCGTTGCCCGTCGAATTGCGCAATCGCCACGGCACCACCGCGCGAGCCACGCATGTCGTGATGGATGTCGTCGAGTAGCAGAGTGAGGTCGGCGAAGGGCTCGCGATTGAACGCCGCCGCGCCCGCCCTGGCGGCACCCTCAGCCTCGGGGCCATGGCCCAGGCCATCGATCATCAGCAGGCTGACATGTGCCCCGTTGATCGCTACTTCCCAGGCATCGCCACACGCCGGATCGTCGTGCAAGGAGTGCTGCGACACACCCAGGCGCAGATCGCGAACGTTTGCGCCACGGGGATAAAAACGCGTTAACAACACCGTGCCACGGCTGTCGCTGTGGACATCGAAAACCTGGGCCTGACGCAGGATCGAGCCCAGGCCGATGCCTTGCGTGCCTCGGGTGGAAAACCCGTCGGGCATGCAGTCCTGCAGATCGAACCCCTGGCCACGATCAATGGCAATGACTTCAACCCCTGGCACCTCGCCCGCCAGGGTGCGCAGGTGCAGCTCGCCATTGCTGGCGTGCTTGAGAATGTTGCTGGCAAGCTCGGTCACCACCAATGCCACGCGACCGCAGTCGGTGTCATCGAAGCCCAATTGCTCGGCGAGTTTCTGGGCGATGCGTCGGGCGTGCCCCACCTGGCTGCTGTCTTCGATCGCCAGCACTTGCGTCAGGTGACTGTGCAGTCTCAGGTCCATTTGCAGATCGTCACCCGAGTGCCTGCGCCGGGCGCGGTGTCCAGTTCGAAATCATCGACCAGCCGCTTGGCGCCGGTCAGGCCAAGGCCCAACCCGCCACCGGAGGTCCAGCCATCGGTCATCGCCAGCTTGAGATCGGGAATGCCAGGGCCTTCGTCGCGAAAGGTCAGGCGCAAACCGGTGCGCGTGCCGTCCTCGACGATCTGCCAGTCCATGTCGCCGCCGCCGCCATAGACCATGGTGTTGCGCGCCAGCTCGCTGACCGCCGTTACCAGTTTGGTCAGGTCGATCAGGCGCATGCCACAGTCCTGAGCCAGCTTGCGGGCCATTTGCCGGGCCAGCACCACATCCTGCTCGATATGAATACCCTGAGTGCCGCTGCTGCTGACGTTCATTGGGAATAGGCCCGCTCGCGCAACAGCGTCATGCCCCGCTCGACGTTGAGCGCCGTGCTCACACCCGGCAAGGTCATGCCCAGTTCGACCAGGGTGATCGCCACGGCAGGCTGCATGCCCACCAGCACGGTTTCGGCGTCCATGATCCGCGACAGGCCGGAAATCATGCCGATCATGCGGCCAATGAACGAGTCGACCATGTCCAGCGCCGAGATGTCGATCAACACGCCACGCGCCGAGGTCTTGCTGATGCGCTCGGACAAATCGTCCTGCAGCGTCAGCGCCAGCTGGTCGTGCATGTCCACCTGAATGGTGACCAGCAGAAAGTCGCCCATCTGCAGAATCGGAATCCGCTCCATGGGTTTATACCGCCTTGTTAACGATCAGGCCCAGACGACGCAGGGCCAGCGCCAGAGCGTCGGCCAGGTTGGCTTTGGTCACGACACCCTGCAAATCGAGCCCCAGGTGCACGATGGTCTGGGCGATCTGCGGACGCACGCCGCTGATGATGCAGTCAGCACCCATCAGGCGAATGGCGGTCACGGTTTTCAAAAGATGTTGGGCCACGAGTGTGTCAACGGTCGGCACACCGGTGATGTCGATAATGGCGATTTCCGAGCCGGTGTCGACGATGCGTTGCAGCAGCGACTCCATCACCACTTGAGTGCGTTGCGAATCGAGGGTACCGATCATCGGCAGCGCCAGCACGCCGTCCCACAGCTTGACCACCGGTGTCGACAGCTCCAGCAGTTCTTCCTGCTGACGTTTGATCACCGATTCACGGGATTTCTGGAAGGTACGGATGGTGTGCAGGCCCAACACGTCCAGCAGTTGCGAGACTTCCCACAGCTGCTCGGCCAGCATTGCCGGCTGTTCGGCGTATACCTGTTGCAGCAGCTCGAACAATGGGCCTTTGAGGGCGAAGATGAAATTGGCGGTCTGCTGCGAATCCTGTCCGGCCAGCGCGCGCTGGTGGGAGAGCTTTTCCAGAAACTGGCGGGGTTCTTCCCATTCCGAAGTGGTGATGCTTTGCGAAGCGCCTTTTTCCAACACTGAGTTGAGCAGGCGCAGGAATTCGCGGGTTTGCTGATCGACATCCTCAGCTTTCAGATTGCGCGTGGCCCCGCTGGCTTCCAGGTCCGAGCGCCAACTCGTTGCGAGTTGAGCTTCAGTTCGTTTGAGGGCGTCCAGAGTGGTTTGCTGCAGTACTGCCATGGGGCGGGCTCCTGAGTAAAGTGCATGTCGTATTCAATGCCAGTGTGCGACGACAGGCAGACATACGAATAGGGCGCCAGCGTTGATTCCGAATAGTCGGAATCGTTCTCTGACACCTTGAAAAGAAAGCATTTTTTATCAATGCGAATTGGGACGACGAAATACCCTTCACCGCATCTGGTGTCAAGGTAACATCATCGCGCATCAAAGGTTCCACTGGAAGTGTAGATAATTGACGCTCTCACGCACAGGTTGATGTCGGCGTGAATCTCAAGCGCTACCGAACATAGCGAAGAAGCTCGGTGGAGAGCCAAACGGCGTGGCGCGGGTGCGCAAGTCGTAACGCAGTTCGGCCACCCGTTCAGCCAGCGCGCGCACGCTGGTGAGGCGGGCAAAATTCGCTCCCACAGGAAACGCGCTCGCCGCAAACCATCGATTCGTTCCCAGGGCCTACGCATCTCCATCGCCTGAACCATTGTTGGCGAATGAATTCGCTCCCACAGGCCCCCGGCGAACTTTGGGTGCGCTCCCATTCCCGCTGTTGACCTTCGGGCTCAAGGGACAACCCTAAAACGCCATGTCCGTCGTCTGCGCATAAATCGAAAACGCGCCCAGCAAAAACCAGAACACACTGAACAACCAGGGCGTACGCATCGAAAACAACAGCGACTTGCGATACCCCTTCTCACTCGACTCATGCTCACAAAACAACGGCGAATCATCGTATGCCAGCCCCATCGCTGGCTGACTGTGCAACAACTGACTCTGCTTGAAATGCCAATGATCGATAATCTCGTACGCCGCTCGAATTCCCGGCCACGCGTGCATCGAACTGATCAACCCCAACAATGTCAGAAACGGCGGTACCACCAGGGTAAACAGCTTGCCCCACTCAGGATTCAGATTGGCCATCGACGAAGCAAACGCAATCACCAGAAACGACTGCGCAGACAAATAGGCGTTGGTACGGTTGGACAGAATAGCCGTCTCGTACTGAATTTCCTTGCGATAGAAATCCAGCCGGTCCTTGGGGGTGCCAAACAGCAGCGAGTCTGCCGTCTGCGTTTCGGATATCGGCGAACTGCTGGTGATAATCGAAGGTGTCACAGGGTCAGGGTTCAAAACCGCCTCTTCACGACAGGGCCCGACAAGTGCGAGCGATATCGCTTAGAGGCGTAAGCCTAGCGAGCGTGCCGTGAACATGACCAGCGGTTGCGCAACGCTCTACTTCAGTTGGCCCGACGCCCTCGACATGCAGCGCACCCGGCGCTCTTCCACGCGCTGGGCGAACCAGGCAGTGGTCAGCTTGCGGGTGATCTTCGGGCTTTGCAGCACGATGCCGGGAAGAATGGCCCGAGGCAGTGGCTTGCCCGCGGCCTTGTCGGCCAGGGTGAAGACCTGCTTGTAAAGATCGGTGTCTTCGAATTCCTGGGTTTCGCCCTTCTCCAGCGCGCTACGGATGGTCGGATTGCGCATGCCCAACTGCGTATGCAGGCTGCGCACCGCCAGTTCCGTCTGCCCCAGCGACGGGCCGAAGCCGTAATTGATCAGATCCCCGTCCATTGCCAGGCGCCTGCCTGACAAACGCGCGACCGCGCTCTGAAAGGCCGCATTGCGACTGGCGTACCAGCCAGCGTTGAAGTCGGCGAAGCGGTAGATCGGTCTGTCGTAGCTCACCGGGTAGCCGAGCAGATGGGCGATGCCGAAATACATGCCGCCACGACGGGAGAACACCTCGTGGCGAATAGAGCGTTCAACCGGGTATGGGTAATCCCGCGCCTGTTTTTCGGCAAACTCGATGCTGACCTGCATCGGCCCTGCGGTGTGCACCGGGTTGAAGTTGCCGAACAGCGTGCGGCCCAGCGGCACCATGCCGATGAAGTCATCGAAAATCAGGCTCAGGTCCTTCTCGGTGCGGGCCGCGCTCAGGCGCTCGTTGTAGGTTTTGCCCGTGGGCGAGCGAATATCCAGCGCGCTGCGCACCAACAGGTTGGGGATATGTGCCTTGCTGGCACGGCGATCGATTTCATCCTGGGCGATCTTGCCCATGCCGGGCACGGCGGGGTCGACCTGGTAGCTGGATTCCTGCTCGGTGACCGCCAGCACCGAACACAGGTTCTGCACGCTAGGGTCGATCTTCTGGCTTTCGAACGCGGTATAGATGTCGGTCGCCCAACCCTGACGATCGCTGACACTGGCTGGCAACAGACGCACGATTTCGCTGCGCACCAGATCCGGCGGCGGTGGCGGCGTCTGATTGCGCTGGGCGCTACAGGCGGCCAAGAGCGTGATCAACATCAGGCTAACGGCAGAACGGGTGTGGCGAATGAGTCCGCTAACGGGCATGGGCGCTCGATCTTCAACAAAGGGGCTGCCAGCTTGGACCACGTGGCCGTTCAAGTGACTCACCCGTTAACCCCGCGCTGCTGCGACAGGCGCGCCGACGCCAAATTTGTTGCGGTATTCGCTGGGGGCAAGGCCGGTAATTTTTTTGAAGGTTGCGCGAAAGGCGGCCGGGTCCTGGTATCCCACTGTCCAGGCAATGTGATCCACCGTGCTTTGGGTGAATTCGAGCATCTCCCGCGCCTTGCCCACCCTCAGGTGCTGACAGTACTCGGTGGGTTTGAGGCCGGTCGCGGCGCGAAACCGTCGCAGAAGCGTGCGCTCCTCCAATCCTGCCCGTTGTGCCATCTCGGCTATCGACACGTCCACAGCCCCAACGCTCTGCAGCCAGTGTTGAACCTTGAGCACAGCCGCATCGCCATGGCCGAGGATCGGCGCGAAATTGCTACCGCAGGACGCGGCGCTGGCGCTGTGTTCGATGACCAGAAAACGCGCGGTGCGGGTGGCGATGCTCGGGCCCATCAGGCGATCCACCAAGCGCAGGCCCAGTTCCGACCACGCCATCAGCCCCGCCGTGGTGATGATGTCGCCTTCGTCGATGATCGGCTTGTCGGCGTGAACTTTGATCCTGGGAAAGCGCTCGCTCAAAGGCGCGGCCTGGGTCCAGTGGGTGGTGGCCGAGCGGCCGTCGAGCAGACCGGTTTGCGCCAGCACGAACGCCCCCAGACACACCGTACCAATGGTCGCGCCCGCGCCGTGTTGCGCCAAAACCCAACGAGACAACCCGTCCATCGCCTCGGTGCCGGGCAGCCCCATGATCGACGGCGGAATCAGCACCGCGGCCAACGGCCCGCTGTCGCCACCAGCCAGACTGTCGAAGACCCGCTGGGGCTCGCAGCGGCTGTCGACCTGCCAATGACTGACCCGCAAGCGCGGCAGCTGCGTGGATTGCTGCTCATCGGCCATGCGGTTGGCAACCTCGAACAGATCGGTCAACCCATGAACCGCAGCGGTCTGCGCGCCGGGGTAGATCAGCAGGCCGATCTCGGCGACTGCCCGTTCAACGCTCATTGTCAGTTTTCCCTCGCTTAATGTCGGTGCAGCCAATCCCCGCAAGCCGCGACCGGATCGATACTGAACCCATCGCCCCCCATCACACACCTGAGGAAGCAGACATGTCCAAAACAGCGCTCATCGTAGTCGATATCCAGAACGACTACTTCCCTGGCGGCAAATGGCCTTTGGTTGGCGCCGATGCCGCCGCCGACAATGCCGCGAAGATTATCCAAGCCTTCCGCCAGGCAGGCGATCCGGTGGTGCACATCCGTCACGAATTCACCAGCCCCGATGCGCCGTTTTTCGTCGCAGGCTCCGAGGGCGCGAAGCTGCACCCCAAGGTGATCAACCAGGATAAGGAAGCCGTCATCCTCAAGCACTTTCCCAACTCATTCCGCGAGACCGGATTGAAGCAGCTGCTGCATGAGCAAGGGATAGACAATCTGGTGGTCATCGGCTCCATGAGCCACATGTGCATTGATGCCACCACCCGCGCGGCGAAGGATTTGGGCTACAGCGTCAAAGTGATCCACGACGCCTGCGCCAGCCGCGATCTGCAGTTCAACGGCAGCACAGTGCCTGCCGCGCACGTGCATGCGGCATTCATGTCGGCGCTCGGTTTCGCCTACGCCGAGGTCATCTCAACCCATACATTCCTCGATTAACCCTCCCTGCGCTGCCCCCGGCTGGCCGATGATGGCGATATCAGCATCGTCATTGCCGCGCAGCCGGACCGTAATAGCGGATCAGCTTCACACACACGACCCACGGCCTTGGATTCACACCTGAGCACTTGCGCCTCCTCCTGAGTACTCCCAAGGCCGCTGACCGCGCCTTCCGGGAAAACGCCACGCTGCTTCACCCGCGCCAAAGCTTGCGATGTCATGAGACAACAACCGCATGCCGAAAGGCCCTCGCTCGCCCGCGACATCTTTTCACGCCTCCCTGAAACGGGAAGGCAAGGCGGCGGCGCTCTTGAAATTGCCTCCCGCTGGCACGCCCTGCTGCTACGGTTTTGCGTCTGCCAACAGCGACCGTAGGTCAGTCTTCACCCCCGCCCGCCAACTTTTCTGGATAATGCCGGTCCAATCGCCCCGAACACGAACCCGGGAGAATCCTGTTTGAACATTGCTGGTGTTATTTTCGATTGCGACGGCACTCTGGTGGACAGCGAACGTCTGGCTGCCGGTTTGCTGCGCGACATCTTGCAGGAACATCAGGTCTTGCTGAGCGTCGATGAAGTCCTCGCGCGCTTTCGCGGCGTGCAGTTCGCGCTGTGCATGGAGGGCCTGTGCCGGGACTTCCCCTGGTTGCCCAATATCGAGATCGTCAACAGCTTCAGGGCCCGTACCCTGCCCTTGCTACAGGCCGAACTCGAAGAAATGCCCGGCGCCGTGGAGTTCGTTCGTGGCCTCGACCTGCCCAAATGCGTGGCCTCCAACGGCCCGCGCAGCAAGATCGAAACGTGCCTGAGCACCGTCGGTTTGCTGGACGTTTTTCATGGGCTGATTGTCAGCGCCTATGAAGTCGACGCCTGGAAACCTTCACCGATCCTCATTGAACACGCCGCCGACCTGCTGGGCCTCAAACCTGAAGAATGCCTGTTGGTGGAAGACAGCATCCCGGGTGTGCAGGCGGGCCTGGGTGCGGGCGCGCAGGTAGCCGGTTATGGTGATACCGATTTCTCGGACTTCATTGACCACGCCAACTTCCATCCGGTGAAAAACTTCGGCGAACTGAAAGAATTGGTACAGCGCATCAGTTAATCACTGCGCCATCCACTCACTTGGCCCTTGTTCGTGACGACTGAACTCGATACTGTATATAAAAACAGTATCGAGAAATGTCATG
Source organism: Pseudomonas sp. GW821-FHT02A11 (assembly GCF_059421985.1). Taxonomy (NCBI): domain Bacteria; kingdom Pseudomonadati; phylum Pseudomonadota; class Gammaproteobacteria; order Pseudomonadales; family Pseudomonadaceae; genus Pseudomonas; species Pseudomonas sp. GW821-FHT02A11. The sequence continues at coordinate 44,145 of NZ_JBWKWB010000030.1, forward strand.
CAGCTGATCGACAAGCTGAGCATCCTCGCCGACGCGGCCAAGTACGACGCTTCCTGCGCCAGCAGTGCAGCCCCCAAACGCAGCTCCGAAGGCAAATCCGGCATTGGCTCCAGCACCGGCATGGGTATTTGCCACAGCTACACGCCAGATGGGCGCTGCGTTTCGTTGCTCAAGGTGCTGCTTACCAACTTCTGTCTCTACGACTGCCAGTATTGCGTCAACCGCCGCTCCAGCGATGTGCCTCGCGCACGTTTCAGCCCTGAAGAAGTCGTCACCCTGACCCTGGATTTCTACCGCCGCAATTGCGTCAGCGGGCTGTTTCTTAGCTCCGGCATTATTCGCTCGGCCGACTACACCATGGAACAGCTGGTCAGGGTGGCCAAGCTGTTGCGCGAAGAGCATGAGTTCAGGGGTTACATCCACCTCAAGACCATCCCCGAAGCCGACCCGGCTTTGATCGAAGAAGCCGGGCGTTATGCCGATCGCCTGAGCGTGAACATCGAACTGCCCACTCAGATCGGCCTGCAGACCCTGGCCCCGGAAAAGGAAATGGGTTCCATCAAACAGGCCATGAACACCATCTACACCGGCCAGCAGACCGTGCTCAACGAACCCAGAGCGCCGCGCTTCACCCCCGCCGGGCAAAGCACGCAGATGATCGTTGGCGCCGATGCAACCGACGACAGCACCCTGCTGCACACTGCCGAATCGCTGTATGGCGATTTTCGCCTCAAGCGCGTCTATTACTCAGCGTTCAGCCCTATCCCCAACAGCCCGAAAAGCGTGCCGCTGGCTGCCCCGCCGCTGCTGCGCGAACATCGCCTGTATCAGGCTGATTTTCTCCTGCGCAGCTATGGTTACAAAGCCACCGAACTGCTTTCAGGTCCTGGCGATCTGGCCCTGGACATCGACCCGAAACTGGCCTGGGCGCTGGAGCATCGGGATGTCTTTCCGCTGGACCTGAACCGCGCGGAACCGGCGATGATCGCGCGCATTCCCGGTATTGGCATTCGCACCACGCAACGGTTGGTGGAGCTGCGTCGCCAGCGGCGCATTCGTTATGAAGACCTGATGCGCCTGCGCTGCGTGCTGGCCAAGGCCAAACCGTTCATCATCACCAGCGATTACCACCCGCGTCAGGCCGAGAGCACCAGCGTGCTGCTGCGCGAGCAATTGCGCGACCGTCCGCAGCCGCAACAAATGGCACTGTGGGCATGATCATTCTCGATTGCGACGATCTGTTCGACACCTGGCGCCAGCAGGCCCGCTGGCTGTTGAGCCACCAGATCAATCCCGATCAGGTGAGCTGGAGCGTGCGCGAGGACGCCGACCTGTTCGCCAGCGACACGCATTACCCGGAAAACCTCGGGCCGTTTCAGGCGCGGGTGCCGCTGGAGTTGCTGACATTGCTGCAAAACGCGGCGCAATATCGCGGCGAGCAACGCTGGAGCCTGCTGTATGAAGTGCTGTGGCGGGTCAGTCATGGCGATCGCACGGTGATGCTGGCCGGTGACAAACTGGGCAGCGAGCTGCATCGACGGCTCAAACAGGTCAGCCGCGAAGCCCATCACCTGCATGCCTTTTTGCGCTTCATCGCCCTGCCCGCCGACCCGGCACCCAAGGACCTGGCCGTCAAGGCTGCATTGCTGGAGATGCAGACACTGCCCGAATACGTGGCCTGGCATGAACCGGCCCACGACATTCTGCACACCGCCAGCGAGCATTTCATCGGCCGACTGGGGCGTCATCGCTGGATGATCGCCACCCCCAAGGACGCCGTGTTCTATGACGGTCAGCAGCTGATTCACAAGCGCCAATGCCCTGCAGCGTGGGAATCGTTGGCGCGTAACGCCGACGACCCTCACGGCGAGCTTTGGTTGACTTACTACAGTCATATCTTCAACCCGGCGCGGCTCAACCCCAAAGTGATGCAGGGGCATCTGCCGACGCGGTTCTGGAAAAATCTGCCCGAAGGCCCGTTGATTCCGGCGCTCATCAGTGAAGCGCGCACCGGCAAGCAACGGGATGGGCAAGCCCGGCAGATTGCCGAGCGTCGAGGCAAGGTGATTCGCGGCTAACGCGAAGCGCGTTGTTGCTACTGAATAGCTGCTAATCAATCACTGCTGATGAATGGCCGTCTGCATGCCAGCCGTGTTCATCGGCGTGCCCAATGCACTGCCGAAAAATTCCACCGCTTCGTTGCTCAGGTTGCGATGGATGTCTTCGCGGTCCACCCCGATGGCATCGGTACACAGGCCCGGTTGGGTCGCGCGTTGCATGTCATCGCAAGGTGCCATGAACACGAAGTGCCCGGCACCGGCCAGCAGTTTGAAATCCGCGACTTCCGGGAGCTTGCGCGCCAGGGCTTCGGCGTTTTTGTCGATGGCCAGCAGCTCATCACCATCGCCGCTGTAGAGCAGCACGGGCACGTGGACGTCCGACAAGGTGTTGCGGCCAAACATCAGGCCCAACGGTGCCATGAGCATCAGCGCGCCCACGCGCGGGTCAGCCTGGGCATGCAGATCGTCGCGATCGGCCAGCAGCTCGCCTTGGGTCTTGCAGGCGTCGATGTCCTGAGGCCGTTGCAGGCAGTAATTGCGCAAGCGTTGCAGGTCAGGCTGGGCGCCCGCCAGAATCAGCGCCGTCTCACCGCCCGCCGAGTAACCGATGACACCCACGCGTTTGGCGCTGATGTAAGGCGACAGCATCGGATCGAGCAATGCCGCGCTGATGGCTTCGGAAATCTGCAACGGTCGGCCGTACAGGTTGCTCAGGCTGCCGAGGCGACTGTGGTCCAGGTAGTTGTCACCAGGATGGAACACCGCGACGACGACAAACCCCCTGCGCGCCAAGGATGTCGCCAGGTCGTGCTGGGCCAGTGGCGTGCCGTAATTGCCGTGGGAAAGCATCAGCAGCGGGAAGCGGCCCATGGCGATGGCGGCGTCTTCGCTGGCTTCAATGGGGTAGCCCTGAACGCGGGTGACTTTGTCCGGGTCCGTGGAAGGATAAAAGGCGTAGGCGTGCATGGGCTGCGAATCCAGCGGATCGAGGAAGGTCAGCTCGTGAAAGCCCACGCTCCAGTTGTGCCGTTCACTGGCCTGCACCGAAAACAGGCTGCCAAGAAGGCTGATTACCATCACTGCACAAAGACGCATCATTGCAATGCCCCTCACCCATTCGATCCGTGTCATCCGATTCAGGCCAATACGGCCTGAATTCCTTGTAAACCGTCGGCTGTAGTTATCTGACAGGAGAGTCTCGATAACATTCAGCAAGGTTCTTAGATCAATAGTGCACAAGACGGGCCAAACTCGAAAAATTCCAGGGCATTGGCCGGACATCACGCAGGGTTGGCCGAATGTGCGGCTATTTTACTGTGTTGATCGTCAGGTTACCCGCAAAGAAATCGCAAAGGCTGTCGGGTGGCTGAACGCTTGTCTGTAAACGCCCCCAGCAAGACGAAAGCCCCGTCACCCTTCGGCTCAACGCTTGGGGTTACGGGGCTTTCAGTGTCACGGTTCGCGACAAACGCGCCGATCAACGGCGCATTGCAGGCAATCAGGCGAACAGGGTTTCGTCGATCTGCTTCTGCGCTGCGGTCAGAGCGTTGGCGCGCGGCTCGTCACCATAGGCCAGGCCATGAGCGAAGACGAACTGCAGGTCGGTGACGCCAATGAAACCGAACAGCACCTTGAGCAGGTCTTCGTGACCGACGCTGGTGGGCTGGCCGACATGCAAGCCACCGGCGGTGGAAACGATGATCACTTTCTTGCCCTTGCACAGGCCTTCAGGGCCGGTTTCGGTGTAGCGGAAGGTGCGACCGGCAACGGTGATGCGGTCGATCCAGGCCTTGAGCTGGCTTGGAATGGTGAAGTTGTACATCGGGGCGCCGATGACCACGACGTCCGACGACAGGAATTCCTGCAGCGTGGCTTCGTTGGTTTCCACTTCCAGTTTCTGCGCCGCATCGCGACCTTCAGCCGGAGTGCCCGCAGCAGCCAGGGTGGCGCCGGAGAAGTGGTTCAGCGCATCGTTGGCCAGGTCGCGGTAAACCACTTCAGTCCCCGGCTGGGTCGCGGTGAAGGATTGAACGACGCTGCGGCTCAGTTGGCGCGAAGCGGAGTGATCGCCGAGGATGCTGGAATCGATGTGCAGAAGTTTCATGAGGGGCTTCCCAAGTGAGCGTCGCCCTTAGGCGACAAGATGGGATCATCCTACCCTGCAACCGAATCGCTGATTAGTCAGCAAAAATGCGATTGTTCGTTCTATTAACAGGACAATCGCAGATTCAGGGTAGGCCGTGGCCCGCGAATCAGCTGCGATTCAACTCCTCGACCAACACCTTGTTGAACCCCGCCGGGTCCTCCATCTGTGGTGCGTGCCCCTTGCCGGGGAATTCGATCAGTTTGGCGCCTGGAATCAAAGCCGCCGCCTGTTTACCGAGCACGTTGTAATGACCGATCCTGGCTTTCACGTCTGGCGGAGCAATGTCGCTGCCAATGGCGGTGGTGTCGGCGTCACCGATGAGCAACAGCGTCGGCACCTTGAGTTTCGGCAATTCGTAGAACACCGGCTGGGTGAAAATCATGTCGTAGATCAGCGCCGAGTTCCACGCGACGACCTGGTGCCCCGGCCCCTGGTTGAGCCCGGCCAGCATGTCGACCCAGCGATCGTACTCCGGCTTCCAGCGCCCGGCGTAATAGGTGCTCTGCTCGTATTTGCGGATGCCGTCGGCATTCAGCTTGAGCTCACGCTCGTACCATTGATCGACGCTGCGCCATGGCACGCCCAGGGCTTTCCAGTCTTCCAGGCCAATGGGGTTGACCAGTACCAACTTGCCAGTCTGCTCGGGGAACAGCAGCGCATAACGGGTCGCGAGCATGCCGCCCGTGGAATGGCCGATGATGTCGGCGCGGGTGACGCCAAGGCTGGCCAGCAGCGCATGGGTGTTGGTGGCGAGTTGCTGGAAGCTGTACTGATAGCTGTCGGGCTTGGTGGAGGTACAGAATCCCACCTGATCCGGCACCACAACGCGATACCCCGCCGCGCTCAGCGCCTTGATGCTGTCCTCCCAGGTCGCGCCGCAGAAATTCTTGCCATGCATCAGCACAGCCGTGCGGCCATTGGCCTTGCCGGTGGGTTTGACGTCCATGTAGCCCATCTGCAGGGACTTGCCCTGGGAGTCGAACGGGAACCGCTGCACGGGATACGGGTACGCGAAGCCTTGCAACTCCTGGCCATAACCTGCCTCGGGCGCTGGCGTGTCGGCCAAAGCCATGAGCGGGAGCAGACAAGACAATGCGAGAGCGGAACGTTTGATGAGGTGCACGGGAGGCTCCTGGAAATCCGGAAACGCAGACTGTAGCATCCAGCGCCTGCCACAGCCGCTTGGGTCGCGCATAGCAACTATGCGGGCGGCTGATCCAGCGAAGGTTGCCCCCATCAAACATCCCGTTAGCCTGCGAAGGGAATCAAAACCATCAGGCAATAAAAAACCCGCCTGAGCGGGTTCTTTGCTATCAACACCATTCCAACATCCTGTCGGCGGCGCTCTTGGCCAATGGCAGATCATCCTTGATCTCTGAAGCGCATCCAGCGCTTCAGTCGATGGATCCAATCTACGACTTGCGCGCCGGGGTGTATACGGCGACTTTGCGCTACAACGTGTAAGCCTTTGGCTATAGCTATAGCCTGCCGTGGACCTGCGCGGCAAGCGCTATACCCAAGGCGAGTCAGGTCACATAATGTTTCGCCCTCCACCTTCTGATCCAAAGGCCTTTGCACACGTGCCCATCGGTGACCCGCGACACCTGTCCGACCTGTATTACTTCGCCCAAGTTGTCGAATGGGGCGGTTTCGCGGCGGCAGGCCGAGCGCTCGGCATTCCCAAATCACGCCTGTCGCGGCGGATAGCCGAGCTGGAAACGCGCCTGAACGCCAGCCTCTTGCAGCGCACCACGCGCAAACTGGCGCTGACGGCGGTGGGCGAACGTTATCTGCAGCACTGCCAGGCGATGCTGCTGGAAGCAGAGATGGCCGATGAGGCCGTGGCGTCGCTCTCCGCCGAGCCTCGCGGGCGCTTGCGGGTGTCCTGCCCACTGGGCATGACGCATTGGAACCTGAGCGATGTGGTGACGCAGTTTCTGGTGCGCTATCCCCAGGTGCAGCTGGAGCTGGTGCTGGTGAACCGACGGGTGGATCTGGTCAACGAGGGCATCGATGTCGCGCTACGCGTGCGTGATATCGGCGATGAAGACCCGAGCCTGATCGTGCGGCACCTGTCGCCGGCCGAAGCCGTCCTGGTGGCGTCTCCCGCGCTGATCGCCGACAAGGACATTCGCCGCCCGGAAGATCTCGGCGGGTTGCCGGTACTGGGCGCCATCGAAGCGGATCGCAAGGTGCATTACCAGTTGGTGCACAAAGATGGGCGACGTCAGGAAGTGATCTTCGACGCCCGGTTGGCCATCGATGACTTTCCTATCCGCAGAGCGGCGGCGATCGCCGGCCTGGGCATTACCATGCTGCCGATCATGAACTGCCGCGATGCACTGGCCGACGGCAGCCTGGTGCGCGTGCTGCCAGACTGGTCAATGCCCAGCGGCAACTTGCAGGCGGCCTACACCCAGCGGCGCGGCACATTGCCTGCGGTGCGGGCGTGGATCGATCACGTTGCAGCGGAATTCGCGCCTGTACAGCCCTGAAATTAAAAACCAGAGGTCTGATTCATTCATTTGAACGAACTCAAAAGCGCTAAGCGCACGCGGGAGTGGGCCACGCATTTCTGTTAAAACGTCTCACCCGCCAGTCGCCATTTTCAACAGGAAGCCCCATGGATATCGAGGACGTTGCCGCTTTTTGCCTGACGCTGCCGGGCGCGAGGGAGGATTACAAATGGGGAGGCGTGCGGGTGTTCTCCATCGCCGAGACCAAGATGTTCGCGGTGATGGGGTTGGCGGGCAACGACCTCTCATTCAAGGTCGGGCCCGAGCTGTTTCTGGGTTATGTCGATCGCCCTGGCGTGCGCCCTGCCCCGTATCTGGCTCGCGCGCACTGGATCACCCTTACCTACCCATTCGCCATGGGCGATGAAGAACTGCGCGACCTGCTGACCCGCTCCCATCAACAGGTGGTGAGCAAACTGCCGAAGATCCGCCAAGTGGCACTCAAGCTCTGAGCGCCACCTGCGGATCAGTACAAATGCCGGGCAATGAAATTGCCGCCCAGCAGCACGCGGTCGATCCAGAACAACTGGTGCCCGGCCACGATCAGCCAGAACACCAGCTGATAGGACACCTTGCGGGTCTTGTGCCTGAACACTTGCTGAGCGACCAGCGCACCGGGCCAGCCGCCCGCCATTTCGACGGCATGCAGGACGTTCTCCGATACCCGCTGCCCCTGATTCCGTGCCTGCTTCTTGTCGTAGCCGTACAGCACGAACACCGCGAGGCTCGGCAGCGCATACACCGCCAGCGCCAGCCATGACCCGCCGCGCAGGCCGATAGCGATCACGCCGTACAGCGGCAAGGCACACAAGAGGACGAGCATCGCCAGCTTGAAAGTGAGCAGCCGCACCGGGGACCTCTCGGCGCAGCGCTCAGGCGGGGCTCTGAAGCGCTGATTCATCCCTGCACGCTGGTCCAGTCCACCCAACCGAACACCCAGGTGGCGAGGATCAACAGGCCGAAGGCGATGCGATACCAGGCGAACACAGCGTAACTGTGGGTTGCGATGAACTTGAGCAACGCGCGCACCGCAATCATCGCGAAGATGAACGAGGTGATGAAGCCCACGGCGAACACGGCAAAATCGTCAGGCTGAAACAGGTTGCGGTACTTGTAACCGGAGTACAGCGAAGCGGCGATCATGGTCGGCATGGCCAGGAAGAACGAGAACTCGGTCGCTGTCTTGCGCGACAGGCCGAACAGCAGGCCGCCAATGATCGTCGAGCCCGAACGCGAGGTGCCGGGGATCATTGCCAGGCACTGCGCGAAGCCGACTTTCAAGGCATCGGCCCAGGTCATCTCGTCGACGGTCTGGGCATGCACCTCATGCTCGCGGCGCTCGGCCCAGAGCATGATGAAACCGCCGACGACCAGCGCAGCCGCCACCGTGATCGGGTTGAACAGGTATTCGTGAATCAGGTCGGAGAACATCACCCCCAGCACCACCGCCGGCAGCACGCCGATGATCAGGTTCACCGTGAAGCGTCTGGCCTTGGGTTGGGTCGGCAGCCCCGTGACGACCTCGAAGATCTTGCGCCGGAATTCCCACATCACCGCCAGGATCGCCCCCAGCTGAATGATGATGTTGAACGCCATGGCCCGTTCGCCGCCAAAGCCGATGACATCGGCAACAATGATCTGGTGGCCCGTGCTTGAGATCGGCAAGAACTCCGTCAACCCTTCCACGACACCAAGTATCAACGCCTGTGTGGCGGTCCAAAAATCCATCATTCCCCCAGAATGGGGCCCGCTCGTGGCGAGGCCCTCTTGATATGGTTCGAGCACTGTCCGGCGCACGATAAACCGTTGAATGTAAAAAACGCATGAACAGTCAAGACATTGCGCTCAAACGCGCACGCGGCGCGATGCTACCAGACCTGTGCGACGAACGCTCTAGCCCCCCACACAGCAGCACGTTGGCCTGGATCTGTAGCGCGTTTCAGGCAGGTGTTCGCCAGGGCGCCGGTGTGCAAGAACAGACGAATCTGCTCGCCACAATCGCCCGCAAAGCGCATACAATCGCCGCCCTTATTCGCTTCCCTGCGCAGGAGTCATCATGTCCGGGCTTGAACTGTTCGCCGCAGCACTGGGCGTCATTGCCGTCTGGCTGACGGTCAAACAAAACCCGTGGTGCTGGCCGATCGGCCTGGTGATGGTGCTGCTCTACACCTGGATTTTCTACGACGTGAAGCTCTACTCGGACATGCTGCTGCAGGTTGTCTATGCCTTGTTGCAGTTGTATGGCTGGTGGCAATGGACCCGGCGTGGCGCAAGGGTCGACGGCCGCGAAGTGACATCGCTGGGCGGCGGCGCCCTGACGCTGAGCCTTGCCATAGGCGTGGTGATCAGCCTGGCGCTGGGGGCGGCGATGGCCCATTTCACCGATGCCGCACAACCCTGGCTCGACGCGGCGCTGACCGGTTTCAGCCTGGTGGCGCAAGTGTGGATGGCGCAAAAACGCTTGCAGTGCTGGCCGTTGTGGATTGTCCTGGACGTCATTTTCGTCGGTCTCTTCCTTTATAAAGCGCTGTACCTGACAGCGGCCTTGTATGCATTGTTCACCTTGCTGGCCGTGCAGGGATGGCGCGACTGGCGTGCTGACCCCGCGCTGGCGCGTTGAAGCCCGATGAACGTTCTTGTTCTGGCGGGCCCTGAATCCAGCGGCAAAAGCTGGCTGGCCGAGCAGATCCAGCAGCGCTTCGGCGGCGAGCTGGTGGGCGAATACGTTCGGCATTTCATTGATGAGCAGCAGCGTGACACCTGCTACGCCGACATCCCCGCCATCGCCCGCGGGCAACTGGCCTGGGAAGACGCCGCCCGCGCACGCGCCCCTGAGCTGCTGATTCTCGATACCCATTTGCTGAGCAACATCCTCTGGAGCCGCACCTTGTTCGGCGACTGCCCGGCGTGGCTCAATCAGGAACTGCTTGCCCGCCACTACGACCTGCATCTGCTGCTGTCGCCCCAAGGCGTGGAATGGGTGAGCGATGGCCAGCGCTGCCAGCCCCTGCTGGCCGAGCGTCAGGCATTCTTCGACGCGAGTCTGGGCTGGCTCAAGGCCAATGGTCAGCGGTATGAAGTGATCGAAGGCAGTTGGAGCTACCGCAGGGATCGAGCGTTTGAGGCGGTGGAGCGGTTGTTGACGGATTGAGTTGGCGATCGTTCCCACAGGGTGGTGCAAGCCTGCAAGATTCGTCTCACTATCTGATCTGATGCTTGTGCAATAACCGGTAAAACGTCGGCCTGGAGATGCCCAGCACCTTGGCCGCCACGCTGAGATTGTCGCTGTGACGGGTCAGTACATCGCACAACGCCTGACGCTCGGCGCGGCATTTGTAGTCATCCAGCGTGCCCATGCTCGAACTGATTTCTTCCTCGCCCAGCAGCCCCAGATCGAACGCCTCGATTTGCCTGCCCTCGGCCAGCACCAGCCCTCTGCGTACACGGTTCTCCAGCTCGCGCACGTTACCCGGCCAGTCGTGCTTGCCCATCGCAACCAGTGCGTCCTGACTGAAATTGCGCACCCGCCTGCCCGTTTCCTGACTGTAGAAATGCGCGAAATGATTGGCCAGCAAGGCCAGGTCCCCATGCCGTTCACGCAGCGGCGCCGTGCCCACCTGCAACACGTTGAGGCGGTAATAGAGATCTTCGCGAAAGTGTTTCTTGCGAATCGCTGCCTCAAGGTCAACATGGGTCGCCGCCAGAATGCGCACATCCACCGCGATACGCCCTTGCGGGGTTTCAATATGGCGCTCTTGCAGAAAGCGCAGCAGGTTGGCCTGCACATCCAGCGGCAGATCGCCAATTTCATCGAGAAACAACGTACCGCCATGGGCCGTTTCAATGCACCCGGGCTTGCGCTCATGACTGCCAGTGAGCGAATCGTCGGCTTCGCCGAACAGTTCGGCCTGCAGGCGTTGCTCGGGGATGGCGCTGCAATTGATCGACACGAACGGCTGATTGCGGCGCTGGGATTGCTGATGCAGCGTGCGCGCCACCAACTCTTTGCCGGTGCCGGTTTCGCCACGGATCAATACCGGGGATTCGGTGGGCGCCAGTTTGGTCAGCAGACGACGCAGCTCGCGGATCGGCCGGCTTTCCCCGAGCATTTCATGTTCAGGCCCGTTGCCGTAGGTCGCCCCTTGGGACCGCAACCTCGCCATGCCATAGGCACGCCCCAGGGTGACCTGCACGCGAGCGACGTCGAACGGCAAGGTATGAAAGTCGAAAAACCATTCACAGACGAAATCGCCGATCAACTCCCTGCGCAGGTCATCGGCAGTCAGCACCGCAATCCATTCGGTGTGGCTGCGGGTGATCAGGTCCTTGATCAGTTGCGGCTGCTCGAAATGCTGCGGCATCAGGCGGATCAGGCCAACGTCACACGGGCGAGACACTGCCGATTCCAGCGCGCAGGTATCAACCTCCCAGCCGGCGATGCGCAGGCCCGGGATCAAACGAAGACATTCTTCGCACGGCTCGACAATTAACAGGCGGCGGATTGATGCCGGTTCATGCATAAGGATTTCCTTGGCGCCAGGATTCGAAAGATATTCCGCAGGAAAAAACATTAAGAAACAGTGTCTTGGCGACCACGATTGTTACATTAGCAAATATTTGACACGCGCTTGGACCGTTTAACTATAAGCCTAAGATCGAAACGTGCTTAAAGATGGCAAATAAGCAGCAAACGGGTCATCAGCCGACTGAATCAATGTTGAAACACCTGTTTGCGTCAAGAAATGTCGCTTTTGGAGTGAAACCAAAGCTCGGGTATCTGTAAATAACTTGAAAAAAGTTGAAATCTCTTGTGACTTCTCCCCCGCCGCAGGTCATCAGTACAAGTATCCAACCGCACGGGAAGCCCGCCGGCGGGGACTGAACTGATACGGGCACTTGAGGACTTTCCATGAACGCCCCTTTGCGCTTTAACGATGCTTTGCTGATTGCCGGTCACGCTTTCGAACCGTTCCGCTGCGTGGCCTGGTCGGCCCAGGAGGGTAACGGCGAGCTGAGCCTGACCGTGGTTGATCGCACCAGCACCCGTATCGGTCGCAAACAGATCCCGAGCAGCGCCTATTGCGATCCGAAACAGCTGGCGCAGTTTCTGGAACAGGCCCGCGCTGAGATCAGCGACGAAGGCTACCGCCTGGAACCCTGGACCATGCCAGCCTGATCCAGGATGAGGCGTAAAACGCGACGTCTAGCGCCGGGGCAGCCTACTGCATCCCGTCGATATGCTGGTAGTACGCGCCCAACTGGCGGGCCAGTTCAGTGGCTCGCCCCAGACGGATCGGCCCGCGCTCGATGTCGATCAACACACTCGGGCAGTCGAACGGGGCAAGCGCCCGACCTTCTTTTACTCGGCCATCGGTGAGGATCAGCACCCGCTGCGACTCGGCCGGGTAACGCTTGCGGCGTTTATCGAGCCATTGGCTCGCCTGATCAATGGCCGACAACAACGGCGTACCCCCACCGGCTCCCAGAGTCTGCAGCCAGGGCTGCAACGCGGCCCCGGCTTTGAGGCCGTGATGCTGCCAGCGGGCATCGCCGCCACTGGCCGTGAGCAGGGCCAGTCGGGCACGCTGGCGATAGGCGTCGTCGAACAGTTGCGCCAGCAATCCCTTGGCCTGACTCAGTGCCTGATGGCGACGGGTCGAGGCCGACGCGTCGACGATCACCAGCCACAGCGTCTGTTCACGTCGCGTACGGGGCTGGCGAACCAGATCGGCGCGACGCTGCGGGCGCCCTTTTAATAAGGTAGGCGCCCAGGCGATAGCGCCTTCGAACCCGGAACCTGTCGCACCGCTGTTGCCGCCCTGAAGTCTGCCCGGTCGAGGGCTGGCATCCGCCCCCGTCTGCTGAGGGCGAATGCCTAGGGCTTTTTTGGCCAGCTCGGCACTTCACGACGGGCGCCGGTGGCGACGGCCTGGGCGGGCATTTCACCCCAACTGCCCTCGCCTTGTCGGGAAGGGGTGTCGGGCGATGGCGCCGGGCTGTCCGGCTGTGAAGGCGCAGGGGATTGCGGGGCTTGCTGCTCGCGACGGCGATGGCGCAACGCGAACTCGGCCACGGCGTCGATATCTTCCAGGGCAATCGTCGACGCCCCACGCCACGCCGCATGGGCCCTCGCGGCGCGCAGCCAGACCAGATCCGCGCGCAAACCATCGACCCCGGCGGCAAAACAGCGTTCGGTAATGGTGGCCAGACTGCCGTCATCCAGTTCGATCCCCGACAGCAACCCCCGCGCCGTCTCGCAACGCGCCCTCAACTGTTGCTGCTGATCGCGCCACTGTTCGCAGAAGGCTTCAGGCGCGGCATCGAAATCCAGCCGACGGCGAATGATCTGGCCGCGCTGTTCAGGCGGGGTCTGGCCGCTCAGTGCGACGTTGAGCCCGAAGCGATCGAGCAACTGCGGGCGCAGTTCGCCTTCTTCCGGGTTCATGGTGCCGATCAGCACGAAGCGCGCCGGATGGCGATGGGAAATGCCGTCTCGCTCGACCTGATTGATGCCACTGGCGGCGACGTCCAGCAGAAGGTCCACCAAGTGGTCCGGCAGCAGATTGACCTCATCGACGTAAAGCACCCCGCCGTCGGCCTTGGCCAGCACGCCGGGAGAAAAACTCGCCCGCCCTTCGCCCAGCGCCGCGTCCAGATCCAGCGTGCCCACCAGCCGTTCTTCGGTGGCGCCCAGCGGCAGGGTGACGAACTGCCCGCTGGCCAACAGGTCCGCCAGACCTCGCGCCAAAGTGGACTTGGCCATGCCCCGAGGCCCCTCGATCAGCACCCCACCGATCTTCGGGTCGATGGCGGTGAGGCACAGCGCCAGTTTCAGCTCATCGGCGCCGACAACAGCGGCCAAGGGGAAATGAGGGGTGTCGGTCATGGTTGGGCTCTGGCTGAATAGGGTCTGTTTACGTAAAGCGGGCGTGCTACAAACTTCCTGTGGGAGATTCTATGTTTGGGGGGCAACCCCCAAACGTCTGGCAGGGTCGTAATCCTGCTTTTTCTTCAGCAAC
>NZ_JBWKWB010000031.1:0-56037 GCF_059421985.1 Pseudomonas sp. GW821-FHT02A11
GGTGGGTGATGACGGGATCGAACCGCCGACCCTCTGCTTGTAAGGCAGATGCTCTCCCGGCTGAGCTAATCACCCTTTGCTTCGCTGAGGCCGCGAAATTTACGCAGGTACCGAACCTAAGTCAATAGCCTGATTGAAGTTTTTTTAAAAAAGCAATTTTTAGCCACAAGCTTCAAGCGGCAAGTTAAAAACAAAAAAGCGAACACCCGGTCCGCTCTTGCTCTTGCCTTTTCTTGCAGCTTGAAGCTTGCCGCTGCCCTACTCGACGTAGATCATTTTCTTGCTCATGCCGCCGTCGACCACGAACTCCTGGCCGGTGACGAACCCTGAGTTCTTCGACAGCAACCAGGCAACCGTCGCAGCAACGTCCTCCACCGTCCCTACCCTGCCCGCCGGATGCTGTGCATGATCGGCATCGGACAACGGCTCGGCGCGGCGCTGTGAAGGATCACGGGCGTCGATCCAGCCTGGGCTGACCGCGTTGACCCGCACCTGCGGTCCCAGGCTCATGGCCAGGGCGTGCGTGAGGGCCAGCAGACCGCCCTTGCTCGCGGCATACGCCTCGGTATCGGGTTCGGACTGTCGCGCGCGGGTGGAGCTCAAATTGACAATGCTGCCACCGTGGGCACGCAAATAAGGCGCACAGTGCTTGGCGAGCAACATGGGGCCGGTCAGGTTCACTGCCAGCACACGGTTCCAGTGCGCAAGGCCAAGACTTTCCAGCACGGTGTTGCGGGGATCGGCCACCGCAGCGTTGCAGACCAGCGCATCCAGGCGACCGAACATGCCGAGCACATCGGCAACGCCGCTGGCCACCTGCTCTTCGCTGGAGACGTCCATGGCGATGAACGAGGCGTTTTCGCCCAGCACACCGGCCACGGTCTCGCCGCGCTGCCGATCGACATCGGTCAGCACGACCTGCCAGCCTTCGGTGATGAGCCAGGCAGCGATGCCCAGCCCGATCCCCCGCGCCGCGCCGGTGACCAACGCGACCCGGCCGTTGTGCACGCTGGCGGCGTCCATCGTCAACTCGCTCACGACATCACTCACAACGCAGCCAGACCCCGCGTCAGGTCGGTCTTGAGGTCGGCAACGTCTTCCAGACCCACGGCAACCCGGATCAGGCTGTCGCGAATACCGGCAGCTTCCCGCTCCTGCGGCGACAGACGGCCGTGGGATGTGGTGCCCGGGTGGGTGATGGTGGTCTTGGTGTCGCCCAGGTTGGCGGTGATCGAAATCAGACGCGTGGCGTCGATGAAGCGCCAGGCGCCCTCTTTGCCACCCTTGACCTCAAAGCTCACGACCGCACCGAATGCCTTCTGCTGGCGCTTGGCGAGCTCGTGCTGCGGATGGCTTTGGAGACCGGCGTAATGCACCTTCTCGATGCCATCCTGCTGCTCCAGCCATTGCGCCAGTTCAAGGGCGCTTTGGCAGTGGGCGCGCATGCGCACGTTCAGGGTTTCGAGGCCCTTGAGGAACAGCCAGGCGTTGAACGGGCTCAGGCTCGGACCGGCCGTGCGCAGAAAACCTACGACTTCCTTCATCTGCTCGCTGCGACCGACCACCACGCCCCCCATCGCGCGGCCCTGGCCGTCGATGAATTTGGTGGCCGAATGCACGACCACATCAGCACCCATGCGCAGCGGTTGCTGCAGCGCTGGGGTGCAGAAGCAGTTGTCGACGACCAGCATCGCGCCCTTGGCGTGAGCGATCTCGGCCAGCGCGGCGATGTCGACCAGCTCGGCGAGCGGGTTGGACGGCGACTCGACGAACAGCAGTTTGGTGTTGGGCTTGATCGCCGCGTCCCAGCCAGACAGCTCGGCCAGCGGAACGTAGTCGACCTGCACGCCAAAGCGCTTGAAGTACTTCTCGAACAGGCTGATGGTCGAGCCGAATACGCTTTTGGACACCAGCACGTGATCGCCGGCGCTGCACAGGCTCATCACGGTCGCCAGGATCGCCGACATGCCGGTGGAGGTCGCCACGGCCTGCTCGCCACCTTCCAGCGCGGCGATGCGCTCTTCGAACGAATGCACGGTCGGGTTGGTGTAGCGCGAGTAAACGTTACCCGGCTGGTCACCGGCAAAGGTCGCGGCCGCGTCGGCGGCCGTTCGGAACACGTAGCTCGAGGTGAAAAACAGTGGATCGCTGTGTTCGCTCTCCGGCGTACGGTGCTGACCAGCGCGCACGGCGAGGGTATTGAAACCCACGCCTTCCAGATCGCTGTCCAGTCGACCGGCATCCCATTTCTGAGTCATGCCGCCTGCTCCTTATCTGATCACTTGTCTGAATTAATTGTTGTACAGATCGATGATCGCACTGACAGCCTGATTCTTGACCTTGGAAGCGTCGTTACGCGCCTGCTCGATCTTGTTCAGGTAATGCTCGTCGATGTCACCGGTCACGTACTTGCCGTCGAAAACCGAGCAATCGAAGTTGTCGATCTTGATCTTCTTGCTGCCGCTGACCGCCTCGATCAGGTCGTTCAGATCCTGATAGACCAGCCAGTCGGCACCGATGAGGTCGGCCACGTCCTGGGTGGTACGGTTGTGAGCGATCAGCTCATGGGCACTCGGCATGTCGATGCCGTAGACGTTAGGGAAGCGCACGGCCGGGGCCGCCGAACAGAAATACACGTTCTTGGCGCCGGCTTCGCGGGCCATCTGGATGATCTGCTTGCAAGTGGTGCCGCGCACGATGGAGTCGTCCACCAGCATCACGTTCTTGCCGCGAAATTCCAGTTCAATGGCGTTGAGCTTCTGGCGCACGGATTTCTTGCGCGCCGCCTGGCCCGGCATGATGAAGGTACGGCCGATGTAGCGGTTCTTCACGAAGCCTTCGCGGAACTTGACGCCCAGGTGATTGGCCAGTTCCAGCGCGGCGGTGCGGCTGGTGTCGGGAATCGGGATGACCACGTCGATGTCATGATCCGGACGCTCGCGCAGGATCTTGTCGGCCAGCTTCTCGCCCATGCGCAGGCGCGCCTTGTAGACCGAGATGCCGTCGATGATCGAATCCGGACGCGCCAGGTAAACGTGTTCGAAGATGCACGGTGCGTATTTCGGGTTGGCCGCGCACTGACGGGTGTGAAGCTTGCCGTCTTCGGTGATGTACACCGCTTCGCCTGGGGCCAGGTCACGGATAAGGGTGAAGCCCAGCACATCCAGGGACACACTTTCGGAAGCGATCATGTACTCCACGCCTTCGTCGGTGTGACGTTGGCCGAACACGATCGGGCGGATGGCGTCGGGGTCGCGGAAGCCGACGATGCCGTAGCCGGTGATCATGGCCACGACCGCGTAGCCACCACGGCAGCGGTTATGCACGTCGGTCACGGCAGCGAAGATGTCTTCTTCGGTCGGCTGCAGCTTGCCGCGAACGGCCAGCTCGTGGGCGAAGACGTTGAGCAACACTTCCGAGTCGGAGTTGGTGTTGACGTGGCGCAGGTCAGATTCGTAGATCTCCTTGGCCAGTTGCTCGACGTTGGTGAGGTTACCGTTGTGCGCCAGCGTGATGCCGTACGGCGAGTTGACGTAGAACGGCTGGGCTTCGGCCGAGGTCGAGCTGCCCGCGGTTGGATAACGTACGTGACCGATGCCCATGTGACCGACCAGGCGCTGCATATGGCGCTGCTGGAAGACGTCACGGACCAGACCGTTGTCCTTGCGCAGGAACAACCGGCCATCATGGCTGGTCACGATACCGGCAGCGTCCTGGCCGCGGTGCTGGAGGACGGTGAGCGCGTCATACAGCGCCTGATTGACGTTCGACTTGCCGACGATACCGACGATGCCACACATGCGACACAACCCCTACTTAGTGGAACTGGATTTACCGATCACATCCTGCGGCGTTACCGACGGCAAGAGGTGATCCTTGAACGGGATATCAACAGGTACGCTGACCCCGCTGGCTAGCCACTTGCTGGACATCCCGAGAATCAGGTTTTTCGACCAGTCAGCGACCATCACGAACTGTGGCAGCAGTCGAGACTGCTGCCACCATTGATCCTGTTGTACCGGGCCCAGGCTCAACAGCCCTACCGCAACTACGACCAGCAGGCCTCCGCGCGCGGCGCCGAAGACCATACCCAGAAAACGATCGGTCCCGGACAGCCCGGTGACGCGAATCAGTTCCCCGATAAGAAAGTTGACCATGGCGCCGACCAACAGGGTGGCGACGAAAAGAATGGTGCAGCCCGCAATCACGCGCGCCGAAGGTGTTTCGATGTAATTGACCAGATACTGGGCCAGCGAACCGCCAAACATCCAGGCCACGACACCTGCGATGATCCAGGTCAGCAAGGACAACGCTTCCTTGACGAAGCCGCGCTTGAGACTGATCAAAGCGGAGATGGCGACAATCGCGATGATCGCCCAGTCAACCGGAGTAAATGACACGTTGCAGCCTACAGACTGATGAGGCGGCGCATTTTAGCAGAGCGCTCGCCCGGCGGTAAGCAGGGATTGAGGGTAGTCACCAATTAAGGCGAACTATTGGACTTTGCATAAAGAGAAAGGCGGCAAGCGCCGCCGTTTCTGCTTACTTACGCTCGGGCACGAAGCGCACGACGATGCCGTTCAGCTTCTGCTGCTTGTTGAGCTGATCACGCAGACGGTCAGCTTCAGCACGCTCGATCAGCGGCCCGACAAATACCCGGTTCACACCATCGGAGGTGCGGATGTAGGCGTTGTAACCCTGGGTGCGCAGGGTCTTTTGCAGGTTGTCGGCGTTGGCCCGGTTGGACAGGCTCGCCACCTGAACCGCCCAGGTGATCGACAGGCCATTGGCATCGACCCGATTGGTGTCAGCGGCCAGCGGGGGTGGCGATGCGGGCACGGCAGGTGCAGAGGCCGGTTTTGATGGCAGCGGCACGGGCGTGGTTTTGACAGCAGGCGCTGCTGCCGCAGGTTTGGCCGGTGCAGGCGCTGGAGCGATCGGCATCGACGGTGGCTGCTGGTTAACGGCAGGACGCGCCGGCTGAGTCAGCTCTTCGTCGGTCGGTACAGGCTCTTGCGGCAAAGGCTGCTGCTCGGGAACCGACACCGGCTCGACCTTGATCGGCGCAACGGCAGGCGCTTGCGGCGCGGCAGGCGCGTCCACCTGCACGTGGCGGGCTTCGTCCTGACGCGAAAACAGCATCGGCAGGAAGATCACCGCGATGGCGATCAACACCAAAGCGCCGACCATCCGCTGTTTGTACGCCTTATCCAGCAAAGCCATGTGTCACTTCCTCCGTGACGCGCCAGCAAGCCATTCCAGGGCCTCGGCTACGCAATAAAAAGACCCGAACAGCACGATTTCATCATTGGCTGTCGCCTGCGCGCATTGAGCCTCAAGGGCCTGCACGACATCGGGATAGGACGTCACGACGGCGCCAAGGTTCTGCAGGGCCAGGGCAATCTCCTGCTCCGAGCGACTGCGCGGGGTTGGCAGCGGCGCAACCGCCCAACTGCTGAAGCAGCCGACAAGCTCGCCGAGCACGCCGTCCAGATCCTTGTCGTTGAGCAGCCCGAACACCGCCAGGCGCTTGCCCGCCACCGGGCGCCGATTCAGGCGCTGGGCCAGGAACACCGCCGCATGCGGATTGTGGCCTACATCCAGCAGGACGTGCAGCTGCTTGCCCTGCCATTCGAAGGTGCGACGATCAAGACGACCGGTCACCCGCGTATCGAGCAAGGCCTTTCGAATCGCTGCGTCCTGCCAAGGCAAGCCCAGCAACAGATAAGCCTGCAAGGCCAATGCAGCGTTCTGCATCGGCAGATCGAGCAGCGGCAGATCGCGCAATTCAACGCGCTGGCCCTTGGCATCGGTGCCGAACCAGTTCCAGCTCGCGGCTTCAATGGACAGGTCGAAATCTGCGCCACGCAACGACAGCGGGCACTTCAATGCGTTGGCCTGATCCAGCAGAGGCTGCGGCGGGTCAATGTCGCCGCACAAGGCAGGACGCCCTTCGCGGAAAATACCGGCCTTCTCGAATGCAACGGATTCACGGGTATTGCCCAGCCATTCGGCGTGATCGACGCCAATGCTGGTGACCAGCGCCATGTCGGCATCGATCAGGTTCACCGCATCCAGACGCCCGCCAAGACCGACTTCCAGCACCACGGCATCCAGCGCCGCCTGCTCGAACAACCAGAACGCCGCCAGCGTGCCCATCTCGAAGTACGTCAGCGAGACAGCGCCGCGCGCCTTTTCGATGACCTCAAATGCCTGGCATAACTGTGCGTCGGTGGCTTCAACGCCCTCAATCTGCACACGCTCGTTGTAGCTCACCAGATGCGGCGAGCTGTAGACGCCGACCTTGAGGCCCTGCGCCTGCAGCAGCGAGGCGACAAAGGCGCAGGTCGATCCCTTGCCGTTGGTGCCGGTAACGGTCACGACCCGCGGCGCGGGGCGACTCAAGCCTGCCTGCAACGCGACCTGACGCGAACGATCCAGCCCCATGTCGATGGCGGAGGGATGCAGCTGCTCCAGGTAGCTGAGCCAGTCGCTCAGAGAGCGTGCGGTCATATGTTGGCCGGAGCCGGTGGAACCACGATAGGTTCGAGCTTCGGTGCCACGAATTTCGGTGTTGGCAGGCCCATCATCTGCGCCAGGATATTGCCCAGACGCTGACGCAGCTCGCCACGGGCGATGATCATGTCGATCGCGCCGTGATCCAGCAGGAATTCGCTGCGCTGGAAGCCTTCCGGCAATTTTTCGCGCACGGTCTGCTCGATCACCCGAGGACCGGCGAAACCGATCAGTGCCTTGGGTTCGGCAACGATCACGTCGCCCAGCATCGCAAGACTTGCCGACACACCACCGTAGACCGGATCGGTCAGCACGGAAATGAACGGCAGGCCTTCTTCACGCAGACGCGCCAGCACGGCCGAGGTCTTGGCCATCTGCATCAGGGAGATCAGCGCCTCCTGCATGCGTGCACCGCCGGAAGCAGCGAAACAGATCATCGGGCAGCGTTTTTCCAAGGCGTAGTTGGCCGCCTGAACGAAACGTTCGCCAACGATGGCGCCCATGGAACCGCCCATGAATGAGAATTCGAAGGCGCTGCACACCACAGGCATGCCCAACAGGGTGCCGCTCATGGAGATCAGGGCGTCTTTTTCGCCCGTCTGCTTCTGGGCAGCGGTCAGGCGATCCTTGTACTTCTTGCTGTCGCGGAATTTCAGGCGGTCAACCGGCTCCAGATCGGCACCGATTTCCTGACGGCCTTCGACGTCCAGGAAGATGTTCAGACGCGCGCGGGCGTCGATACGCATGTGGTGGTTACATTTCGGACAGACGTCCAGGGTTTTTTCCAGCTCGGGACGATAAAGCACCGCTTCGCAAGACGGGCACTTGTGCCACAAGCCTTCGGGTACCGAGCTTTTCTTGACCTCGGAACGCATGATCGAAGGGATCAGTTTGTCTACCAACCAGTTGCTCATGCTTTCTCTCTCCAGTACCGGTGGCGTGAACGCGATGGCAGTCAGTGCCACGCGCAGGCCCTTAAAACGAATTCATGTGCAGCATCGCAACGTCCTGCAACGATCGGCGCCAGCGCCGGACCAGTCGCAAGGACCGTGCCTTGATACTGCCCTCTACCTGTTGCAGCGAAACGCTTGCGCGTCTTCGCCTGTTCAATTTGTGGCGGCCCGCATTCTGCGGTCGCAGGCTAGTGGACGGCGACCGCCTGCCTGCCGTCACATCGAAGGCCTGCGCCCGCGAAAAAACGCTTACGCGCCGTGCACTGCACTCATGAATGCACGGATCTTGTCGTGATCTTTCAGCCCCTTGGCTCGCTCGACCCCGCCGCTGACGTCCACCGCATAAGGCCGCACCTGGGCGATGGCCTGGGCGACGTTAGCCGACGTCAGCCCGCCCGCCAGGATGATCGGTTTGCTCAGCTGTTTTGGAATCAATGCCCAGTCGAAAGTTTCGCCGGTGCCACCCGGAACGCCCGCGACATAGGTGTCCAGCAGAATGCCGCTGGCCTTGTGATACCGATCGCAGCTGGCGGCGATGTCGTCACCGGCCTGCACGCGCAGCGCTTTGATCCAGGGGCGATGATAGCCTTCGCACTGCTCGGGAGTTTCATCGCCGTGGAATTGAATGAGGTCCAGAGGAACGGCATCGAGCAGTGCCTTCAGCGCATCACGCTTGGCGTTGACGAACAGCCCCACCGTGCTCACGAACGGCGGCAATTGGGTGATGATCGCCTGCGCCTGCTCGATGGTGACGGCCCGCGGACTCTTGGGGTAGAACACGAAGCCGATGGCATCGGCTCCCGCATCGACAGCGGCCAGCGCATCTTCTATGCAGGTAATCCCGCAGATCTTGCTGCGAACGGCTGACATGTAGTGAATACCTCAAGCCTTGCGAAAGTCCCGGATGTTAGCAAATGCTATTCCGGGCGTCAGCCGCCAAGTTCCGCGAAGCCTGTAAGAAAGTGCGGCCCGATGTAACGTTCCGGCAACGGGAATTCATCGCGGTACTCGACCTGCACCAGATAAAGCCCGAATGGATGGGCCGTGACCCCGCCTGTACGGCGCACGCGGCTTTCAAGGACGTCACTGGCCCACTCGATCGGCCGCTCCCCTGCCCCGATGGTCATCAGCACGCCTGCAATGTTGCGCACCATGTGGTGCAGGAATGCGTTGGCGCGAATGTCGATGACGATCATCTTGCCGTGGCGCGTCACGCGCAGGTGGTGGATCTGCTTGATCGGCGACTTGGCCTGGCACTGACCGGCGCGGAACGCGCTGAAGTCGTGGGTGCCCACAAGATACTCGGCCGCCAGCGCCATGCGCTCGACGTCCAGCGGACGATGGTTCCAGGTGATCTCCTGGCCCAGATGCGCAGGGCGAATCTGATCGTTGTAGATCACGTAGCGGTAACGGCGGGCGATGGCCTTGAAGCGCGCGTGAAAATGCGCTGGCATCTCTTTGGCCCAGGTGACGCTGACGTCATGGGGCAGATTGATATTGGCGCCCATGGTCCAGGCTTTCATGCTGCGCACGGCCTGGGTGTCGAAGTGTACCACCTGACCGCAGGCATGCACGCCCGCATCGGTGCGACCGGCGCACATCAGCGAGACCGACGAGTCGGCCACTTTGGACAAGGCGTCTTCCAGGGTTTCCTGAACGGTCAGTACGCCGGTGGTCTGGCGCTGCCAACCGCTGTAGCGCGAGCCTTTGTACTCCACGCCCAGTGCGATTCTGAAAAAACCTTCAGCAGCCATTTCGGCGGCCGCTGTCTGTGCCTCGGTGTCTGTGATTGCCAAGTGCTTAAAGCCTGTGGATGTGCGCAAGGGCGGCCATTATACGGATGACGGAAAAAGACGCCATTGGCGGCCGACGCCAGCCTCCATTCTTGCGCCAGCTGTGGGGAGCGAATTCATTGGCGAAAGGTCGGTACGGTCACCACATATCAGTCGCCTGAAACATCTTTTGCGAATGAAGTCGCGCCGACAGGTTTCTTCCCCCCTTTTATTGCCATAAACGAAAACGACCGCCGGAGCGGTCGTTTTCAAGGGGCCTGCAAGCGGATCAGGCCAGACGCGACAGCATCTCGCGCGCTTCGCTCTTCTGCCCGTCGTCACCTTCGGCCACGACCTCATCGAGAATGTCGCGCGCGCCGTCAGCGTCGCCCATTTCGATGTAGGCCCGCGCCAGATCCAGCTTGGTGGCGGCTTCATCCGTACCGGAAAGGAAGTCAAACTCCGGCTCGTTGTCATCGGCCAGCAGCGCATCGTCCTCGCCGAAGGTGGGTGCTTCGTCGAACGGCTTGGCGATCGGCGGTTGTTCCAGGCTTTGCGACAGACGTTCGAGTTCGGCGTTGACGTCGTCGATTTCGGAGGCAAAAGCCTGGGAAGCCTGGTCGGTTTCCATCTCATCGGCCAACGACAGATCGAAATCGTCCGGCAGCTCGAGTTTGTCGTCCGGGCCTTGCTTGCTGGCGCCCAGGTCGGCCGTTTCTTCAAACGCCGGGAGGTCGCGCAACTCGTCGTCCCTGCCCGAACCCAAAAGGGCGTCATCTTCAGCCCTGAGGCCCGACTCTTCTTCCGCCAGGTTCAGGTCGAAATCGTCCAGATCGGTCGATTCGGCAGGCTTGGCTTCGGTCTGCTCGCGCAGGATGGCGTCGAAATCCAGATCATCGGACGTCGAACTACCAAACGGTGCATCCAGATCCAGCTCGTCAAATCCGGCGTCGGCGACAGGCGCGCTACGGTCCGGCACCTCGGTCGGCGAGGCCGCTTCCAGATCGTCCAGACTCAGGTCGAATGCGGTATCAAAATCATCCGACGCTTGGGCGACAGGCTCCGCAGCGGGTTCAGGCTCGACCCGCGGCGCAGGTGTTTCAGGCTCTTGCTTGTCGGTGAGCAGGTCTTCAACGTACTTGGCGTCCATATCGGCCGCCAATGCCGCCGCCGCGGCAACACCGGCCGCTGCCGTTGCGGCGGCTGCCATGGCCGGGTAACGGGATTTCAGTTGCTCGACATCAGCGTGGTTCTTGCCGGTAGCGACCAGTTGGCGCTCCTGAGCCACAAAACCGGACTTGTTGTCCTGCTGGGCGTAGATCTCCATCAGCTTGAGGCGCAGCTCACTGCGCTCAGGCTCTTCCTTGATGGCTTCTTCCAGCAACGCGGCCGCCTGATTGGTGCGGCCATAGGCAATGTGGATTTCAGCCTGAACGAGTACGTCGGTTGGGCGTTCGCGGGTCGGCTCAATGATGACGGCCGCCAGCGGTGCCGGCTTTACAGTGGGCGGAGGAACCTCCAGACCCTCGAAACTGCTTTCGGGCATGTTCATGTCAGAGGCGAAATCGGACTCTTCCGATAGCGCACGGGCCATTTGCCGATGTCTTTCCGCCTCAAGGATCGCATTGCGGCGACGCACCATCAGCAAGACCAGCAACAGCAGGACCAGCACCGCCGCGCCACCGATCAGGCCCAGCAGCATCGGGCTTGCAAGGATCTTGTCCAGCGCGCTCTGGTTGTCGGGGTTGGCAGCGGCATCCGGCTGCGTGACCAACGGCTGATCCGGGGTCGCGCCGGTAACGTTGGCACCTTCAACCGGCAGCGCGTCTTCCGGGGCAATTTCATTCGGCGGCTTGCCAGCGGTGTCCGGCGCAGCGGGCGGCGGAACGATCTGCGCAGGCATGGCAGGGTTCGCGGCATTGTTCGGATTGGTCACGCTGTTCGGGCTGACCGTGCCGTTGGCGTTATCCACAGGTGGCGGAACGGCTGCCCCGGCGGCCTGCATCTTGGCCAGTTGGTCGTTCTTCAGTTCGATCAGGCGCTGCAGTTTGTCGAGCTGGCTCTGCAGATCGCCCATGCGGCTTTTCAGCTCGGCGTTGTCGCGGCGAGTGCTGTCGAGGCTCTCTTGGGTCACGGCCAGTTTGTTGGCCAGTTCCGCATCACCCGAGGCACCTTTTGCGCCGGGTCTGGCGTTGGCAGCCACGAGGCTCAGGTTGTCCTTGGCGTCGATTTGCGCCGGGGCGGCGCCCGCTCGGTCCCGACGAGTCGCATCAACCTGTCGCGCGCCACCCGGCAAACGACGGCCTTCACGCCACGCACGATTCTGCTCGGCGACTTCCGCGACCGCCCGCGGCTGCGGCAGCGCGGTGGCTTCCTGCGGCGAAGGCAGGCGCAACACCTGGCCCTTCTTCAGGCGATTGATGTTCCCTGCGATGAAGGCGTCCGGGTTGAGCGCCTGAATCGCCAGCATGGTCTGCTGAACCGTACCGCCATTGCGTACGCGCTCGGCGATTTCCCACAGCGTGTCGTTATTGGCGGTGGTGTATTGGGTGTATTTGGGTTCTGGTGCAGCGGCTGGAGCCGGGGCAGGCTCAGTCGGAGGTGGCGTCTCGGCGGCTGGTGCCTGAGCAGGCGCGGTGGTTGGCGCCGTCGACGGCAATTGCGCCGTCGCGGCAGCAGCGGCCTGTGGCGACACCTTGGGCGGATCGAGCAACAGGCTGTATTCGCGCAAGGCACGGCCGTTAGGCCACAGCACCTGCACGAGAAATTTCACGTAAGGGTCACGGATGGGTTTGGTCGAGGTGATACGCAGCACGCTTTTGCCGCCGGGATTGACCACCGGAGTGAACACCAGGTCGTCGAGGATCGGCATGCGTCCCACGCCGGCCTGCGCGAACTCGGCAGACGTCGCCAGACTCGGCACCACCTGCGCGGAATTGAGATCTTGCACCTGCGTGAGTTCGATTTCGGCCAGCAGCGGTTGGTTCAGGCTCGACTTGACGGTCAAGCCACCGAGGCCGAGCGCCTGAGCCATCCCCGATGACAACGCCGAGGCTGCAGCGATTGCTAAAACCAGTTTACGAACCTGAACCATAGCCCATCCCTTGTTTAAAATTTCCCCGGCAACCGAGAAGATAAAGCCTGCTAGGGCGTAGGGCGTTTCGACACGCCACAGCTCGAATGATTCTTTGAATTGTTGGCAAGTATCTTTTACGCAACATCTTTTATCAACAATTCAGCCACCTGCACAGCGTTGAGGGCCGCGCCTTTGCGCACGTTGTCCGACGTGACCCAGAAATCCAGCGCACAGTCATCGTCGATCCCGCTGCGCAAACGTCCTACATAGACAGCGTCCTGCCCGACCGCGTCGCCGACCGGCGTCGGGTAATCCCCGGCATCTACTAGATCGATGCCGTCAGCCGAATCCAGCGCCGCACTGATCGCCGCAAGGTCAACCCTGGCAGCGCTCTGCACTGACACGCTCAGGCTATCGCCAAAGAACACCGGGACCTGAATGCAGCTCACGCCGACCTTGATTAAAGGCAGCGACAGCAGCTCGCGCAACTCGCTGACCATGCGTTTTTCAAGTGGCACGTGGCCTTGCGCATCAGGTACGCCCACCTGAGCAAGGACGTTGAACGCCATTTGACGGTCAAACACGCGGGGTTCCAGCGGACGCACGTTGAGCAGCTCGGCGGTCTGACGCGCCAGTTCAGTCACGCCTTCCCGGCCCTGGCTCGACACCGCCAGACACGCCGTGACACTCACCCGCTGCACATCCAGCAACCCGCGCAGCGGCCCCAGCACCATGGCCAGCGCGGCGGCCGTCGGGCTTGGGCAAGCGACCTGAACGGGTTTGGCGAGGGTCGCCAGCAGCGTGCCGTTGACCTCGGGGACCACGTTGGGTGCCTGTTCCACCGGCAGCCCGCCCGACAGGTCGATCACCGCACAATCCGCGGCAGTGGCGCGAGCCGCGAAGCTGCGGGTCACAGCGGGGCCTGCGGCGAAGAATGCGATCTGCACCTTGGCGAAATCGAACGCATCGACCTCACGCACGCGCACGTTCTTGCCCCGATAGGCCACCGAGCTACCCGCGGATTCGGAACTGGCCAGCAAGTGCAGCTCGCCGACCGGGAAGTCGCGCTCTTCAAGGATCTGGACGATGGTTTCGCCGACAGTACCGGTGGCGCCGATCACGGCGATATCAAAGGACTGGCTCATGCAAAAACCTCAGAAAAATCGGGGGCGGCACTTTAACCGCGAGTTGAAAGCCAGGCAATTGACCTGGCCACAAGGATGACTGTCAGCGTGTGGCGTCAGGGTTCAAGCCCGATGGGAAAGAACTCGCCATGGCTCCACACACCCAGCCAGCGCTGACCGTCGATTTCGCGGCTGACCGCCAGATCGACCAGTTGATAGAAAACGTTGCGATGAATCAACGCTTCCAGATTGCTGCGCACATGCACGTAAGGCGCTGGCTCCTGAGTCGCCGGATCGATGCTGACGCGCAACGGATGCTTGGCGCTCGCCTCTACCGTGTCGTCAACATTGCTGGTGAAACGCAGGACCTGAGACTCACCCTCGCCTTCCACCTCCAGCAGCACCGCCACGAAGGGCGCATCGTCGACCGTGATGCCGACTTTCTCGACCGGGGTGATGAGAAAATAATCATCGCCATCGCGACGAATGATGGTGGAAAACAGGCGCACCATCGGCTTACGACCGATTGGCGTGCCCAGATAGAACCAGGTGCCGTCACGGGCGATACGCATGTCGATATCGCCACAGAAATCGGGATTCCACAGATGCACGGGCGGCAAGCCCTTGCCGGTCTTGGGGAGTTGCGCCAACAGATCGTTGGCTTTGCCCGCACCATTCATACGCTGCTCCTCAGCGGGCTTGGACGCCCAACAGACTGCGAGCGTAATCCTCCATGGGCGGACCTAGCAAATCCTCTGGCTTGGTGTCGTACAAAGTCAGCAGGCCACCACGGCTGTGAATCCGCGCCGAATCGATGAGGTAGCGGGTGCTGGTTTCGATCAGCATCAGCTGGATCACGCCGCTGTCGATGCCCAGACGGTCGACAGCTTCCTGGTCCGACCACTCATCGAAGTTGCCGATGCGATCGTCTGCCCTGGCAAAGCGGGTGTACAGCAGGTAATGCGCGCCCGCGGCACGAGCTTCGTTCATCGCCTCGTCCAGACCTTCCGGCGCGCGAGCACGACGAACCATCGGGAAGTACTCGACGAAGCCGTTGAAGGCTTCTTCAGCCACCACGTTAGGCCGCGGATTGGCACTGCCCGGCGGGGCGAACGCGCCTTGGGCGATATAGATGAAGGAGTCCGGCTGCAGGCGGAAATTGTTGATCCGGCGCGTCGAGCTGTGATCCAGCAGGCCCGCATCACTGAGCTCATCATGGGCGCCCTGTGCCAGATCGCTGACGTGCATGCAGCCACTGAGCATTAGCAACGTCAGCAGTAAAACCAGACTACGCATTACTTCCTCCAAAGTCCGGCGACGGAAAACCGGCGAATGGCCGGGTAATGCAGCTTTTGCGCCAGCTCAGCGGAAATCAGCGGGGACTTTCATCTGTGGGAGCGAATTCATTCGCGAGAGGCAGGTACATCCGACACACATATAACGCCCGACCCACCGCCTCGCGAATGAATTCGCTCCCACAGGGGGGAACGTGCCACGTCGCCAACATCGCGCTCAGCCCCCGATGATTTTCATCACCGTCGCGCCGCCGGAAAACGCCACCGCCTGTTTGTCATCCAGCGCCTTGATCAGCAGACGCTGCAAAGCAGGCAAGGCCTGATGCCGGGGCTTGTCGAGCAGGTCCCCGACATAATGGCGATTGCTCGACGACAAACACCCATGCAGCCAGCCTGTAGAAGACAGACGCAAGCGCGAGCACGTCCGGCAGAACGGCACACTTTCGTTGGCAATCACGCCGAAATGACCTTTGCCGGGAATGCGATAGCGCACTGCCGTGGCGTCCACCGGCGCATCAGCCTGCTGGTATTCGTAACGCTCGCCGATCAACGCCAGCAACTGATCGAGGCTGACGAATTGCTGCAGGAAACCGTTGTGATCCCCCGCCAGATGCCCCATGCGCATCAGCTCGATGAACCGCAGCTCGTAATCACGGGCCAGACAATAATCGAGCAGCGGCATGACCTGATCCAGATTACTGCCACGCAACGGCACCATGTTGACCTTGATGCGGATGCCCGCCGCCCTCGCCTGCTCCATGCCATCAAGCACGGTCGCCAGGTCGCCTCCCCGGGCAATGGCGCGAAAGGCCGAAGGGTCAAGGGTGTCCAGCGACACATTGATCCGACTGATCCCCGCCTTGAGCAGGATCGGCAGTTTGCGCGCCAGCAGCTGGCCATTGGTGGTCAGGCTGATATCGGCCAGGCCCATCCGCCCGACCTGCCCCATGAAATGCTCAAGGCGCGGACTCACCAGCGGCTCGCCTCCCGTGATACGCAGCCGCTCGATGCCCGCCGCTTCGATCAGGTATTCAACGCCCCGCGCCATGGCATCAGCCGACAGCTCGTTCTGCGCAGCCACCAGCCGCTTGCCATCGGGCACGCAGTAGGTACAGGCGTAATTGCACGCAGACGTCAGACTGATCCGCAGATTGCGGAAACGTCGGCCTTGGCGATCAACGATCATGGAGAGCTCCGGGAAGAAATGCAGCGCGCAAAAGCTGACTCAAAAATCAACTTTTGGCAAGGGTCATTCCGGGCAAAGATGTGACTGCGGATGGCAGACACCGGACGGTGCCTGCCAGGGTGCTCGGTGAGCCGATCAGCTACCGGAGATTTCCGGCTTGAGGTCGTGACCGGTTTCCGGATCGCGCTTGCGCTTGTTGCCCATGCGCACGCCGATGTCCATCAGGAACTGGAAAAAACCTTCCTGATCTTCGAGCACGTTGCTCCAGAACGGCGAGTGGTACAGCGCCACCGCGCCGTGCACCAGCGCCCAGGCCGCGCAGTAATGGAAGTACGGCGGCACGTCTTCGAGCTTGCCTTCGGTGATGCGGCCCTTGATCAGCAGGGTCAGGTGTTCGAAGTTCGAGGCGCGGATCTTGTGCAGTTGCTCCACCATCTCAGGCACTTGATTGCCTTTGACCACCTTCTCTTCCAGCCGGTCGAACAGGCGATAGCGCTGCGGGTCACGCATGCGGAATTCGAAGTAGGCACGGGACAGTGCCTCCTTGTCCTTGTCGACGTCGGCAGAGTGCAGCAGCTCGTTCAAATCGCGCTCGTAGTCGAGCATCAGGCGCAGGTAGATCTCCGCCTTCGACTTGAAGTGCTTGTAGATGGTGCCTTTGCCAATACCCACGGCATCAGCAATCATCTCGACGGTGACACTGTCTTCACCCTGTTCGAGAAACAGCTTTAACGCGGTATCGAGAATTTCTTGCTCACGGCGCCGAAACTCACGGACCTTACGAGGTTCTTTCTGCATAGGAAGAGGCTGTGGAGTCAAAATCGAAGCCGCACATTATGCCTAACTTGCGGGAAATTGCACGGATCATCCGACCATGTCCACGTTTCAAGAAGCGTTTTCGCAAGCGCATTATTCGCGTTATCTCAGCTTGAAGCGGTCAAACCGTGGCCAGACACGCGCGACCCACCCAGTGCAAAATTTAGCCAAAAGAGAACGTTTTGCTGGGCCCGCGGGACTATTTTGACTGAGTGAGAGTCGGGCAATACCTTCGTGAACGAATGGGGAATGGCTGAACGTTACGTCGACCGATGGTAGCTCGCTGGTCAAAAAAAACCTGTTAAGCCCTATCTTCTGTCGCTTTTGGCGTCGACTGAAACTGCGGCGCCCTGGTGATCGCTAACTGCGAGAATTCCAGTACAGCGCCCCAAGCTTTGAGGTATCAGCAGCAGACTGGGTATTCCAAAACTGTTTAAAAAACGTACAGCAGAGCGCTGGACGCCCGTGGAATATGACCAATACTTACATTCGCTGATGCGGCATCTCCCCCAAGTGCTGGCATCGGTAAAGGCACCAATGGATAGCGTGTCTTTGTTTTACTCCTAATGGTCTTAACCCGGATTCACCCCCCAGAACCCGGGTTTTTTTTGCCTGCGATTCGACGACCTCAGGCAGCCTTGACCCGGGCAAGCGGGAACAGGCGTCTGAAGTTCTCGGTGGTCTGCTGCGAGAACCGCTCGAAGCTCTCGCCCCGTAACATCGCCAGGAACTCCGCCACCTCGCGCACGTATTGCGGCAGGTTCGGCTTGCCGCGATACGGGATCGGCGCCAGGTAAGGGGAATCGGTCTCGACCAGCAGACGATCGGCAGGCACTTTGCTCGCCACGTCACGCAGGGCGTCGGCGTTGCGGAAGGTCACGATGCCCGACAGGGAAATGTAGAACCCCAGGTCCAGCGCAGCCTTGGCCATGTCCCAGTCCTCGGTGAAGCAATGCAGCACGCCTGCCTGGGGCAACGCGGCTTCGCGCAGCAGTTCGAGGGTATCGGCGCGAGCGCCACGGGTGTGCACGATCACCGGTTTGCCCGTCGCATTGGCGGCCTGCAAGTGCAGACGAAACGATGCCTGCTGCAACTCGGCCGCTTCAGGTTCGTAGTGATAATCAAGGCCGGTTTCGCCGATGGCGACCACGCGCGGGTGATTCAGCTCGCCCAACAGCCATTCCAGCGCGGGCGCCTCGCCAGGCTTCAAGTCAAGTGGATGAATGCCCACCGAGCAATCCACGTCGTCGTAACGGTCGGCCAAAGATTTGACCTCGGCGGCGTTATCGGCACTGACGCCGATGCAGAGAAAATGCCCGACGCCCCGGCCACGCGCCGCTTCCAGCGCGTTATCGAGGGAGCCTGCGTGCTGAGTGAGATCGAGACGATCCAGGTGACAATGGGAATCTACAAGCATGGGAACCGCAGCAATTTACATCGTATGAGTGGGACGGTCGGATTTGAGGGCACCGGCCAGGTAATTTTCGATCATGTTCCGCGCGGTGTTGTCACCGTCGTTGAACTGCACGCCGACGCCCGCCGCGCGGTTGCCTTGGGCACCTTTGGGGGTGATCCAGGTGACTTTGCCAGCGACCGGGATCTTTTCCGGCTCGTCCATCAAGTTGAGCAACATGAACACTTCATCTCCCAGCTTGTAGCTTTTGCTGGTAGGAATGAACAGGCCGCCATTCTTGATAAAGGGCATATAGGCGGCATACAGGACCGACTTGTCCTTGATCGTCAGAGACAGGATGCCGTTACGTGGACCCGGGCTCAGGGGGACGCTCATCTCAACTTCCTCTGTAGAATGCTGATGTCATGCGGCCAGTCTACCCCTGTCCGGTCAGAGATGCCCACTGCACCAATAACGCTTCGAGCAACAAAACACGATTCAGGTTCGCTTTGGACAGCACTTTCTGACGTTGCAGCAGAATCCAGTCCTGCATGGCCAGGACTTTACCCTGGGGCGACTTCTGCGCCAGATACTGCACCACCTTGCGCATGTCGGCCAATCCAAGGCCGTTTTCGTCATCAGTGAGCTGATAACGCAGGATCAGGTTCGACCAGTCGCAGAACCAGTCGAACAACAGCAACAGCGGCACATCCTTCCAGCCCTCGGCCAGCTGAGTCGGCGATTGCTGGCCCTTGAGCAGCTTTTTCACACCATCGACCACCAGCGCGCGCTGTTCACGAACACCTTGAGCCTGAAGGGTGACCGCTGCCAGTGGCGAGCCTGCAGCCAGGGTCAGCAGCTCGACACGTTCTTCTTCAGTACAGTCAGGCAACGCATCGGCCAGCCAGGCCACGCTCATGGCCGCGCTCGGCAGCGGGCAGGCCTGTTGAACGCAACGGCTCTTGATGGTCGGCAGCAAACGGCTCGGCTGATGGCTGACCAGCAGCAAAACGGTGTCGCCGGAAGGCTCTTCAAGGCTTTTGAGCAGAGCGTTGGCGGCGTTGATATTCATCGACTCGACCGGCTCGATCAGCACCACCTTGCGCCCGCCCATCTGCGCGGTCTGCACCACGAAGCTGACCAGATCACGCACCTGATCGACCTTGATCGCCTTGTCTGCTTCTTCAGGCTCCAGCACGTAGTT
Source organism: Pseudomonas sp. GW821-FHT02A11 (assembly GCF_059421985.1). Taxonomy (NCBI): domain Bacteria; kingdom Pseudomonadati; phylum Pseudomonadota; class Gammaproteobacteria; order Pseudomonadales; family Pseudomonadaceae; genus Pseudomonas; species Pseudomonas sp. GW821-FHT02A11. Next base: position 19,336 of record NZ_JBWKWB010000031.1, read on the forward strand.
ATCAGGGTGGCTGCCCGCAGCGAGCAGCGAACAGGACTTGCACTGACCACAGGCCTCAAGCCCCTCGGGACGCTGACAGAGCAGCAGGTGCATCAACCGTTCGGCCAGTGCACGCTTGCCGATTCCGGCAGGCCCGTGCAGCAGATAGGCATGGGCGTGCTGCTGACGACCGGCCAGTTGCTGCCAGAGGCTCTGCTGCCAGGGATAGGCCTCAGCCATGCTTACGATCCGCCAGCAGTTTCAGCAGCTCGGGCAGCAAGGTGTCGAGGGACGTCTGCACCTGATCCAGCGGTAGCGCGGCTTCGACCAGGCGGTAACGCTCGGGCGCAGCGGCAGCGCGATTCAGGTAAGTGCTGCGCACCGCTTCAAAGAAGGCACGGCCTTCCTGCTCGAAGCGATCGAGCCGACCACGAGCGCTCGCCCGCGCCAGACCAATCTCGACCGGCAGGTCGAACACCAGCGTCAGATCCGGGCGCAAAGCACCCTGCACGAAATCTTCCAGCGCGGCGATACGCTCGACAGACAAGCCGCGGCCGCCGCCCTGATAGGCGTAAGTTGCGTCGGTGAACCTGTCGCAAAGCACCACGGCGCCACGGGCCAACGCCGGGCGAATCACACCGGCCAGATGCTGAGCGCGAGCGGCGAACACCAACAGCAGCTCGGTATCGGCGTCCATTTGTTCATCGCTGGGCGCGAGCAGCAGTTCGCGAATGCGTTCGGCCAGAGGTGTACCGCCTGGTTCACGGGTCAACACCACGTCGATACCGTGGCTGCGCAGGCGCTCGGCCAGGTATTCGCGGTTGGTGCTCTTGCCCGCGCCTTCGGGACCTTCCAGGGTAATAAACAAACCAGTCACAGGCAGTCCTTCATCAGATTCATTGCGGGCTCGACTCGCTTTTTCCGGCCTTGCCGCTGGCCTCGGTCGACGGAGCAGATGGCTCAGGGGCCGGCGGTTCCGCGCCCGGTTTTGCAGATTCTTTTGGCTCGGCGAGCGTTGGCTCGGCCGGTTTTGGTTCAGGCTGCGGTACTTGCGGCGGCGTTACTGGCGTCAACTCAACCGGCGGCTTTTCAGCGCTCGGTGCAGGCTCGCCACTCGGTGCCGGGTTCGAGACAGGCGCAGGGCTTGAACGGTAATCAGCCCGGCGCTTGAGCTGAAACTCCTTGACCGCCGCGTTGTGCGCGTCCAGATCCGCCGAGAACACGTGACTGCCATCACCCCGCGCCACGAAGTACAGGCTGTTGCCAGGCACCGGATTCATCGCAGCATGAATTGCCTCACGTCCGACCATCGAAATGGGCGTGGGCGGCAGACCGGAAATCACGTAGGTGTTGTACGGCGTAGCCTCTTTCAGAAACGCACGTGTGATCTTGCCGTTGTAACGCTCACCCAAACCGTAGATGACCGTAGGATCGGTCTGCAGCAACATGCCCTGCTGCAGGCGTCGCACGAAAACGCCGGCAATCTGCCCACGCTCTTGGGGGACGCCGGTTTCTTTCTCGACCAGCGAAGCCATGATCAGCGCTTGATAAGGGTCGACATAGGGTACATCGGCGGCGCGCTTCTCCCACTCATCCTGCAGCACTTCATCGAGGCGATTGTAGGCCTGTTTGAGCAGCTCGACGTCAGTCATGCCGCGCACATAGCGATAGGTGTCGGGGAAAAAACGCCCCTCAGGAAAGACGTTGGGATGCCCGATTTTGACCATCAGTTCGCTGTCGCTGAGAGAGGTCAGGGTCTGTTCGAGCTTGGCCTGCCTGGCCAGCGCGGCGCGCACCTGGCGGAAATTCCAGCCTTCGACCAGGGTCAGGCTGTATTGCACGACCTCGCCTTTCTGCCACAGGGCGAGCAAGGACTTGGCGTCCATCCCCGGGGTCATGCGGTATTCACCGCTGTGCAGCGATTGGCCTGCGAGGTTGAAACGCCAATAGAGGCGCAACCAGAACGCGTCCTTGATGACGCCATCGGCTTGCAGACGATTGAGAACGCCGGTAGGCGATGCGCCAGACGGCACATCGAGCAATTGTTCTTGAGTGAGGTTCAGCGGTTGTTGCAGCGCATTGTTCTGCTGCCAGAAGGCCAGACCCAGCAACAGCCCCGCCAGAACCACACCTGTTTCCAGCAAGACGAATAATTTTCGGATCACGAATCAGATATCCAGAAGCCCGCGAACGAGGTGTTGCAGTTTACGGGTGACCGGGCCAACGGGCCAGTTCAGTTGTTCGAAGCCACGAACCGGCCAGATGCCGTACACGCTGTTACAGACAAACACTTCGTCGGCCTTGTGCAGATCGGACATTTGCAGGTCCAGCGCCCGCACCGCCAGATTAGCCTGCTCGGCCTGCGCGAGCAGCTCGGCACGCATCACGCCAGCCACACCACAACGGGTCAGGTCAGGCGTCAATAACACACCGCCCTTGACCAGAAACAGGTTGCTGTAGACCGCCTCGACAATGCGTCCAGATGTGTCACGCATCAAACCTTCAGCATGGTCGCTGTCGCTCCACTCGTTACGGGCGATGACCTGCTCCAGACGATTGAGGTGCTTGAGCCCTGCGAGCAGTGGCTGCTCGGCGAGCCGCGTGCGGCAAGGAAACAGACGCACACCCCGCTCGGCATTCGCCTGTGGATAAGCGGGCAACGGGCTGGCCTGCAGAATGCGCCGCGCCGGAGCACCTGCGGTAGGTGCGTAGCCCCGCAGGCCGTCGCCACGGGTGATGATCAGTTTCATCACCCCGAGGCCCAGCTGCGTGGCAAACGCCCGACATTCGGACTCAATCAAGGGCAGATCGAGCGCAAACGCCAGACGCTTGCCCGCCAGCGCCAGGCGCTGCATGTGACGCTCGAACAGCAACGGCTGCCCCGCCTTGACCAGGATGGTCTCGAAGAAACCATCCCCGTAGGCCAACCCCCGATCCTTCACGGACAGGGAGTTGTCGGGCGCGCCGTCGATCCAGCACAAGGTCATTCGGCGAACCGGCGGAACACCAGAGAGCCGTTGGTGCCGCCAAAACCAAAGGAGTTGGAGACCACGACATCGATCGGCATGCTGCGCGCCTCATGAGGCACAAAGTCCAGATCGCAGCCCTCGCTCGGCTCATCGAGGTTGATGGTCGGCGGGGCGATCTGGCCGTTGATCGCCAGCACACTGAAGATCGCCTCGATGGCGCCTGCAGCACCCAGCAAGTGGCCGGTCATGGACTTGGTCGAACTGACCGCCAACTTGTAGGCGTGATCGCCGAACACCGACTTGATGGCGTTCACTTCGGCCAGATCGCCTGCCGGAGTCGAAGTCCCGTGAGCATTGATGTACTGCACCTGATCCGGAGCGATTTTCGCGTCACGCAAGGCGTTGGTGATGCAACGGGCCGCACCTGCGCCATCGTCGGGCGGCGAGGTCATGTGGAACGCATCGCCGCTCATGCCGAAGCCGATCAGCTCGGCATAGATAGTCGCGCCGCGGGCCTTGGCGTGCTCGAGCTCTTCAAGCACCAGCGCGCCGGCACCGTTCGACAGCACGAAGCCATCACGGCCCTTGTCCCACGGACGGCTCGCCCGGGTCGGTTCATCATTGCGGGTCGACAATGCGCGGGAGGCACCAAAGCCACCCATGCCCAGACCGCAGGCCGCCATTTCAGCGCCACCGGCGATCATCACGTCGGCTTCGTCGTAGGCGATGTTGCGCGCTGCCATGCCAATGCAGTGCGTACTGGTGGTACACGCCGTGGCGATGGCGTAGTTCGGTCCCTGTGCGCCCAGATGGATCGACAGGAAACCGGAAATCATGTTGATGATCGAACCCGGCACGAAGAACGGGGAGATCTTGCCAGGCCCCTGCTCATGCAGCAGGCGACTGGTGTTTTCGATGTTGGTCAGGCCGCCGATACCGGAGCCCATCGCCACACCCACGCGCTCGCGATTGGCGTCGGTGATTTCGATCCCGGCGTTGCGCACAGCTTGAAAGCTGGCAGCCAGGCCGTACTGAATGAACAGGTCGAGACGGCGCGCCTCTTTGGGCGACAGATATTCTTCGACGTTGAAGCCTTTGACCGAGCCGCCGAAACGGGTCGTGTAGGCCGAAAGGTCCGTGTGTTCGATGGGGCCAATGCCACTCCGGCCAGCCAGAATGCCTTGCCAGGTGCTGGGCACATCGTTACCCAGTGGCGTCAGCATACCCATACCGGTGACCACGACGCGTCTACGCGACACAGGACTCTCCTTTAATCTATTGACGAAACGCTGGCCCTGTTTAAAGAAAAAACCGCACGCCTGAGGCAGTGCGGTTTCTCCAGGACAGCAAACTACGATTACAAAGTCTTAAGCCTGGTGGCTGGTGACGTAATCGATAGCAGCTTGAACAGTGGTGATCTTCTCGGCTTCTTCGTCAGGGATTTCGGTCTCGAATTCCTCTTCCAGAGCCATCACCAGCTCAACGGTGTCAAGGGAGTCGGCACCCAGGTCTTCAACGAAAGAAGCAGTGTTTACGACTTCTTCAGATTTGACGCCAAGTTGCTCGGCAACGATTTTCTTGACGCGCTCTTCGATGGTGCTCATACCGTGTTTTAACTCCTAGTGGACAAATTCGGGCAGCTGGCCGATGGGTAAGTGTATAGAAGAGGTTTTGCGTATTTCAAGCTAAACGCAATTCCCGCTACGCCCATCGCCCCGCAACCCATCAATAGATTTCAGCTTTATAACGGATTTTAGACAGCCCGTATGACATTTTTTCGATACGGGAAGTCACATGTACATGCCGCCGTTCACGGGGATTGTAGCCCCGGTCACGTAACCTGCACCTTCCGAGGCAAGAAAAGCGACCACATGCGCGATCTCTTCGGCCTGCCCCAGTCGACCCAGTGGAACCTGGGCCGTCAGGGAATCACGTTGTGCCTCTGGCAGCTCGCGCGTCATATCGGTATCGATAAAGCCCGGCGTGACCGAGTTGACGGTCACGGCACGCGAACCGACTTCACGCGCCAATGCGCGGCTGAAGCCTTCCAGACCCGCTTTAGCGGCGGCATAGTTTACTTGACCGGCGTTGCCCATGGCACCCACTACCGAACCGATGCTGATGATGCGGCCCCACCGGGCTTTGGTCATACCGCGCAGAACACCCTTGGTCAGACGATACAGACTGGTCAGGTTGGTGTTGATGACGTCATGCCACTCGTCATCCTTCATGCGCATCATCAGGTTGTCACGGGTGATGCCGGCGTTGTTGACCAGGATCAACGGCGCGCCAACGCGCTCGGTAATCTGTGCCAGAACGGCGCTGACCGACTCGTCGTTGCCGACATCCAGGGCCAGACCGAAGCCTTCGACACCGTTTTCCTTGAAGCAGGCGGTGATTTTCTCGGCACCGGCTTCAGAGGTGGCGGTACCCACGACGGTTGCGCCGTTACGACCCAATTCCAGGGCGATTGCCCGGCCAATGCCACGGCTCGCGCCGGTGACCAGTGCAACTTTACCTTGCAGACTCATGCAAGCGTCTCCTAATCGGGATCAGACCAGCGCTGCGCGAGCGGCAGCGAAGGCATCCGGGGTGTTGAGGTTGTAAGTGTTCACGCCGTCGGCGCAACGCTTGTTCAGACCGGCCAGAACCTTGCCTGGACCGCATTCGACCAGCTGCAGCGCGCCATTGGCGGCCAGCGCCTGAATTGACTCGACCCAGCGAACCGGCTTGTACAACTGTTGCAGCAAGTCGGTTTTCAGGGTGTCCAGATCCGAAACCACGCTGGCGCTGACGTTCTGCACCAGAGGGATCTGCGGCGCCTGCCAGTCGATGGCGGCGATGGATTGGGCGAAGCGCTCGGCAGCCGGGCGCATCAGTTCGCAGTGCGACGGCACGCTGACCGGCAGGGGCAGCGCACGCTTGGCGCCCTTGGCCTTGCACACTTCGATGGCGCGTTCGACCGCCGCCTTGGCACCGGCGATGACCACCTGGCCAGGCGAGTTGAAATTCACGGCGCTGACCACATCGCCCTGAGCCGCTTCGGCGCAGGCTGCGATGACGTCAGCGTCTTCCAGACCGAGAATGGCTGCCATGCCGCCCTGCCCCGCAGGCACGGCTTCCTGCATCAACTGACCACGACGCTCGACCAGCTTGACAGCCTCACCCAGCGACAGGCTGCCAGCGGCAACCAGCGCGCTGTATTCACCCAGGCTGTGACCGGCAACGAATGCCGGACGCACGCCACCTTCGGCCAGCCACAGACGCCACAGAGCGATCGAGGCGGTCAGGATGGCCGGCTGGGTTTTGTCGGTCTGGTTGAGGTTTTCTTCCGGGCCCTGCTGGATCAGAGCCCACAGGTCATAGCCCAAAGCGTCGGAGGCTTCTTTGAACGTGTCCAGGACCAGCGGGTACTGCGCGCCCAGCTCGGCGAGCATGCCGAGGGACTGCGAGCCCTGGCCCGGAAAGACGAATGCGACGGAAGCAGACATTAACAAGCCCCTGATTATTGTCGTCGAAATGAACGTCCGGCCATGCCGAACGCGAGGTAATTCAAAGTGTTGCATCAGCTCAGTTGGATGACTGAGCGGTCACAGCGGTCACATTCTAGCGCAAGACGCGTTACAGCAACTCTTCCAGCCGCCCATGCAGGCGCTCCGGCAGGTTCTCCTGAATCTCGATCAGCGCACGCTGAATCGCGCTCTGAAAGCCTTGCACACCGGCCGAGCCATGGCTTTTCACCACAATGCCCTGCAACCCGAGAAAGCTGGCGCCATTGTGTCGCGCTGGAGCCAGATCCGCCTTGAGTCGTTTGAGCAGAGGCATCGCCAGCGCACCCACTGCCCTGGAAAGCGCATTCTGGCGGAACAATGTCTCGATTCGCTCACTGATCATGGTCGCCAGCCCTTCGCTGGACTTGAGCAGGATGTTGCCGACAAAGCCGTCGCAGACCACCACATCTGCCTCACCCCTATACAATCCGTCACCTTCGACGAAGCCGACATAATTCAGCCCTGGCGCTGCCTGCAACAGGCTGGCAGCCAGCTTGACCTGCTGATTGCCCTTGATGTCTTCGGTGCCGACGTTGAGCAACGCGACCCTGGGTCGCGCCACGCCCAGCGCCTGGGCTGCCACCGAGCCCATGACAGCGAACTGGTAGAGGCTTTCCGCGCTGCAATCGACATTGGCCCCCAGGTCCAGCAACTGACAATAGCCCTGCTGAGTTGGAATCGCGGCAACCATCGCCGGACGATCGATGCCCGGCAGGGTCTTGAGCACGAACCTCGACAACGCCATCAACGCGCCGGTATTCCCCGCACTCACCACCGCCTGAACAGCGCCTTCGGCCAACAGACGCAATGCCACGCGCATCGACGAGTCCGGCTTGCCACGCAGCGCCAAGGACGGCCGATCATCCATGGTGATGACCTCACTGGCGTGTACGACGAGCAGGCGCGAGCGATCGACACCAGCGTGGCGTGCGATGAGTTCTTCAAGGAGGGGGGCGTGACCAACGAGGGTCAGGTGGAGCGAGGGCGTAGCGAGCAGGCAGGCAATGCTGGCCTGAACAATGCTGCGGGGACCGAAGTCCCCGCCCATTGCGTCGATCGCGATGACCGGAGCGGACAAGAAATTACTCGTCAGCGCCCTTGTCGATCACTTTACGGCCACGGTATACGCCTTCTGGCGATACGTGGTGACGCAGGTGAACTTCACCGGTGGTTTTTTCTACAGACAGGGTGCTAGCCTCGAGAGCGTCGTGGGAACGGCGCATGTCACGGGCAGAGCGGGATTTTTTGTTCTGCTGAACAGCCATAATTGATTAACTCCTAAACGTTTGGGTCACGCTTTAACTGCGCCAATACACTGAACGGGTTGGACCGCGTTACCTCGTCCACGCTCGGCTCGGGCTCATCGGCGCCCGCCGGCTGCTGGCATTCTTTCGGATCATGAAGAGGCACGATAGGCAAGGCGAGCAATAGCTCCTCCTCGACCAAGGCCTTCAGATCCAATGGATCTTCGCCGAGTTCCAGCACGTCATAGCCTTTCGGCAACGACTGGGTATTTGCACCCTCCTTCACCACGGCATAACTGCATTCGCTGTGAATCGGCAGGGTGACCAGCTCAAGACAACGCTGGCAAACCATTTTGACTTCAACGTCGATTTCGCTGTGGATAACCACGGCGCGTCGCTCGTCTTTTTCAAAAACGAATTTCGCCTGCACTGTACCGAGATTGTCAGCAAGCGGGTCGCAGAGTCTCTCCAAATCAGCCAGCAGCAACTCTCCCTGAAGAGTAGTGGCACGGTCAGCTAATTTGCGCGGGTCAACGTGAGGTGGAATCGGGTCATTCAACATAGGCGCAGCATTCTAGGGACGACCCCGGTAACTGTCAAAGGAAATTCAGGGGCTGTTCGCAACCTGAGCCGCTGATTACACTCGACTTTCATGTTCCGGAGAACCCCATGCTGCCTCTGCTCCTTGCCTCCAGCTCACCTTATCGCCGGGAATTGCTCGATCGCCTGCGCCTGCCGTTCGTCTGCGCGTCGCCGGACATCGACGAAAGCCGCCTCCCCGAGGAGCCAGCCAAGGCACTCGTGCAACGCCTGGCCAAGGAAAAAGCCATGGCCCTGGCGGCGCAATTTCCAAACCACCTGATCATCGGTTCCGACCAGGTCGCTGTGCTGGGCGATCAGATCCTCGGCAAGCCACACACCTTTGAGCGCGCCCTGGAACAGCTGAGCGCCAGCAGCGGCAAGCGCGTAAGTTTCCTGACCGGTCTTGCGCTCTACAACAGCCAGACCCGCGAATGCCAGGTCGATTGCGTGCCGTTCACCGTGCACATGCGCGATCTTTCTCCAGAACAAATCAGCCGCTACCTGCACGCCGAGCAGCCCTACGACTGCGCAGGCAGCTTCAAGGCGGAAGGGCTGGGCGTCAGCCTGTTTCGCAGCACCGAGGGCCCGGACGCCACCAGCCTGATCGGCCTTCCTTTAATAAGGCTGGTGGACATGTTGTCCAACGAGGGCGTTCAGGTCCCCTGAACGAAAACCCGACCAGCGGCCGGGCTTTTCCTTCCACAACAAGCGTGCAAGACAGGCTGCGAAACAGGATCAGCGTAGCGAAGGCCCATTGAAACCTGCCCACATCGCGATCTGCTCGGCGACGCTTGCACCCAGCTTCTTGGAGAAGCGGTCGAAAGGCGACTCCTGCACGGTGTAATCGACCATGTCCTTCTCGCCGATCACATCGCGCGCCACCGAGCTGGCGCTGCCCAGACCATCCACAAGCCCAAGCCCTACCGCCTGTTCACCGGTCCAGACCAGGCCCGAGAACAACTCCGGGTGATCCTTGTCCTTCAAGCGATCGCCCCGCCCCGCTTTCACGCTGGCGATGAACTGCTTGTGAGTGGTGTCCAGAACGCTCTGCCAGAACGCCGTTTCTTCAGCTTTCGGCGGCTGGAACGGGTCGAGGAAGGCCTTGTGTTCACCCGAGGTGTAGACGCGACGGTCGACACCCAGCTTTTCCATGGTGCCAACGAAGCCGAAACTGGCTGCCGTCACCCCGATGGAACCCACCAGGCTCGCCTTGTCGGCGTAGATCTCGTCGGCCGCGCTGGCGATGTAATAGGCTCCCGACGCACCCAGATCGCTGATGACTGCGTAGACCTTGATGTTTGGCTTTTTCGCGCGCAGACGGCGAATTTCATCGTAAATGTAACCCGACTGCACTGGGCTGCCGCCCGGGCTGTTGATGCGTAGAATCACGCCCTTGGTCTTTTCATCCTCGAAGGCGGCGCGCAGGCTGCCGACGATATTGTCAGCGCTGGCAGGCTCGTTGTCGGCAATCATGCCTTTGACTTCGATCAGCGCGGTGTGGCTGGCCTTTCGTGATGCACCCTTGCCGAAATCCATCAGCGGCGAAAACAACGCGAGCGCGCCGAACAGGTAAATGAACGTCAGGGATTTGAAGAAGATGCCCCAGCGCCGGGTCCGGCGGTGCTCCTGCACGTTGGCCAGCAACGTTTTCTCCAGCAACTTCCAGCTTTTTGCATCGCCTGAGTCGTCTCGCTCTTGCGAAGACGGCGATTTCCATTCGTCCGACATAGATCAGTTACCCCGACAACTAAGATGAAGATTAGGCAGTCCGCACACCCAGCCAGGTGCGCAATTCGGAAAAATGCTTGATCGCCAGACGCGGCTCGTATTGCAGCAGCGATTCCATCGCCTGCGCGCCGTAACCCACTGCAACAGAATCCATGCCGGCGTTGCGCGCCATTAACAGATCGAAGGACGCATCCCCGACCATCAACGCCTTCTCGGGACTGACGCCACAATGCTGCAGTATCTCGTTGAGCATCAGTGGATCGGGCTTGCTGGCGGTTTCGTCAGCGGCGCGGGTGGCATCGAAGTAATCGAGCCAGCCATGGGCCTTGAGCACGCGATCCAGACCACGGCGAGCCTTGCCGGTAGCCACCGCCAGGCGGTAGCCCTCGGCGCGAAAGGCCTCCAGGGATTGATGCACGCCGTCGAACAGCTTTGAGGGCTCGACATCCATCGCCATGTAGCTATCGGCGTAGTGCTGACGGAAGTCGATCAGGTCGTTGGCAGTAATATCCGGGTACAACGTGCGAATTGCCTCCGGCAAGCCCAGGCCGATGATGCCCTTGATCGCCAGATCATCCCGCACCGGACGACCGGCAAGACCTGCGGCCTGACGCATGGCATCGACGATACGACCAATGGAGTCGGACAGCGTGCCGTCCCAGTCGAAAATCAGCAGTTCGTAATCACGGCGCACTCAACAGTCGCTCCACGGTCTTGGCCCACATCTCGTCGACAGGCGCCTGCAATTCAAGCTTGCCGCCATCGGGCAGCGGCACGACGAGGGCGTAAGCATGAAGGAACAGACGCTTGCCGCCCAGATCGCGGATCTCGCGGGTGAAATCTTCATCGCCGTATTTGCTGTCGCCAGCAATGCTGTGACCGGCGTGCAGGGTGTGCACGCGAATCTGGTGGGTCCGACCGGTGATCGGCCGCGCCTCGATCATGGTCGCGAAGTCGCCGAAACGACGTAGCACCTTGAACAGGGTCAGCGCCTCCTTGCCTTCTTCGTTGACCTCGACCATGCGCTCGCCGGAGCGCAGATTGCTCTTGAGCAGCGGCGCACGGACCTGCTTTTGCGAGGTTGGCCAGTTGCCACGCACCAGCGCCATGTAGCGCTTGTCGACGCCATCACCGCGCAACTGCTCGTGCAGATGGCGCAGCATGCTGCGTTTTTTCGCGATCATCAAAAGCCCCGAGGTGTCGCGGTCCAGGCGATGGACCAGCTCCAGCTCCTTGGCATCGGGACGCAACTGACGAAAGGCTTCGATGACCCCGAAGCTCAGGCCACTTCCGCCGTGGACCGCGATGCCAGCGGGCTTGTTGAGCACAATCAGCCCCTTGTCTTCATAGACAATGGCCTCTTCCAGGCGCTGCAACAGACCTTGCGCAACCGGCACGGGCTCGTCGCGTTCAGGCACCCGAACGGGTGGAACGCGCACGATGTCGCCTGCCTGAAGCTTGTACTCGGGCTTGATCCGCCCCTTGTTCACTCGCACTTCGCCTTTGCGCAATATGCGGTAAATCAAGGTCTTGGGAACGCCCTTGAGGTACGTGATCAGAAAATTATCGATGCGTTGACCGGCGTATTCCGGCGCAACCTCTACCAGCTGAACGCCGGAGGTTGGGGGGGTGATATTCGTCATGGCGCAAATCATAACAATTTTTTATGGATTTGAAGCACTTAATGATTGCTGCTATAGTCGCGAACGCCGCCAAAAGCGGCCTGGACAGCGGACAAACGGCAGACTGCCGGCCCTGACCAACGCAATTCACGAGGGCGCGAGGCCGTCCTACGGGGCTTTCGGTGACAACGAAAGGCCAGCCAGTGTAACGAGCGCAGGTGACATGAGGCCTGAAACAAGCCCGATCGCAGAGTGAAACACTCGCCATCGAGGCCCACGTTCAAGGCCAGTTCACAAAGTGCAGTCGCTGACGGTCGCATCGAGCGAATGCTTCGGAAACCACGCCTTAATTTGAGCCATGAGGCGCGAACTTCCCATCGAAGGTCGCGTAAATGCAAACCCGCTGCGGATTCAGCGCGCGGCAGCACCCGAATTATCAGGGATACGTGTGGGGTGGAGACGCACAACCGTCGGACTGTGTAGCAAAAGGCTTTAATCAAGACGCTTCATATCGTCCGCTACCGATGGTTGATTCCTCCTCCTGACAAAGCTTTTGCTGACAGGGTGTCATTTGTCACCACAGCAAGCAGGAAACGTCGTCGCGACTCCGGCCCCGCTGGCCGAACATCGTTAGACACTGGAGTGTCCAAGCACTCCTGACGTGCCCTGACACCGACCGTGAGAAGTCGTGTGTGCCGAACGCCGTTTCCGGCAGCCCGGAAACCGACGGTACTACATGAAAAGAATGCTGATTAACGCAACTCAACCCGAAGAGTTGCGTGTTGCGCTGGTAGACGGCCAGCGCCTATACGACCTGGACATCGAGTCCGGGGCCCGCGAACAGAAGAAGGCCAACATCTACAAAGGCCGGATCACGCGTATCGAGCCCAGCCTTGAAGCGGCTTTCGTCGACTTTGGCTCCGAGCGTCACGGCTTTCTGCCGCTGAAAGAAATCTCCCGCGAATACTTCAAGAAGTCCCCGGAAGGTCGCGTCAACATCAAGGAAGTCCTGAGCGAAGGCCAGGAAGTCATCGTTCAGGTGGAAAAAGAAGAGCGTGGCAACAAGGGCGCCGCCCTGACCACCTTCATCAGCCTGGCCGGTCGTTACCTGGTGCTGATGCCGAACAACCCGCGCGCCGGTGGCATCTCGCGCCGCATCGAAGGCGAAGAGCGCAACGAACTGCGTGAAGCGCTGAACGGCCTGATCGCCCCGGCCGACATGGGCCTGATCGTGCGCACTGCAGGCCTCGGCCGCAGCAGCGAAGAAATGCAGTGGGACCTCGACTACCTGCTGCAACTGTGGACCGCCATCAAGGAAGCGTCCCTGGATCGCGCCGCGCCGTTCCTGATCTACCAGGAAAGCAACGTCATCATCCGCGCCATCCGCGACTACCTGCGCCAGGACATCGGTGAAGTCCTGATCGACAGCGTCGAAGCCCAGGAAGAAGCCCTGACCTTCATCCGTCAGGTGATGCCGCAGTACGCCAGCAAGATCAAGCTGTACGAAGACAGCGTTCCGCTGTTCAACCGCTTCCAGATCGAAAGCCAGATCGAAACCGCCTTCCAGCGCGTTGTCGAACTGCCTTCCGGCGGCTCCATCGTCATCGATCCGACCGAAGCCCTGGTGTCCATCGACATCAACTCGGCACGCGCCACCAAAGGCAGTGACATCGAAGAAACCGCCCTGCAGACCAACCTTGAAGCGGCTGAGGAAATCGCCCGTCAACTGCGTCTGCGTGACATCGGCGGCCTGATCGTCATCGACTTCATCGACATGACTCCGGCCAAGAACCAGCGCGCCGTGGAAGAAAAAGTCCGCGAATGCCTGGAAGCCGACCGCGCCCGCGTGCAGATCGGCCGCATCTCGCGCTTCGGCCTGCTGGAAATGTCCCGTCAGCGCCTGCGTCCATCCCTGGGCGAAAGCAGCGGCATCGTCTGCCCACGCTGCAACGGCACCGGCATCATCCGTGACGTCGAATCGCTGTCGCTGGCTATCCTGCGCCTGATCGAAGAAGAAGCGCTGAAGGATCGCACGGCCGAAGTGCGCGCTCAGGTGCCAATCCCGGTCGCCGCGTTCCTGCTCAACGAAAAACGCAACTCGATCACCAAGATCGAACTGCGCACTCGCGCCCGCATCGTCATTCTGCCGAACGACCATCTGGAAACGCCGCACTTCGAAGTCCAGCGTCTGCGCGACGACAGCCCGGAAGCCCACAGCCTGCAGTCCAGCTATGAAATCGCTGCCGCCGCCGCTGAAGTGGAAGAAGTCCAGCCAGCCGCTGCCACCCGCACCCTGGTTCGCCAGGAAGCCGCAGTCAAGACCGCCCCGGCTCGTGCCAACGCTCCGGTTCCGACCGAAGCCGCTGCACCGGTCGCGCCAGCGCCAGTGGCCCATGAACCAAGCCTGTTCAAAGGCCTGGTGAAATCCCTGGTCAGCCTGTTTGCGACCAAGGAAGAGCCTGTTGCGCCCGTCGCTGCCGTTGAAAAGCCGGCTGCCGAGCGCCCTGCCCGCAACGAAGAGCGTCGCAACGGTCGTCAGCAGAGCCGCAGCCGTAACGGGCGTCGCGATGAAGAGCGCAAGCCGCGCGAAGAACGTGCTCCACGTGCCGAGCGTGAAGAACGTGCCCCTCGCGAAGAACGCGCACCGCGCGAAGAGCGTGCTCCTCGTGAAGAGCGTGCACCGCGCGAGCCACGTGAAGCCCGTGAAGACAGCGCCCCACGTGAAGAACGCGCACCTCGCGCGCCGCGTGAAGAGCGTCAGCCACGTGCCCCGCGTGAAGACCGCAAGCCTCGCGAAGAGCGCGTGCGTGAACTGCGCGAGCCACTGGATGCCGCCCCGGCCGTCAATGTCCCTCGCGAAGAGCGTCCTGAACGCGCACCGCGTGAAGAGCGTCAGCCACGTCCGCCGCGCGAAGAGCGCAAGCCGCGTGAAGAGCAGACCGCCGTTGCTGAAGACGAAACCTTGCTGAACAACGAAGAACAGCAGGATGACAACCAGGAGCACGCTGAAGGCGATCGCCCTCGTCGTCGTTCCCGTGGCCAGCGTCGTCGCAGCAACCGTCGCGAGCGTCAGCGTGATGCCGATGGCAACGTGATCGAAGGTTCGGAAGGCGCTGAAGGTGCCGAGTCCGGCGTTGAAGTGCGCAGCGAAGGCAACAGCGAAGAAATCGCTGCGGGTCTGGCTGTAACGGCTGCCGTTGCCGAAACCGTGATCAGCGCGCCAGCCGAGGCCGAAGCTCATCGTCAAGCCGAGCGCGCCACTGCGGTGGTCGAAGCGCCTGCCGTTGAGGCTGCTCCGGTCGAGCAAGCCGAAGCGCCAGTGGCACACGCCCCTGTCGTCGAAACTGCGGTTGTCGAAGCACCGGCTGTGGAGCAACCCGCTGCCCCGACCAAACGTTCGGTCATGCCGGAAGTTGAAGTCGCGACGTTCGACGCCTCGCTGAGCCCGTTCGAGCGTCAGGTGAAAGCCGCTGCCGAAGCCGAGCAACCTGCTCCGGTCGTTGAACAGGCACCCGCCGTGGTTGAGCAGGCTCCAGCGCCAGCACCGGTCTTTGAAGCTCCGGCCCCTTTGGTTGAAGCTCCAGCGCCAGCGCCAGTGGTCCAAGCCCCAGTCGAAACGCCGAAAGCCGCTGAGCCAGTGGTCCAGGCTCCGGCTGAAACCGCTGCACCGGAAATCGTCGCCGCTCCAGTGGCCGCTGAACCGGCTCCAGCACCGGCCCCTGCGCCAGTCGAGGCTGAAAAGCCAGCACTGCCCATGGCCAGCACCGGTCGCGCGCCGAACGATCCTCGTGAAGTTCGCCGCCGTCGTCTGGAAGCCGAGCGTCTGCAGAAAGAAGCTGAAGCTGCTGCCGCCCAGGTCAAGGAAGTCGTGACCGAGAACGGTGAAGAGCTGGAAGAAAGCAAAGAGCCAAAGCCTTTGTAATCCCCAGTGAATGAAAAAGCCCCACCTGTGTGATGCAGGTAGGGCTTTTTTATGTCTGCCGTTTGGCTATCAGCTTGTCGTAGGCAGCGCCTGAAACCTATTTGAACAGCAACGCCGAAGGTACATCGACGTCCCAGAGCACGCCCGGATCGTCGACCACAATCTCGTTCACCTTCGCCCCCTTGAACAAGCGCTTGGCGCCCTTCTCCCCTTCCAGCCCCATCAACGCCGGGCCAAACGCCCGCCCAAATCCCACTGGATGCCCATACTGCCCCTCAAAGACAGGCACGCTGATAGCGTCCGCTGTCAGGGACCGAGTCACATGTTCGAGGGTATCCACCTGAATGAAAGGCATGTCGCCCAGGGCAATCAACCAGCCGCGATGATCAGGTTGCGCCGAGACGGCTGCGGCGATGCTGTCGCCCATGCCCGGGGAATCGAGCACGACAACCTCACAGCGATGACGCAAGGCAAGTTCCGCGACACTGGAATAGTTGGGACGGGTGAGCAGCACGATCTTGTCGACCACGCGGCTCAGGTTGACCAGAACGTGCTCAAGCACGGCGCGCTCGACGCCATCACGCCCTGTGCATTGCGCCAGCAGCTTGTTGCGATGGGCGCCGGCGATCTGCCGGTAGCGGCTTCCCTGCCCGGCAGCAAGGACGATGGCGCACAGGGTTTCAGGCATGTTTGGCCTCTGATCCAGGATGTGTTCACACCAAAATGCAAAGGCCGCGCCAGAACAACGCACTACCGTTCGGCAAAGCCGGATCAGTACAGGTTAGGCTCCATTTCCAGCGAGACGCCAAAACGTTCGAGGATATCGGCCTGAATCCGTTGCGCCAGGCTCAGCAGATCCTGCCCGGTCGCCGCGCCGTAGTTGACCAACACCAGCGACTGCAGCGCATGAACCCCAGCATCGCCGTCACGGAAGCCCTTCCAGCCCGCCTGCTCGATCAGCCAGCCGGCGGCGAGTTTCACCTGCCCGTCGGCCTGTGGATAACCCACCAGCCCCGGATGCGACTCACGGATGCGTGCCGCCAGTTCGGCAGACACCAGCGGGTTCTTGAAGAAGCTGCCCGCGTTGCCGAGCACGGCGGGGTTCGGCAGTTTTTCGCTTCGGATCGCACAGATCGCGCGGCTGACATGCATCGGCGTCGGTTCGGTGATGCCCTGCTCCTGCAGACGCTGGCGCACCGGGCCGTAGTCCAGATGCAGTGTTGCCGCAAAACTCAGGCGAAAACGCACGCGCAAGATCAGCCAGCGGCCGGTTTCGTGCTTGAAGATGCTGTCGCGATAACCGAAGGCGCAATCGGCCAGCGAGAATTCACGCAGCTCGCCGGTCTGGCGATCCAGGGCGATCAGGCTGTGGAAAACGTCCTTGATCTCGACGCCATAGGCGCCGATGTTCTGCATCGGTGCAGCGCCCACGGTGCCGGGGATCAGGCTGAGGTTTTCCAGCCCCGACAGGCCTTGGGCCAGCATTTCCTGCACAAACGGGTGCCACGGCTCGCCCGCTTCGGCTTCGACAATCGCTACGCCGCAGTCTTCGTGGGTCAAGCGAATGCCGCGACTGGCCATGCGCAGCACCAGCGCATCGATATCGCCGGTCAGCAGCAGGTTGCTGCCACCGCCGATCACCAGCAGCCGCACCTTGTGTTCGGCCGCGTACGCCAGGGCCTCACGCACATCGGCGTCGCTGTGGGCCTCGGCGAACAGGCGGGCGCGAACGTCGACGCCAAAAGTATTGAACGGCTTGAGCGACACATCGGACTGGATTTGCAGGCTCATGCAAACACCTGCGCAGCGAGCGCCTGAACGCAGCGGTCGGTCACCATCAAGCCTCCAGCAAGCGCCGTACGCGCTCCAGGTCTTCGGCCGTGTCGACGCCCGCGGGAGGCGCTTCCAGGGCGTCGGCGACGTGAATCCGCACGCCATGCCACAGGGCACGCAGCTGTTCGAGGTTCTCGGTGTTTTCCAGCCAGCACGGGCCCCAGCTGACGAAGTCGTGCAGGAAACCGGCGCGATAGGCGTAGATGCCGATATGACGGCGATACGGCACACCTTCGGGCAACTCGTCGCGGCTCTTGGCCAGCGCATCGCGAGCCCAGGGCAGTGGCGCGCGGCTGAACGTCAGGGCCAGGCCGTTGAGGTCGGAACTGACCTTGACCACGTTCGGGTTGAACAAGGCAGCCACGTCGTCGATTGGCTCGGCCAGGGTCGACATACGCGCTTCAGGGTGCGAAGCGAGGTTGTCGGCGACTTGATCGATCACCGTCGGCGGAATCATGGGCTCGTCGCCCTGCACGTTGACCACGATGGCGTCGTTGGCCAGGCCCAGCAGCGAGGCCACTTCAGCCAGGCGGTCGGTGCCGGAATTGTGGTCGTCGCGGGTCATCAGCACTTCGGCGCCAAAGTCCAGGCAGGCCTCGACGATGCGTTGATCGTCAGTGGCCACGACCACGCGCTCGGCACTGCTTTTGCGCGCCTGCTCCCAGACGTGCTGGATCATCGGCTTGCCCGCGATGGTTTTCAGCGGTTTGCCGGGAAAGCGGCTGGAGCCGTAACGCGCCGGAATAACAACGGTGAACGCTGCGGTCATTTGTCCAGACGCTCGTCAGTGGTCAGGGTGCGGGCTTCGCTTTCGAGCATCACCGGGATGCCGTCACGAATCGGGTAGGCCAGACCTGCGCCTTTGCTGATCAACTCGGTCTTGTCGGCGCTGAGCTTGAGTGGACCTTTGCAGATCGGGCAAGCGAGGATGTCGAGCAATTTGGTGTCCATTAGAGAAATCCTGAGCGAGTCATGGCAAAAGCCGGGTTAACTGCGAATCGAACCAACTGACGAAGGCCGGGGAAGGCACGGCTTCCACGGCCAGGTACCACCAGTCGGGCGCCGCGAAGGCCGCACACTTCACGGCGTCTTTCTCGGTCATGACCAACGGCAGAGCGGGCGTGAAGGCCAGCGCCTGCGCACTGAACTCGGCATGATCGGCGAATGCATGGGGAACAGGCCGCCAGTGTAGTCCTTCGAGGGTGTTGAAGAAACGTTGCGGATGACCGATTCCGGCCACGGCGTGGAGGGCCTGACCGGGAGGAAAATGATCGACCGGGCGATGCTCGCCAGTCAGCAGGTTGACCAGCGCAGTGGGCTGCAAGGTGAAGGCATAGCCATCGTCGCGATCCTCGCGGGCGCCGTTGTAGAGCAGCGCATCGACGCTTTGCAGGCGCTCGACCGGCTCACGCAAAGGCCCCGCAGGCAGGCAACGACGATTGCCCAGCCCGCGTGCGGCGTCGATCAATACCAGTTCCAGATCACGGGCCAGACGATAGTGCTGCAGGCCGTCGTCGGAGAGAATCACGTCCAGCGACGCCTCGGCAAGCAAGGCGCGTACGGCCTGGGAGCGATCGGGGTCGATCATCAGCGGCACGCCGGTGCGCTTGACGATCAGCAAGGGTTCATCACCTGCCTGATCGGCGCTCTGCTGGGCGAGCACGCGCCATGGCAGGCTCGGCGGTTTGGCGCCATAGCCACGGCTGACCACACCGACCCGCAGGCCACGCTTGCGGCAGTAATCGATCATCCACAGGATCAGCGGCGTCTTGCCGGTGCCACCCACGGTGATGTTGCCAACCACGATGACTGGCACCGGGGCTTTGTAGATCTCGCCCTGTCCGGCCAAGAAACGCGCGCGCTTGGCGTTGACCACCCGCCGATAAAGGGCTTCGAGCGGGCGCAGCAAGGTCAGCGCCGGATGGCCGGTGTACCAGGCGTCAAGCAAACGGTCGGTCAGTGCCATCAGTTAGCCGATGCGGCCTCGACAGTGGTCATGCGCAAATGGGCGAAACCCAGCTTGCCTGCGGCGTCCATTGCGGTGATGACCGCCTGGTGCGGGGTCTTGCCGTCGGCGCTGATGGACAGCGGCAGGCTGGTGTCGCCACCGGATTCCTTTTGCAGCGCATCGATCAGGGTTTCCAGCTTGCTGTCGCCCAGCAGGGTGTTGTTCACCGAATAGGCGCCATCGGCGTTGATCGTGATGTCCACGTGCTTTTTGTCGACATCATCGGCCGACGCGCCGGTCACTGACTGCGGCAGGTCCACGCGCATCTGCGTCTCGCGGGTGAAGGTGGTGGTGACCACGAAGAACAGCAGCAGGATGAACACCACGTCGATCAGCGACACCAGATTGATGTCGATGGTCTCGCGGGGTTTGCGACGACGGAATTTCACTTCTTGCGACCCTCGCCCCGGGCGGCGGCCTTGAGGTCAGGCTTGGCGTCGGTCAGGTCGACATCACGGTCGCCCTGCACCACTTCGACCAGCTTGATCGCTTCCTGCTCCATGCCGACCACCAGCTCATCGACGCGGCTTTGCAGGTAGCGATGGAAGAAGATGGTCGGAATCGCCACGGTCAGGCCCGAGGCCGTACAGATCAGCGCCTTGGAGATACCGCCAGCAAGCATGCCTGCGTTGCCAGTCATGCCGGTGGCGGTGAACGAACCGAAGATGTCGATCATGCCCAGCACGGTGCCCAGCAGCCCCAGCAACGGCGCCATGGCCGCGATGGTGCCGAGGGTTGCCAGATAACGTTCGAGGTCATGAATGACGCGGGCGGCGGCCTCTTCGATGCACTCTTTCATGATCTCGCGACCATGACGGGAATTGGCCAGACCCGCAGCGAGGATTTCACCCAACGGCGAATCGGCGCGCAGTTCCTTGAGCTTCTCGCTGCTCAGCTGTTTGTCCTGAATCCAGCGCCACACCTGACCGAGCAGATGCGGTGGTGTAATGCGGCTGGCGCGCAAGGTCCACAGACGCTCGATGATGATCCCGACGGCGGCGATGGAACTCAAAATGATCGGCAGCATCATCCAGCCACCAGATTTGACCAGCTCCCACACAGCAACCACCCCCTGAAAAAAAGTGGCGCCACTCTACCATAGCGTCGCGGACTCGCCGAACCCGTCGATCAATGACCGACAATTTCATTCACGCCAGAAACGTCGCGTCGAGCGCTCGGTCTGAACGCCGCTAAACGTCCCTAATTGCAAGGTGATGGCACCGAGTTCGGCGCTGTCATGGGTGTCGATTCCAAGCCAGCGATAACGCGACATGACCAGCGGGTGCGGGTGGCCGAAGGCGTTGTTTCGACCTCGGGAAATCAGCACGCCCTTGGGCGAAACCGCGTTGAGAAAGCGCTTGGACGATGAGGTGCGGCTGCCATGGTGGGGGGCTTGCAGCCAATCGGCGCGCACGTCAAAACCGCTGTCGAGCATGGCGCGCTCGGCGTGAATATCGATGTCACCCGTCAGCAACAGGCGCTCGTCGCTGGCCTCCACGCTTAAGACGCAAGACGCCGCATTGCCCTCGCCGGCCTGCTCCCAGATCCAGGTTGCAAAGGTCACCGCATTCCACGTCCACGTCTCGCCGTTTCGGCAGCGCTCCACCGGCAAACCAGGCGGCATACGCTCGACATCTCCGCCAAGGACTCGACCGACCGGCAATGCCTGATGAATCGCCGGAGCGCCACCTGCGTGATCGGCGTCGGCATGGCTGAGCAGCATCAGGTCCAGATGACGGATGCCAGCGCGCCGAATCGCCGGCAGCACCACCCGCTCGCCAATGTCGAACTCGCCAAAACGGGGGCCTGCGTCATACAACAGCGCGTGATCGCGGGTACGCAGCAGGATCGCCAGGCCTTGCCCCACGTCCAGTTGCACGACCTCAACCTCACCCGCCGGGACGCTTTTCTGAGGCGCGAAAACGCACAGCAGCAACATCGGCCAGCCCAATGGACGCATCGGCACGCCCTTGGGCAGCAACAGCACAAACGCACCGAGCAGACTTAACGGCCAGACCCAAACCGGGACTGCAGGGCCGGTCCAGGCAGGCAATCCATCGGCCATATAGGAAAGAAAGCGAAACAGCCCCTCCATCGAACCGCCCGCCAGCCAGAGCAGACGCTCGCCAATCAGCGGGATCGCCAGAAAAAACGTTCCGAACAGCGCCAACGGCAGGATGAAAATGCTGACCCACGGCACAGCGAGCAGATTGACCATCGGCCCGCTGACGCTCACCGGCAGGTTCAACGCCAGTAGCACCGGCAACAAACCCAAGGCAATCAGCCACTGCGCCCGCGACCAACTGTGCAGCCAACCCCAGGCGCCAAGGCGGCCGCCGAAGATCAGCATGAGAATCCCCACTGCCGTGAACGAGAGCCAGAAGCCCGGCCGCAAACTGACCAACGGCTCGGCGAGCAGCACCAAATTCAGGGCGATCAACATCGGCCAGACCACACCCAGATGACGAAAACGCAGGCGCCACAGCAACACCAGCCCGAGCATGACGCAGGCCCGTTGCACCGGCACTTCGAAACCGGCAAGAAACCCATAGGTCAGCGCGCCGGTGAATGCCAGCACGCAAGCCGACGGCAGCCATGGAATGAATCGCGGCCACAACCCCCAGCGCGCGAGGCCTGCGACCAGACTGTAGAGCAGCCCTGCAAGCAAGCCGATGTGGGTGCCGGAAATCACCAGCAGATGCACGGTGCCGGTGTCCTGCAACACCTGCCACTGCGCGGAACTGAGCCCCGAATCGTCGCCCAGCACTAACGCCGCCAGCCCACCTTCATGCCCTTGGGCATCCACTGCCAGCAAGCGCTGACGGATCCCGTCGCGCCAGGATTCGCCTGCAGAGGCGAGTCGCTGGCCATCGACCACCGTGCCTGTGCCGCCAATGCGCTGGGCCAGCAACCAGGCTTCATAGTCGAATGCACCCGGATTGGCAAGGCCCGCGGGACGTTTGAGCTTGACCGCCAGCCGCCAGCGTTCGCCGCTGCGCACCTCGGGGCCGGCGTACCAGGCGATGCGCAGGCGTTCGGGTAAGCGCGTGCGGCGTGACACCGGGTCTTGCAGCTCAAAGCGCACCACGCCATCGACCGTGCTTGGCAAGCCCATGACCTTGCCCTCGAGCCACAGCGTCTGGCCGTCGAAGCGTTCAGGGAGACGATCGTCCAGCGCCGACTTGGCCGATACACAGGCCCAGGTCAGCCCGAACAGAAAAAACGCCAGCGGATAGGTGCGAAACGGCAGCAGCATCAGCGCGACCACCGGCATCGCCAGCATCAACCAGACCGGCGGTAGTGCCGGTAAAAAACGCAGGACCAGCAGTCCCGCCGCAAGCGCCACCATCCCTGTGCGCATAAGGCTTTTCCTTCACAACCGATGAAATTCACCCTCTTGGCTTAGCCCATCGAAGCGGCGGCGCTTTTATTAATTGTCACAATGTCTGAATTTCCCTCGCTCACTATCCATGCATACTTGCCCGAATTTCCCGCACCAACCCTCCGGATTTCCTGTATGCCACGTCACCTGATCAAGCGGTACATGCCCGATCCGAACAGCATCCGGGAACACAAATCCTTACGTTTTCTCGGCACCCTCCTCCACGATCCGAACCTTTGGCACCTCAATCGTCACTCCGTCGCGCGGGCGATGGGCATTGGCCTGTTTGCCGCACTCATGCCCATGCCCTTGCAAATGTTGCTGGCCGCATTTTTGGCAGTGTGGGTTCGCGCCAACATGCCGATTGCGGTAAGCCTGTGCTGGCTGACCAACCCGCTGACAATGCCGCCGGTGTTTTATTGCACATATAAGATCGGCGCCCTGCTGATGGGGCTGCCGCCCAGAAGCTTTCCGGACGAGATGAGCTGGGAGTGGATCAGCGGGCAGTTGTCGACGCTGTGGCAGCCTTTTTTGCTGGGATCGGTGGTGGCGGGGGTCGTGCTGGGGGCGTTGGGGTATTTTGCGACGATGGCGTACTGGCGCTGGTGGGTGGGGCGGCAGTGGAAAACCAGAAAGCAGAAACGCAGTTGAACGGTGGGAGCGCATTCATTCGCGATGAGGTGGTGCATCCGACACAGATGTGTTGAATGTACCGCCCTCTCGCGAATGAATTCGCTCCCACAGGTTTGTCCGTCAGGCAGGCAGATCCTGCCGCAGGATTATTGGCGCATGCCGCGTCCACTCACCAACAGACGCGCACAGCCCAGGTACAGCACGATGGTCGCAACGACCATAAACGCCAGTGCAATGCTGATCTTGATGTCCGACACGCCCAGAATTCCGAAACGGAATGCGTTGACCATGTGCAGCACCGGGTTGGCGAGCGACACGGTCTGCCAGAACGGCGGCAGCAGGTTGATCGAGTAGAACACCCCGCCCAGGTAGGTCAGCGGTGTCAGCACGAAGGTCGGGATGATCGAAATGTCATCGAAGTTGCGCGCAAACACGGCGTTGATAAAGCCCAGCAATGAGAAGATCGTCGCCGTCAGCAGCACCACCACAAGGGTCACACCCAGGTGATGCACTTGAAGGTCGGTAAAGAACATCGACAGGATCGTCACGATCACGCCCACCGCCAGGCCACGCAGCACGCCGCCGATGGTGTAGCCGATGAGGATGGTGTGCGGCGAAACCGGCGACACCATCAGCTCTTCCACCGAGCGCTGGAATTTTGCGCCGAAAAAGCTCGACACCACGTTGCCGTAGGAGTTGGTGATCACCGACATCATGATCAGGCCTGGCACGATGTACTGCATGTAGGTGAAGCCACCCATGTCGCCGATCTGCCGGCCGATCAGGTTGCCGAAGATCACGAAGTAAAGAACCATGGTGATCGCCGGCGGCAGCAGAGTCTGCGGCCAGATGCGCATGAAGCGGCGGACTTCGCGGTACACGATGGTGTTCATCGCGATCAGGTTGGGGCGCAGCTCGGAACTCATACCGCCACCTTCGACAGGTTTTTCTCGACCAGGCCCACGAACAGCTCCTCAAGGCGATTGGTTTTATTACGCAGGCTCAGCACCTGAACGTTCTGCAACGCCAGCTGACCGAACAGGGAGGTAATGCCGATGGTCTTGTCGACCTGCACTTCCAGGGTGTGGTCGTCTACCAGCCGCGACGGGTAACCGCTCAGCTGTGGCGCGGTAAGCATCGGGTCTTTCAGATCCAGCAGGAAGGTTTCGACGTGCAGTTTATTGAGCAGCGTCTTCATGCCAGTGTTTTCGATGATGGTGCCGTGATCGATGATGCCGATGTTGCGGCACAGCTGCTCGGCCTCTTCCAGATAGTGCGTGGTGAGGATGATGGTGATGCCTTTCTCGTTCAGCTCGGTGAGGAAGGTCCACATCGAACGGCGCAGCTCGATGTCCACGCCCGCAGTCGGTTCGTCGAGGATCAACAGACGCGGCTCGTGAATCAGCGCGCGGGCGATCATCAAGCGACGCTTCATGCCGCCGGACAGCGAGCGCGAAGGCACGTTGCGCTTGTCCCACAGGCCCAGTTGGGTCAGGTACTGCTCGGCCCGTTCCTTGGCGATCTTCGGCGGGATCCCGTAGTAACCGGCCTGGGTCACGACGATGTCGAAGGTCTTCTCGAACTGATTGAAGTTGAACTCCTGCGGCACCACGCCGATCGAGCGCTTGAGCTGCGCCGGGTTGCGATCCAGGTCGTGGCCAAAGATGTTCACCGTGCCCGTGGTCTTGTTGACCAGGGTCGAGATGATCCCGATGGTGGTGGATTTGCCGGCGCCGTTGGGGCCGAGCAATGCGAAGAAATCACCCTCGGCAACATCCAGATCGATGCCCTTGAGGGCCTGGAAACCGTTGCCGTAGGTCTTGGTTAGCTGCCGGATGGACAGAGCTGAACTCATGACTGAAAACACACCAATAAAAGGAAAAGGGAGAAAAAACGAATACAAAAAGCGCGGAGGCTGCAGGGGGTTCAGCGCACGGAGGTTTAAAAACCCTCATCATCTGTAACAACCCGTTGCAAACGCGGCGTGTGGCAATGTTGCGTGCCGACGCCGCGCAAGTACAGCGAGATCTATTGATAGTAGTTATTAATCTAACGCTGTCAGCCTCAGGTCAGCGCGGTCATCACCGCCGCGCGATACGCCGCACGCTGCTGCAGACGCTCGTACCAAGCTTTGAGGTGAGGCAGCTCGGCGCGTTCAATCGGCATTTCGAACCAGGCATAAATAAAGCAGCCCAACGGGATGTCGCCCATGCCGAAGGCCTGCCCCGACAGGTACGGCTGGGTGCTCAGCGTCTTGTCGACGATGCGCAGCAAGCCTTCGATGGTGGCCTTGGCAGCGTTGATTTGCGTCCAGTCCTGCTGCTCGGCCGGGGTGCGCACCACGCCCCAGAATACGGTGCGGAACGGACCAGCGAAGGTTGAGGTGGTCCAGTCCATCCACTTGTCGGCCTGGGCACGCGCCTTGGGATCACTTGGGAACAAGGCCGAATCAGGTGAGTATTGCGCAGCCAGGTAACGCACGATGGCGTTGGATTCCCACAGCACGAAATCACCGTCTTCGATCATCGGCACCACGCCATTGGGATTCTTGGCCAGGTAGTCGGGCTGGTCATTTACGCCAAACGCGCCGCCAGCATTGATCGACTCGTAGGCCAGGCCCAGCTCTTCTGCGACCCACAACGCCTTGCGAACGTTGGACGAGTTCTTGCGGCCCCAGATTTTCAACATGGTTGTTGTTCTCCCGTACGTAGTGGCGACGAATTAGTGGCATATGCCGGTGGGTCGTCAGTCTACCCCCAGCGCGTGACGAAGGGGGTATTCGAGCCACAACTTCACGCGCATCGGCCAGCCCTCGAACTCCCATGACAGCACGGGGTCACTATCGATGCGCGGGCCAGAGCGGCTGCCCGTGGTGTCGATGGCGCTCAACTTCGCCGTCATCTCGGAGGGATTCTTATGCTGTTGTTGTGGATCGTGGTTCTGGTGATCGGCGTGGCCTGGCTGGCCCATCGGCGCGTCGCCCCCTTCCCTGCCCTGGGTATAGTGGCGGTGTATCTGCTGGCGATGGGTGCGCTGAGTCATGCCCATGGCTGGATGATCATTCCGTGGGTGCTGTGGCTCGCCGTGGCATTGCCACTGGCCCTGCCGGACCTGCGCCGCCAATATTTCAGTACGCCGATGTTCGCCTGGTTTCAGAAAGTGTTGCCGCCCATGTCGGAAACCGAGCGCGACGCCATCGATGCTGGCACGGTCTGGTGGGACGGCGAACTGTTCAGTGGTCGCCCCGACTGGGACACCCTGCTGGCCTACCCCAAAAGCCAGTTGACCGAAGAGGAACAAGCCTTTATCGACGGCCCGACCAACGAGCTGTGCGCGCTGGTCAGCGATTGGGAAATCGGCCAGGCCATGGACTTGCCCCCCGAAGCCTGGGCGCACATTAAAGAGCACGGTTTCTTTGCGCTGATCATCCCCAAGGAGTACGGCGGTAAAGGTTTTTCGGCCTACGCCCACTCGCAGGTGGCGATGAAACTGGCGACCCGCAGCGGCGACTTGGCGTCCACCGTCATGGTCCCCAATTCCCTGGGCCCGGCTGAACTGCTGCTGCATTACGGCACAGACGAACAGCGCAACCATTATCTGCCGCGCCTGGCCCGGGGCGACGACATTCCGTGCTTCGCCCTCACCGGCCCCCTGGCGGGTTCCGACGCTGGCGCGATGCCCGACACCGGCATCATCTGCAAAGGCCAGTGGCAGGGTGAGGAAGTCATCGGCCTGCGCCTGAACTGGGAAAAACGCTACATCACCCTCGGGCCGGTAGCCACGTTGCTCGGCTTGGCCTTCAAGGCCTACGACCCCGAACACCTGCTGGGCGAGGAAGAGGATCTGGGCATCAGCCTGGCGTTGATTCCCACCGACACGCCGGGCGTTGAAATCGGCCGCCGTCATTTGCCGTTGGGCGCGGCCTTCATGAACGGTCCCAACTCGGGCAAGGACGTGTTCATCCCGCTGGAATATCTGATCGGCGGTCAGGCCATGCTCGGTAAGGGCTGGATGATGTTGATGAATTGCCTGTCCGTGGGCCGTTCGATTTCCCTGCCCGCTGTCGGCACCGGCGCTGCGAAATACACCAGCCTGGTCACCGGGCAATATACGCAGATTCGCGAGCAATTCAACGTGCCGCTTTCGGCATTTGAAGGCATTCAGGAATCTCTGGCGCGCATCGGCGGCAACGCCTGGCTGATGGACAGCGCGCGCATGCTCACCGCCAACGCGGTGGACTTGGGCGAGAAGCCCTCGGTGCTGTCGGCGATTCTCAAATACCACCTGACTGAACGCGGTCGCGAGTGCATCACTCACGCCATGGACGTGCACGGCGGCAAGGGCATCATCATGGGCCCGAACAACTATCTGGGCCGCTCGTGGCAAGGCGCGCCGATTTTCATCACCGTGGAAGGCGCGAACATTCTGTCACGCAACCTGATGATCTTTGGTCAGGGCGCCATTCGTTGCCATCCCTTCGTGCTGAAGGAAATGGCTCTCGCAGGGCGTGAGGATCATGACCAGGCGGTGAAGGAATTCGACCATCTGCTGCTGCAACACATCGGCTTCGCGGTGCGTAATGCGGCCAGCACGCTGGTGCTCAATCTGGGCTTCGGGCATTTCGAGAGCATGCCGGGGGATCGCCTGAGCCAAGGCTATTTCCGCGCGCTCAATCGTCAGGCCGCAGCGTTTGCCATGCTTGCCGACCTGAGCATGATGCTGCTGGGCGGCGAGCTGAAACGTCGCGAGCGTCTGTCGGCGCGCCTGGGCGATGTGCTGAGCCACATGTACCTGGCCTCGGCGGCGCTCAAGCGCTATCACGACC
This sequence comes from Pseudomonas sp. GW821-FHT02A11, assembly GCF_059421985.1. Classification (NCBI taxonomy): domain Bacteria; kingdom Pseudomonadati; phylum Pseudomonadota; class Gammaproteobacteria; order Pseudomonadales; family Pseudomonadaceae; genus Pseudomonas; species Pseudomonas sp. GW821-FHT02A11. Next base: position 47,614 of record NZ_JBWKWB010000031.1, read on the forward strand.
TGGATTATCCCGAAGCGCTGGCGCCGCTGTTTCGTTGGTCGATGGAAGAAGCGCTCGGCGAATCGGAGCGCGCGCTGGATGAGCTGCTGAGCAACTTCCCCAACCGGATTCTCGGCGGCCTGCTGCGTGTGATCGTCTTCCCGCTGGGTCGTCGCCACAAAGGGCCGTCTGATGCGCTGGATGCCGAAGTGGCGGCCATCATCGGTCGTGCCAAAGGCGATCCGGCGCTGGAGTCGGTGCTCGCCGGTTGCTACCGCCCGACCTCGGAAAGCGATCCGGTGGGCGCGCTGCAACATGCGGCGGACCTCTTGAGCGGCGCCAAAACGTTGCGCGGCAAGCTGCATCAGGGGCTCAAAACCGGTCAGCTCAAGGCTGCTGGTGGCGAGCATGTGATCGATGCGGCGTTGAATGCAGGCGTGTTGCAACCGGCTGAGGCGCAGAAACTGCGCGAGGCAGAAGCGGCGCGACGCAAGGTAATCGACGTGGATGATTTTGATAAAGAGGAACTGAAGGCCTCTGAAGGGAAAGTTCGTTGATCCAGTGTAAATGAACGTTTTGTAGGAGCGCGCTTGCCCGCGATATCGGTGTGTCAGCGCAACATATCTTGCTGATGTACCCCATCGCGGGCAAGCGCGCTCCTACAGTCGAGGACTCATCAATCCACTGAATCCAACGCTCTAGCCTGCACATCCTCGAACCTTGTCCTACACTCCCCGGTAACAACAAGAAAACACCAAGGGGAAGCATCATGATCAACCAACGCATGACCCATCGTTGCCTGCTTGCCGAAATCGCCTCGGGGGAGGACTTTCAGAGCGGCAAACCCACCCTCACCCTGCAAACCCTTCTGCTCATCGGCTTCGTCACACGCAAGCCCAATCCCGACAACACCTATGCCCACCTGGCCCTGACCGAGGCGGGCCATCGCTACCTGGCCGGATTATGGCATTGAACTGATCCCGGGCGTCGGCCTGTCCTCGTTGGGGTATCGGTCACCTGTTCAGGGATCTATACTCCCGCGCCTGTTTTTGTCTTTGAGGACTTCATCATGGCCGACGCCAATCTCGACCGCACTCTCAACCTGCTGACGCACCTGCGCGGCATTCTGGTCGCGCTCGGTGACGCCGAACAGGTACCCGAAGAAAGTCATGCGCTGTTCATCGAACGTTATGACGAATTGCTCGGCCTGCTGCCGGTCGAACCGATCGAGAGCCAATACTTGGGTCAGGACCTGCTGTGCCAGGTGATCCAGCGCTACCCGCAAATTGCCCACCTGGTGCCACGCGACCTGCTGTGGTTCTTCGGCGGCGACTGCCTGCATTACATGCCCGACGAAGAAATCGACATGTACACCTCGCTGGAAGAGCGCCGCTTCGAAGCTGAAGAGAATGACGAGCCGTTCGACTGGGATCAGGAAAAGCAGCTGCTGGCGATGGGGCAGGACGGTTCGCGCCACTGAGCCCAGGGATGACCGGCGCTGCTCCCGCGGGCAACGCCGATCTCCCCTGTGGGAGCGCATTCATTCGCGAGGGGCCGGTATCCGACGTATCTCTGCCGGTCCTACCATTTTTCGCCAATGAATTCGCTCCCACAGGGTTCGGCACCCGTCGCTCCGTTAGCGCAGCAACACCCCATGAGCACTCGGAAATACCTCCCGATCCACCAGCCCGGACACCTGCACCGGCTGCGGAAATATCTTCTTCGCCACGAACAGATCATCGACACCCTGTAACGCAGCGATGTCCGACGCATCGACCGGCTGCAACGACTCCACTCCCCAACTCTGCAAACGCTGGGACACCGGCAACGGCACGTTATTGGCGCTGGAGAACACCTGCGCGTACTGCTCAGGGTTGGCCTTGGCCCATTCGAACGCCTTGGCCAAACGCTGCAACACATCATTGAGTGCCTGGCGCTTGACCTTGTCGGCCAGCGCCTTGTCCGACGCCGTAATAAACGTCAGGCCGGTGTTGATGCCCTCCCCGCTCAGCAACAGCCGCGCGCCGTTTTCTTCGGCAAACGCCTGATAGATGCCAAACGTGGCCCACGCGTCGATCTTCCCGGCATGAAAGGCCGACAGCGCATCGGTGGGCATCACGAACCCGATGTTGACGTCCGATTCCTTGACCCCGGCATTCTCCAGCGCACGAATCAGCAGGTATTGCGAGATGCTGCCGCGAGCCGACGAGATCGACACGCTGCGCCCCTTCAGGTCGGCAACGGTTTTAATGTCGGAATCCGGTGGCACCAGAATTCCGATACTGCGCGACTGCCCGCGGCGCACCGCAACAATGCGCAACGGCGTGCCACCGGTGGCAGCCGCCAGAACCGGGGTGTCACCGGCGGGAGCGAGATCCACGGCGCCCGCCCGTAGGGCTTCGAATAAGGGAGCGGCACCTTGAAAGTTCGCCCATTCCACTTGATACGCAATCCCGTCGAAAGCCTTGGATGCATCGACCACCGTCCGCAAGCCCTTGGCCTGATCACCGAGGATCAGCTTGACCTTCGACCAGTCCACCGCATCCGAAACAGCGGCCTGCGTGTGCCCTTCATCCCCGCATCCGACCAATAGCAGCACCACGAACGACAACAACAGCGCAGCATTTTTTTGCGCCAGCCTGTGCCAGATAAACCCCATGAACGACATCCTTGCGAGACCTGTTGAAAAGGAACGGCCAGACCATTCCAAGTATGCAGGCCATCCTAAACGCATAAAAAAACAGCGTGAAATGACGATTGGACATAAGCTAATACTCAGCTTTTCTGATGTTGTTAGATTTATAGATGCATTATTTTTATAATTAGCTTAGCGCCAAATCGAATTTCACACGCTCACCGGCTGCCCCTATGTTGCTCACTCGCCTCGCGCAAAGATCCGCGCCCGACAGTTGTGACAACCCTGAGGAATTGCCCATGAGCGTTGAATTCATCGGTTACATTGCCACCCAGCCCTTTTCGGAAATCCACCCTCGTAGCGGTCAGACAGTTCAGCCTGACTATGTCGAAAAGGTCGCGCGCGCCCATGAAGACGCCGGCTTCGACCGCGCACTGGTGGCCTATCACTCCAACAGCCCGGACAGCGCCTTCATCGCGTCCTACGCCGCCAGCGTTACAACCAGGCTGAAATTCCTGATCGCTCACCGGCCCGGCTTCATTTCGCCCACCGTTGCGGCGCGACAGTTCGCGACGCTGGATGTGTTCAACGGCGGGCGCACGGCGATTCACATCATTACCGGTGGCGACGATCAGGAACTGCGCGCCGACGGCAGTTTCATCGGCAAGGACGAGCGCTATGCGCGCACCGATGAATACCTGAGTGTGGTGCGCCAGGAATGGACCGCGGAAAAGCCCTTCGACCATCACGGCAAGTATTACCAGTTCGAAGGCGCCCATTCGCTGGTCAAGTCACCTCAACAACCACACATTCCGTTGTACTTCGGCGGCGCTTCGCAGGCGGCCATCGAGGTGGCAGGCAAACACGCTGATGTGTATGCCCTGTGGGGCGAAACCTATGAGCAGGTCAGGGATATCGTCAAACAGGTGCGAGCCGAGGCGGCGAAGCACGGCAGAACGGTACGTTTCAGTCTGTCGCTGCGGCCGATTCTGGCAGAGACCGAAGAAAAGGCCTGGGCCCGGGCGGACAGCATTCTGCAGCGGGCGAAAGCACAGGCACAGGCGAACGGCATTCAGCGTCGTGAGCCGGCCAACGAAGGCTCCAAGCGCCTGCTCGCCGCTGCCGCGCAGGGAGCGCGCCTGGATAAACGTCTGTGGACCGGGATTGCCGGGCTGCTGGGCGCCAAGGGCAACTCGACCTCGCTGGTGGGCACAGCCGAACAGGTCGCCGAGGCGCTGCTCGATTATTACGATCTGGGCATCACCACCTTCCTGATTCGCGGTTTCGACCCGCTGGAAGACGCGATTGATTACGGCAAGAAACTGATCCCGCTGACCCGTGAGCTGGTGGCCAAGCGTGAGCGGGCGAAGCAGGAAAAGGTGGCGTAGTTTCCAGGCACACCGCGTGCCTACCCTGTGGGAGCGAATTCATTCGCGATTCGAAGGTACATCCGACATATCTTCATCGGATGTACCCACCTCTCGCGAATGAATTCGCTCCCACAGAATGATCATGCGCGCTGGACCGGCCCTACTCCTTATAACCCGTCCCATGCCGATCCAGCTCGCGGATCAACGCATTCCAATGCCGCGTCACGCCCGGTCCGTTGCCGTCCTGAAACACCCTGGCCTGTTCCTCGACCTTCTTCACCACTTCCTCTGGCGGGAAGATCAGCTCGGCATTGCCCGCTGCCTGCGCGGCGATCTGAATGTTGCAGGCGTATTCCAGGTTGTGCAGCTGCTTGAACGCATGCTCGACACTGACGCCCGCCGTGAGCAGGCCGTGATTACGCAGAATCATCACGCTCTTGTCGCCCAGATCTGCCACCAGCCGCTCGCGCTCGCCCAGGTCCTGCGCGATGCCTTCGTAACCGTGGTAGGCCACACGCCCGGAGAACGCCAGAGCGTGCTGGGAGATCAGCAACAAGCCATTTTTTTGCGCCGACACCGCAATGCCGTCGCGGGTGTGGGTGTGTAGCACCGCTTGCAGGTCGGGTCGCGCCGCGTGAATGGCGCTGTGGATAACGTACCCTGCGTTATTGATGCCAAGGCCGGTCGGGTCGTCGACGAGGGTGCCGTCGATGTCGACCTTGACCAGATTCGACGCGGTGATTTCGTCGAACAGCAGGCCAAAGGGGTTGATCAGGAAGTGCTCGTCCGGTCCCGGCACCCGCGCCGAGAAGTGCGTGTAGATGTGGTCGGTCCAGCGCTTGAGCGCGGCAAGTCGATAGGCCGCCGCGAGCTTGACCCGCACCTCCCACTCTTCGGGGCTGACCCGGTCCTGTACGTTATTTGAACCGGACTGGACGGGCAAAGGACTGACGTTGCTCATGCATGACTCCCTGTGGGTCTGGAATAGACGTGTCGAGGGAGCCTAAGCGCGCGGGCAGACGTTTAAAAATCACATTTTCTTCTAAGCTAATTATCAATATTTTTTATTATCAGCCCCATCGGCTCAGGCCGCCTCGCGGGACTGCTTCAAGGCGTCGGCCACCAGACGCCCGAACAGGCTGACCGGCGCCTGCAGATTGCCGAGGAAACGCGGGTAAATCAGCCACAGGTCCAGTACCGGCTTGAAGTCCTTGAGCGGCATCACGGCCAGCACATCGCGATGAATGCTGCGCTCCAGCAACGGGCGCGGGACCAGCCCGAAGCCCATGCCATCCGCCACCAGGCCCAATTGCAGTTCGGTGCCGAAGGTTTCCAGATTGACCTTCAGGCTCAAGCCCTGATCGGCCAGGGTGCGCTGTAAACCTGCGCGAAAGCCGCAGCCGTCGGGGTTCAACACAAAGCCCTGTTCGTAGCAGTCAGCCAGTTTCACCGGTTTTTTCGGCAGCTGACTTCTGGCGCAGACCACCACCAGCTCCATCTTGCCGATGGACTCACCAATGATGGCGTCCGGAAAAATCTTGCCCGCCGGGAACAACGCAGCGGCGGCGTCGAGCTCGCCGTTCTCGATCTTGCCGATCAGATGGCTGCCCCACCCTGTGACCACTTGCGCGCGCAGGTCGGGAAATTGGCCGCGCATATGTTTCAACGCATCGAGCAGCACCACATCTCCGATGGTCTGCGGCACGCCCAGGCGCAACAGGCCGCTGGGCGGAGTGTCACTGGCCACCAGCTCGCGCAGTGAGTCCATTTCCCGCAGGATCGCCAGACATTTCTGGTACACCTGAGTGCCCATGGCGGTCGGCTTGAGAGGTTTGGTGTTGCGGTCGAACAGTTCCACGCCCAACGCCTGCTCGAAGTTCTGCACGCGGCGGGTGATGGCCGGCTGGGTCAGGTCAAGGGACTCGGCGGCATGGCTGATGGACTGGCAGCGAATCACCGCGACAAAGGCATCGATATCATCAATTTTCATTCGGTACGCACATGGAAAAAGGGGGACAAGATAGGCAAAAAGCATAATTCCAAACGCTTCGGCTGGATACCCCGGCAACCTGCCTGAAGGTTATCAAATGCTTTTTCGTTATAACCTAATCATCAATAAATAGCATATTAAGCCGCGGCATTATGCTTATATTGGCTAACCGAACCTGCCGTGGAGCCCACATGACTCACCCCCGACACCCCGAACGCCTGCGCGAGTTCATTGGCGCACTGGCCGAGTTGATCGACAGCAACCCGCGCGAAGGCGATCTGCTGCATCGCGGTGGCAGGCTGCTGGGGCAACTGGTGCAATTCGACGACTGGATGCCTGACGAATTCGCCGTGCCAGACCCGACCCGTTATCAGCAATTTCTGCTGCACGCCGATTCCCGTCAGCGCTTTTCCATCGTCAGTTTTGTCTGGGGGCCGGGGCAGAGCACACCGATTCATGACCATCGCGTGTGGGGGCTGATCGGCATGTTGCGTGGCGCCGAATATTCTCAGGGCTTTGCCCGCAGCGCCGACGGCCGACTGGAACAGGAAGGGCCGGCCATTCGCCTGGAGCCCGGCCACGTTGAAGCCCTGTCGCCGCGCAGCAACGATATTCATCAGGTCAGCAACGCTTTCAGCGATCAAGTGTCGATCAGCATTCATGTCTACGGCGCCAACATCGGTGCCGTGAAGCGTGCCGTCTATCAACCTGACGGCAGCGAAAAACTGTTCATTTCCGGCTATTCCAACGCCTATCTCCCGAACATCTGGGACCTGTCCAAAGAGAATCCTGCCCAATGACCCATAGCACCCGCTCATTTGCCGATATTCGCGCCGCCCTGCTCAATAAAGAAGAAGTCGCCTTGGTGGACGTGCGCGAAGAAGCGCCGTTTGCCGAAGCTCACCCGCTATTCGCAGCGAACATTGCGCTGTCGAAACTGGAGCTTGAAGTGCTGTCGCGCATCCCGCGTCGCGACACCGCGATCACCCTCTACGACAACGGCGAAGGTCTGGCTCAATCGGCCCTCGCCCGCCTGGTCGACCTGGGTTACAGCGACGTGAAACTGCTGGAAGGCGGCCTGCAGGGCTGGCGTGATGCGGGCGGCGAGCTGTTCATCGATGTCAACGTGCCGAGCAAGGCGTTTGGCGAACTGGTCGAGCACCATCGTCACACCCCGTCCCTGGGCGCGGAGGAAGTCAAGCAACTGCTCGACAGCAAGGCCGATGTGGTGGTGCTCGATGCCCGCCGTTTCGACGAATACCAGACCATGAGCATTCCCACCGGGGTCAGCGTGCCGGGCGCCGAACTGGTGCTGCGCGCCCGCGAACTGGCGCCGAATCCCGACACGCGTATCATCGTCAATTGCGCAGGACGCACCCGCAGCATCATCGGCACGCAGTCACTGGTGAACGCCGGCCTGCCGAACCCGATCTCGGCCCTGCGCAACGGCACCATCGGTTGGCTGCTGGCCGGGCAGACCCTGGATCACGGTCAGTCGCGGCGCTTTCCAAAGGTCAGTGAGAAGACCCTGAACGTCGCCCGCGCCGACGCCCGCAAGGTCGCCGACCGCGCTGGCGTACAGCGTGCCACGCGCGCCAACCTGCAGGTGTGGCACGCTGAGACGACGCGCACCACGTATCTCTTCGATGTGCGCACGCCGGAGGAATTTGAAGCCGGTCACCTGCCGGGCGCACGCGCAACGCCTGGCGGCCAGTTGGTGCAGGAGACCGATCACTACGCCAGCGTGCGTGGCGCGCGGGTCGTGCTGGCGGACGACAACGGCGTGCGCGCCAACATGTCGGCCTCCTGGCTCGCGCAACTGGGCTGGGAGGTGTACGTGCTCGACGACTTGCGCCCTCACGACTTCAGCGAAAAAGGCCCGTGGAATGCGCCGATTCCGACGCCCTGGCAGGTCGAGGAGATCAGCCCCGACACCCTGCGTCACTGGCAGGAGCATGGCAGCGTCGCGGTACTGGATTTCACCGCCAGCGCCAATTATGTGAAGCAGCACATTCCGGGAGCCTGGTGGACGCTGCGCGCGGATCTCTCCAACGCCCTGCGCAAGATTCCCGCCGCCGAGCACTACGTGCTGACCTGTGGCAGCAGCAAACTGGCGCGCCTGGCCGTCCCGGAAGTGGAAGCGCTGACCGGCAAACCCGTGTTCCTGCTCAAGGACGGCACGGCCAGTTGGGTCGCTGCCGGGTTCGCGCTGGAAACCGGCGAAACCCACCTGGCCTCCCCGCGCATCGATCGCTATCGCCGCCCTTACGAAGGCACCGACGCGCCGCGCGAAGCGATGCAGGCGTATCTGGATTGGGAGTTTGGTCTGGTGGAGCAGCTGGGCCGCGACGGCACCCATGGCTTCAAGGTGATTTAACCAGCATCACTGTCCCGTAGGAGCGCGCTTGCCCGCGATGGCGTCGTATCAGGCATCCCATGTTGTCTGACAT
>NZ_JBWKWB010000032.1:0-52780 GCF_059421985.1 Pseudomonas sp. GW821-FHT02A11
GTGAGAGTAGGTCATCGTCAAGATTAAATTCCAGAACCCCATCTGCTCACGCAGATGGGGTTTTGTTTTTGCGCCAAAAAAATTATCAGCTCCGGCCTTTGTCCTGCCCCGACCTGTGGGAGCGAATTCATTCGCGATGGGGAGCTGCATGCGACCCACCTTAATCAGTCTGAACTGAAGTCTCGCGAATGAATTCGCTCCCACAGGTTGGCTGAGGTCGTCATGTAGCAGTCCGGCTGCCGGCGGTAGCGATTTCAAGGACGCCACCGCTGGCAAGCCGTGCTGCTACAGAGTTATGCCTGACATTCATAGCGCCCACAAAAAAGCCCCGCATTATTGCAGGGCTTTTTGTTACCGCTTGAAAGGCTTACCCAGCAGCCTCTTGCGCCACTTCAACCGCCTTCACTTTAGTTACTTCATCGCGACGCTGAATGTATTTCCAGTCAGCCTCATCGATGTAGATACCCGCAGGACCGCTACCACCTTCAAGATCGATCGCCACATGTGCCGACACCTGAGGCTTAACGCTCGCCAGGATCGGTACAAAGCCCAGTTGCAGACTTGTTTCCAGCAATGCTGCCTGGTTGCGTTCGTCGATGTCGGCTGCTTCGTCGAGGTAGTAAGGCAGGCGCACCCGGCCGGCCAGATCACGGTCCATCAAGTGCAGCAACAGGTACATGTTGGTCAGCGCCTTGATGGTCATGGTCGTGCCGTTGGACGCCGCGCCATCGATATCGGTGTGGATAACCGGCTGGCCGTTGACCTTGGTGATCTCGAACGCCAGCTCGAACAGGTCTTTGAGACCCAGCTGATTGTGGTTCGCGGCCACAAGGCGCGCCAAGTATTCCTTGGCCTCTTCGTTCTTGTTGTCCTGTTCCGCACTCTGGCTCAGATCGAACACCGACAGCGTTTCGCCTTCTTCGTACTGACCGGCGCTGTGGATGATCTGGTCGATGTGTTTGAGCGCTTCCTTGTTCGGCGCCAACACAATGCGGAAGCTCTCCAGGTTGGAGACCTGGCGACGGTTGATCTCGCGGTTGAACAATGCCAGTTGATGCTCAAGGCTGTCGTAGTCGCTGCGGATGTTACGCAATGTGCGCGCAATGTCCGTTACCGCCGCGCGACGAGCCTTGCCCAGGGTCAGGGCTTCATCGGTGCGGTGTGCGTACGCATTGATCAGCAGCTGCAGACGGCGCTCCATGTCGTCTTCGCTGTCGAACTTGGCCACGCCCTTTAGGCGCACCTGAGCGTATAGCGCTTCGATCTGGCCATCACAACGCTGCAAGCCCTGCCAGCTGTCCTGATAGTCGTTAAGCAGCGGCAGCAGGTTATCCAGCGTGTCGTCGACCGGCTCCATGAACGGCGTGCCGAAGGGCAGGTTCGCTGGCAGCAATTGACGACGACGCAACGCGTCATCCAGCGTGCGCTGCTTGGATTCCAGATCGCCGATCTGGCGACCGACCAGTTGCAGCTTGGCCGACAGTTGCTGAACGCGCTCGGTGAAGGCATCGCTGGAACGCTTGAGTTCATCCTGCGCCGCTTCCATCTGCGCCAGTTGCTCCAGTTTCTCGCCTTCCTCGGCGGTCAACGTCTGGGTACGGCGGAAGTCTTCCAGCGCCTTCTGCGCATCCAGCACCTGCTGGTACAGCGCCTCGGTCTGGGTCTTGCTGGCCGCGCGGTCTGCGGCGACGGCCTGCTGGGTTTTCAGTTGCTTGAGTTCTTTTTCCAGACGCTCTTTCTGATCGCGCAGCGCCGCACGGTCGGCCAAGGCCTGCAGGGCAGGGGGCTCGATGTGCGACAGGTTGATCGACAGGCCCGGCACTTCGAAACGCTCGCCCTTGAAGCTATCGAGGATCGCTTCCAGGGATTTGACCCACGCCTCGCCGTCATCCAGCGCGATGCCTTGCTCGCCCAGTGGCAGGCTGAACAGCGCGCTGTTGAACAGACGCATCAGGCGCTCGACGTCCGGCTGCGAGAATTCTTCGCGCAGGCGGGCATAACTGTTGTTGTCTGCATGATCGAGTTGCTGCTTGACCGACTTCAGGCGTTTTTCCAGATCGCGCAGGCGCTCATCCAGATCCTCGGCGCTGAACTGACGGGACTGAGCCAGCGCACCGGCCAGTTCGTCGTGCGCGTCTTTCGCGGCGAGCAGTTGCTGTTCGAGCACACGGACGTCATCCACCAGCGCGAACCGATTCTTCAACACCGCCAGTTCGCCAATCCAGCGCTGGATGTTGCTGATTTCACGCTCCAGACGCATCAGCTCCTGAGTGCCGCCGCGTTGATCGTTTTGCAGGGCATCCTGCTCGCCACGATAGTGCTCGGCCTGAATGACCAGCTCTTCCTTGCGCGCGTTGGAGTAGTCCTGCCAGGTGCCGAGCAGCGAATCGAGCAGCGGCGACAGGCGATGCAGCTTGCCGCGCAGAATGTCGCGTTGCTTCACGCCGTTGGCCAAGGCTTCGACCAGAGGGCCGGCCAGTACCAGAGCGTTGTAGTCCTGTTCCATGCGACGTACATCGCGGAAGGCTTCTTCGCACGCCGCGATGTAATCCACGCTACCGGAGCGCAGGCTGTGCTCGAACGCGTCGAGGAACAGCTGCTTGAGCTTGGCAGCGGTGATTTCGCGCATGTGCAGCAGGTTGATGAACAACGCGCGGAAGGTCTTCAGGCTTTGTTCACTGGTGGAGCGCAGCGGGATCAGCGTCAGGTCCAGCGGGATCGACGTGTGACCGCCGACCAGCAAGCGACGCAGTTCATCAGGCTTGAGCTCGTAGGCTTTCAGGCCCTGGCTTTCCAGATTGGTGAAAAGCTCTTTCTGCCGCAGACAGGTGTCGTTCTTCTGGTAGTGGGCCAGGTCCAGCTTGCCGGCATAGGCAAAGAACTGGTGACCGAAGCCACCACCCGGACCGCGCCCGACCACGCCGATGACGTGGGGGCCGTGTGGCAGGGCGACTTCGACGAGGATGTAGCTGGTGTCCGAGGCAAAGTAGAAGCGGCGCGACTGATCGAGGCTGTACTTGCCGAAGGACATGTCCGACATGCGCGCCAGAATCGGGAATTGCAGCGCGTTGATCGAGGCGCTCTTGCCCAGGTTGTTCGCGCCGTAGACCGACAGCGGATGTTCCAGCGGAAACAGCCCGAGGCTGTAACCGGCGGTGTTCAGCAGGGCGAAGCGGCGGATGCCGTAGCGTTCCTGGCTCATGCGTCAAGCTCCTGTTCTTCGGCGATCGCGCGGGCCAGGGCCTGCTCTTCGGTTTCTTCTGTTTCGTCAAACTCGGCGAGATCGAGCGGGTCGTCGGTCTGCAACAGTTTCTCGTCGCTGTCGTCGTCGATCAGCACCGGCGTCGGCAACGGCAGGTCGCTGTGCAGGCTGGCGGCCAGGTCGCGGTCCTGTTGAACCGACAGGCAGACGTCGAGGAAACGATGCATCGGCGGCAGGAAGCGATAGATGCCCACTTCTTCGGAGGCGAAGCCGAGCTGGGTCATGCGGCGCATGATTTTCTCTTCCAGCTCTTCGACCGTTTGCACTTCGGCCTGCAGGAACAGGTCGCGATACTTTTCCAACAGCGACGGCAGTTCATCACGGCCCAGGCTGCCCCCATCGAGCACGGCGACCGGGTCGCGACCCTGGTCGGCCAGGTGCTCGACGAGGATGAAGGTGAACAGCGCCAGACGCTGAGCGGTCTTGTTGACCTGCGCGGCGGCCAGTTCCGGCACGAAGTAATAGAAGCCCCGGGTGTCGCAGACCAGTTCGAAACCCAGCGCCTTGAACAGCGTGCGGTATTGGTCCTGCGCGTTGGATAGCTGAGCGTACAACTCAGGGTCGCGGCGACTGATGTGGTAACCCTTGAACAGCTCGCGAAAGATCGGCGCGAGCTGGGACATTTCGGATAGATCAAGATGCATGGGCGGTGCCCTCGGAATTCTCTGGGGTGGCGTCTTTGCTCGAGAGCAGGGCGAAGGAGCGCAGGCTGACGCGGTGCTCCTGGGTCAGGTATTCGCGGCGTTCGAGACGCTCGCGCTTGAAGCGTTTTTCCCGCGACAGGCGCGAGAACCAATACAGCAATTCGTCGGTGGCACCAGTGGGCTCCTGCTCCAGCAGCCAGACCATCAGATCCGGCATTGGCAGCGCCTCTTCACAGCGCTCGACCATTTCCTTGACCGTGCGCGGCGCCCGAGGCGGCTCGCCCTTGCGGGTGATGTTGGCCTTGGGGAAGCGCGCCGGTTTCGGCTCGAAACGGGCCAGCGCATAAACATAGGCTTCGACCTGGTTCGCGCTGCCGAGAAAGGTGCTCTGAGGACGGGTGAACATCGGCATGGCGGCTTGCGGCACCGCGTCGATGCCCTTGCGGCGAATGGCCGAGAGGGCCAGCGCGGCGCCACGGGTCACGGCATTGTGACGACGAGCCTCTTCACGCAGCGGCAGCAGCAGTTCGCGGGCATGACGCAGGGTCAGTTGCGCGCTGGTCTGCATTTCCAGAATCCGCGCGTGGGTGCGCAGCAGCATGTCGTCATCGACCAGATGCCCCAGGCGTTGCTGATCGGTGAGCATGCGCAGCAGCACGTTCTCGACCTTGCGCACGCCCTGTTCAAAGGCGCCGTCGGCGTTGACCAGCTGGATCATCGGCTCGACGTATTCGTCCCAGGTCGCCAGTACTTCGGCATAGCGCTGACGCAGCGGAATTTGCCGGTCGTGGGTCTTAGCGCGTTCGGCCACGGCGACCAGCGCCTGTTCGTCATTGGCGAGCTTTTTCAGGACGTCGCGCACGCGCATGTCGAGCAGGCGCAGCTGGCGAGCGAGGTCATTGGCATCGCGGGCTTCAAAGGCTTCCTGGATGTAACCGGCCAGGCGCTCCAGATGGCGCAGGTAGGCTTCGATTTCTAGGCACAGGCCCAGGCGATGCTCGCGACGCAGGTACGACAGGAAGTCGTGGATCTGCGCGTTCAGCTCGAAACGGTTCGGGCTTTTGGCCACGGGAACCAGAATGTCGAGACGAATCCACACGTCCAGCAGGTTGGTGATGTCCTGGGGCGTGCTTTCCAGTTGCTGGGCGGCCAGTTGCAGGCGCAGTTCGCTCAGGCTCAGGGTGCCTTGGTCGAAGTGCTCGCACAGTGGCTCAAGAAGCGCCCAGTGTTCGGCAAGGGCGCGCAGGACGCGCTTAGGTTCGATCATCGGATGGCCGCTGGTTGGCAAATAAAAGCGGCGATTGTACTGCATCGCAGGCGTTGGTTTTCACCCTCAGTCGATCAACTGCGGCGTGATTCGTCGAAGGCCTGTAGAATTCCCCTCCTGACTTTATCCACAGGTGGCTGTCCCTTGCTCAACGAGCCTCGCCGCCGCGCTTATCTGACCGCCATGCAGGTGGTCAGCTGGCTGCCGCGCACCGATCTGCCCTTTGCCGCTCCTTCGCGTCCGGAGCTGCTTGCGCCGTTGCCGGTGTTTGACGACGAGGTCGAGTTCGCGCCGCAGCCGGCCGCACCCGCGCAGGCAAGAAGCAACGCGGCGACGGCAAGCCCTGCGCCGGTCGCACGCACGGTCGAGCGGCCGAAGATCGAGGTGCCGCGTCCGTCTTCAGCGGGCAAGCCGGTCGTCAAGGTGGCCAAGGAAGAGGAAGCCGCACCTGTCGTAGCCAAAGCTCCCGTCGTACCACCGCCACGCTTTGCCCTGCAATTGCTGCGGGCCGGCAGCTGCCTGCTTTTGGTGGAGCTGGCAACGGGCGAGCCCTTCCAGAGTCGCGACCCTTCCTATCTGTTGCTCAAGGATATGCTGCGCGCCGCGGGTCTTCCCGACAGTCCGCAGATCATCGGCGAGCCCGTACGCTGGCCGTTGCTGGTGCGCGGCCAGATGGATCAGGGCCCGGAAGCTGCGCGGGACTTCGTGCAGGGCTTTCTCTACGCCCGCGTCGAGGAAGAGCCTTGTACCTGCCTGTGGCTGATCGGGCTGCCAGCGGTACGTTTTGCCGGTGAAGTTGACGCCGAATCCTACAACCTTGAATTCCAGGTCGAAGGCCTGGGTTCGGCCTGGGCGCTGCCGGGCCTGGAACTCCTGATGGACGAGCCTCAGCGCAAGGCCGACGTTTGGCGGGCCATGCGTCAATTGATGGCTCGTTGGAAGACCGTGAATGAGTGATGCCGTAACGTTTCGCCGCATGACCGAAGCCGACCTGGATGCGGTGCTGAAAATTGAGTACGCAGCGTTCAGCCACCCGTGGACGCGCGGCATCTTTCTGGACGGGCTCAAATCCTACGAAATCTGGCTGATGTTCGAAGGCAATCAGCAAGTGGGGCATGGGGTGATCAACGTGATCATCGATGAGGCGCACTTGCTAAACATCACTGTCAAACCGGAGAGCCAGGGGCGTGGGCTGGGGTTGTTGCTGCTCGACAAGCTGATGAAGCGGGCTTATGAACTCAATGGCCGTGAATGCTTCCTGGAGCTGCGGGCCAGCAATCAGTCGGCGTATCGGTTGTATGAGCGGTATGGCTTCAATGAAGTGGGGCGTCGTCGTGACTATTACCCGGCGATTGGCGGGCGTGAAGACGCGTTGGTCATGGCCTGCACGTTGACGGATTAATGTTTAAACCTGTGAGAGCGAATTCATCGCGAAAAAGGGTGCAGGCGATAGAGATACACCGCCCGTCCCAATGTCTCGCGAATGAATTCGCTCCCACAGGGTTTTATACCGCCTGAACCAGGACGTTAAATCTCAGGCTTGCCATCCAGCGGATCAAGGATCGCCATTTCCTCTTCATCCAGACCACCGCCGGCGCCGATTTCATCTTCATCGACGACACTGAGGTCGAAATCCGCGGGCCCGCCTTGGCCCTCTTCTCGGGCTGAGCGTGCGCCGTCCTCGTCGATCAGTGTTTCCGGGCTCATGTCGTCGTCGGTCGGGTTGTGATCATCGGTTGATGCACCTGTCATGCCCGCTTCGCGCACACGCTCGTCGGGAAGGTAGGTTTGCAGCTCGTCTTCTGGAATGGTGTCACCGATACGTCCGCTGGGTTCGTTATTGTCATTGAAGTTGAGCTCTTCCATCGAGCCCATGCGGTCTTCGTTGTCATCGATAGGCTCGGGTTGGGTGGCGCCGAATGGGCGACGTGGATCGTTCATGGCAAATCCTCTTTGTGTGCAGTCTTGTTGGGTGGACCGGGGGCGGCGATGAAGATTCACTCCGGTTCTCGATCGGTAGGCGCAAAATGGCGTGACCCCATGGGCAGATCGCCAGTCATAGCTGGGCATCATTTCCGAGGCATCAACGCATGAACGAATTACAAGATCTGATCGATAACAACGAACGTTGGGCTGCAGCCATCAAGGAAGAGGACCCTGAGTTCTTTGCCAAACTGGCCCGTCAGCAGACCCCGGAATACCTCTGGATCGGTTGTTCGGACGCTCGTGTCCCCGCCAATGAAATCGTCGGCATGCTGCCGGGCGACCTGTTCGTGCACCGCAACGTGGCCAACGTCGTGCTGCACACCGACCTCAACTGCCTGTCGGTGATTCAGTACGCCGTCGATGTGCTTAAGGTCAAACACATCCTCGTCACCGGCCACTACGGCTGTGGCGGCGTGCGCGCCTCGATGCAGGATCGCCAGTTCGGCCTGATCGACGGCTGGCTGCGCACCATTCGCGACCTGTATTACGAAAACCGCGAGCTGTTGAGCAAGCTGCCGACCGAGGAAGAGCAGGTCGATCGTCTGTGCGAACTGAACGTGATTCAGCAGGTGGCTAACGTGGGGCACACCAGCATCGTGCAGAACGCTTGGCATCGTGGGCAGAAGCTGTCGATTCACGGCTGCATCTACGGCATCAAGGATGGCCGTTGGAAGAGCCTGAACACGACGATCAGCGGGTTCGAGCAGTTGCCGCCGCAGTACCGGTTGCGTCCGCTGGGCGAGTGATCTCTCGGGCTGAGGATCGATTGTAGAAGCGCGCTGCCCGAGATTGGGTGAGTCAGTCGGCTGACACTGACATCGCCGGGCCAGCGCGCTCCTACAGGCGTCAGGCCTGCTTTTTCAGCATCTCAGGCAATGGCTTGCGCAGCTGATCGAGCTGCCTTCCCACCGACCCTGTCCGACATTTCGCCGCTGCCTGATCAGGCGTCAGGTTGCGAATCGAGGTGTAGAACAGCTTGCAGGTCTCGACCTTGTCAGTGACCTGCCAGTGGGTTGTGCATTGTTTCAGCAACGCTGCCGCATCGCCCCCCGGCTTCTGGCCCATGCCCGCCTGCCAGCACGCCGCGCTCAAATCCTGACCCATGACCTTCAGGCCCGCTTCGTCGGCCTTGGTCTGATCGCCGCCATAGTTACTCTTGTCCGCGGCGTACCAGATGTAGCTCGGGTGGTTGGAGCCGATCACCGAAACGTTCTGCCCAGTGGTGGGGCTGATCGTCGCCAGGCCCAACACGGGCACCTCGACCTTGTATTGCTCCTTCAACCAGCTACGCACTGGCGCGCCAAACGCGACCATCGGTAGCGACATGCCGGTCTGGTTCTGGCTGATCTGCTTGACCATGGTGGTCTGGTAATCGTTGAAGTAGCCGTAAACCCCTTCCAGATCCTTGCCTGCATTGGAAGGCGCGGCAATCGGTGCGATGTCGATGATGGTCTGATAGGCAGGCGTCTGGTCGGCAGGAATGCCGTTGTCGGTGAGCAGCGCGGCCCAGCGGTCGGAGGTGGCTGAGCGCAGGTAGTCCTGGGCCTGAGTCAGCGAATAATCCGGCGGGAAGTGCAGCAGTTCGACGCTCTTGCGGTTTTCCAGGGCCATGCCCAGAGGCAGGAACAGGTACCAGTTGTAGGCAAACTTGCCGTCGATATTGAGTTTTTTCGCCCCGTTGTAGGCCAGCTCGCCAGCGTCCAGCAATTGAGTCAGGGGCTTGTCGTAACCGTCCGGCACGCCGCTTATTGTCGCGTGCAACTGATCGTTGTCGTTGACCACACTGACCTTGGCACTGGCGTAGCCATCGCGCTGAACGCTCTGGGTCAGGTAATGCTCGACGGTTTGCTCCAACGTCCAGTTGCGAAAACAAATGACGTTGCAGTTGTTGGGGTAGGCGAACAGGCGGGTGACGCGTTCCTTGCTGCCCAGTTTGACCTCGACGTCCGCTTGGGCGGGGAGGCTCAGGGTAAAGGCGACGAATGCGGCGCTCAATGCAGCGGTTTTGTTCATGCTCATGTCCTTGTTGGCGTGGGCGCCCGTCTGGGTGGGCGTGTTTCAATAATGAAACACAAGGACATGGGCAGAAAATGGTTCAAGCCGCTTTTTTTACGCGCTACAACACAAACCGCTGAACCATCGAATTCAGATCCGTCGCCAGCATCGCCAGGGCGTTACTGGCTACTGTCGTTTGCTGTGCGCCGGAGGCTGACTGGGTCGACAGATCGCGAATGCTGCTCAGGTTGCGGTCCACTTCGTTGGCGACCTGGGCCTGCTGTTCGGCCGCGCTGGCGATCAGCATGTTGCGGTCGCTGATGGTCGAGGTCGAACTGATGATGACTGTCAGCGCCTGGCTGGTGGCCGCGGCCTGTTCCAGCGTCTGGCTGGCCTGTGCGGCGGTGACGCGCAGGGTTTCGGCGGTGTCCTGGGTGCTCTTCTGCACGTCGTTGATCAGGCTTTCGATCTCGGTCGTCGAAGCGCTGGTGCGCTGAGCCAGTGAACGCACTTCGTCGGCGACCACGGCAAATCCCCGTCCGGCTTCGCCTGCCCGCGCTGCTTCGATCGCAGCGTTCAGCGCCAGCAGGTTGGTCTGGTTGGCGATGGCGCGGATCACTTCGAGAATCTTGCTGATGCTCAAGGTGCGCTCGGCCAGCCCGTCGGCCTGATGCGAGGAGTCGAGCACGTTATCGGTCAGCTCCTTGATCGAGTCGATGGTCCCCGTCAGGCGCAGGCGGCCTTCGGCAGCGGCCTCATTGGAGGCTTTCGATTCGGTCGAGGTGTTGCTGGCGTTGTCAGCCACTTCCACTGCAGCCTGGCTCATCTGGTTAACGGCTACAGCGGCCTGTTCGATTTCGTCGTTCTGCGCCTGAAGGTTCTTTGCGCTCGCTTCGGCAATCGCGCCCATTTCCTGCACCGACTGGCTCAGCTGGCTGGCCGCCGCGTAGATCTGATCGATGGTGCCGTGCAGGTTGCCGCGCATCTGCCCAAGCATTTTCAGCAGTTGAGCGGTTTCGTCCTTGCCTTCGGGAATCGGCTGCGGGCTCAGGTCACCTTCAGCGATGGTGCTGGCGATCTGCAGCGACTGACGCAGCGGCCGAATGATGCTTACGCTCAAACGCCAGGCCAGCAGCAGGGTCAGCACCAGTGCCACGGCAATCGCGCTGACGGCGATGATGCGCGTCTGCTGAAAACGACTGCCCGCGCCGTCGACTGCCACGGCCGCGCTCTGTTTGTTCAGCTCACGCAGCAGCTGCACCTGCATGTCCATCAAATCGCCTTGCAGGCTCAGCGAGGTGTTGAGCAGCATGCGTGCGTCATTGAGTTTGTTCTGTTCGATCAGACCGATTTCATCGCGCAGCCCCGGCATGAACGCGCTGTAGGCGTCTTGCAGAGCCTTGATGGAGTCACGCTCGGTGCTGTCCTTGCTGTGCGCGAGGTAATCGCTGAAGCCTTTTTCGACCTCGTTTTTCAGCTGCTCGACGTTGATCTTGCTGGTGACCACCGCGCTGGGGTCGTCCGCGTTGGCAATCAGCCGCGCGCTCTCGCCGCGCAGTTTGATCAGATCGATCGCGATGGCGTCCGCCATGGCCATGCTCGGCATCGCGCCGCTTTCCACCGCCTCGCCCTGATCGCGGATGCTCTGCATCTGCATCAGGCAGAAAACGCCCAGCGCCACCAACAGCAACGCCGTCACGCCAAAACACAGCACTAGTCGCTGGGCAATGCGCAAACGCCGCAGAAAACCAGGCTTGGACGAAGGACGGAAGAACCCACGCAATGACCTTTTCACCACACAAATCTCATCGACGAATACACCGGAGACTTGGTTATAGAGAGGTTCCGTGATGTCTTTATGACATCGAGTGGAAATATTTCAGATTTGTTGAGGTTTGACGGCAGATTGGCGACGAGTGGTGAGTTGCGCTGTTGTGGGTCGAATTCGGCATTTTCAGCGGGTGTTGTGGGATTGGTCTCTGTGACGGGGTTATGGGTTGTTGGAATATTTTCTGTACATACAATAATTCCATGCAGATAATCTTCGACGTTGCCAAGCGTGACAAAACCCTGATCGAGCGCGGTCTTGATTTCGCAGATGCGAAACATGTTTTTGCTGGCGTGCATTTGACAGCAGAGGATATGCGGCAAGCCTACGGTGAAACCCGTTTCATCACTGTGGGGCTGTTGGCAGAGCGTATGGTCGTTCTCGTCTGGACACCGCGCGGCGCGGCCCGCCGCATCATTTCCATGAGGAAAGCCAATGAGCGCGAACAAAACCTCTACCGGCACCGACTGGGTTGATCCAGACGATGCGCCAGAGTTGTCGGAAGATTTCTTTGAACAGGCCGACGAGTACATCGGCGCGAAGCTGGTAAAGCGTGGTCGACCGAAATCTCAGGTGGTGCGCGAACGGATAACGATTCGCCTGGAGCCTGAGGTGGTTCAACAATTCAAGGCGTCAGGCCCTGGCTGGCAAACACGCATGAATGCTGCGTTGGTTGACTGGCTCAAGACGCATACGCCGTCAGAGATTTCTGTTTAATCACGAGGACGATGAGCGTCAGCCCCAATCTCCTCCATAAACTCCCGCAAAAACCGCTGCGCCCGTTCATGCCTGACTTGGGCCATCTGTTTTCCCGTGCGCGTTTGAAAGCCTTCGGCGAGGGTGAAGATTTTGGTGGAGAAGTGATCGACCGCGTACCGTTTGTCGTCCAGCGCGCGGTTTTGCGATTGTGGGTCGGCGGGGTCGTAGAGGTGGCTGCCCATGCGCCCGGAGACGTAGAACAGCCGCGCGACGCCGACCATACCGATGGCGTCGAGGCGGTCGGCGTCCTGAAGGATTTTCGCTTCCAGGGTGGTGGGCGTGATATTCGCCGAGTAGCTGTGGGATTCGATGGCGTGGGCGACAGCGTTGATGCGCTCTTCATCCCAGCCCATTTCGGCCAGCAGCTCCGAAGCCTTTGCGGCGGCCAGGCGTGAGGCGCTGGAGCGGAAGGGAGAGTTCTT
This sequence comes from Pseudomonas sp. GW821-FHT02A11, assembly GCF_059421985.1. Lineage (NCBI taxonomy): Bacteria > Pseudomonadati > Pseudomonadota > Gammaproteobacteria > Pseudomonadales > Pseudomonadaceae > Pseudomonas > Pseudomonas sp. GW821-FHT02A11. The sequence goes on from NZ_JBWKWB010000032.1 coordinate 12,164, forward strand.
TTCTACGGCCACGCAGTCGTGCAGCAAGGTCGCGGCGAGCAGCAGTTGATGATCGCCGCCTTCCTTGTTGCGGATGGCGCAAACGTTGCTCCAGACCCGATGCAGGTGCGAGAGATCGTGAGAGCCGTCGGCCCGCTCGGCCACGGTGTGGGGGATCAGCTTGTCAGCCAGATCCTGAAACGGCGCGAAGGAGAGGGCGGTCATCGAGGGTCCTTTCAATGCAGGCTGGCGAATGAGGGTCAGCATACAAGATTGACCTGCTCTGGCGCCCCCGGTTCGTCAGGCCCATTGGCACGCAGCGCCGGCACTGCGGATGAATTCGCTCCCGCGCAGTTCCGTGGCTGGCGTTAAAGAGCGATTACTTGCCCTTCATCGCCGCCGTCAGCTTGTCGACGTTGTAGCGAAACATCTTCACGTAGGTCCCTGCAGGACCATCGGCTGGCGACAGCGATTCCACATACAGCTCGCCCCCCGGATGCGCACCACTGGCTTTGGCGATCTGCTGTACCAGGCGTGGGTCGCCGGAGTTTTCGAAGAAATAGGCGCTGACATGCTCCTGTTTGATCTGATTGATCAGCTTGCCCACGTCTGCGGCCGAGGCTTCGGTCTCGGTGGAAAAGCCCAGTGGCGACAGGAAGGTCACGCCATAGGCATCACCGAAATAGCCGAACGCATCGTGGGAAGTGAGCACTTTGCGCTGTGCGACGGGGATCGCGTTGATCTGGGCGCGGGCGTAGGCGTCCATGTCCTGCAGCTGAGCGATGTATTTCTCACCATTGGCTTTGTAATCGGCTGCGTTGTCGGGGTCGGCTTTCTGCAGGGCCTTGATGATATTTCTCACGTAGACGACGCCGTTGACCGCACTGTTCCAGGCATGTGGATCGGTGATCTTCTCGCCATCCTCTTCCATGCTGCGGGTCATGATGCCGTTGGACAGCACCACCGGTTCACCCTTGTAGCCGGAGGCTGTGATCAGCCGGTCCAGCCAGCCTTCCAGGTGCAGGCCGCTGACGAAAACCACGTCGGCTTTCTTCAATGCCTGGGCGTCGTTGGGGGTGGGCTCATAGACGTGGGGGTCGCCGTTGGGGCCGATCAGCGAGTTCACGTGTACATGATCGCCACCGACGTTATGCACCATGTCGGCGATAACGGTGAACGATGCAACGGTTTCCAGGGTTTTTGCCTGGGCGAAGTTGGCCAGGCCCGACAACGCCAGTACGGCGGTCAGAAGCGTCAAACGTTTCATGGTGTTTTCCTTGAGGTAAGCGAACGATCAGCCGGACAGGTGAACCCTTGGAAACAGTCGGCGCAGGAACCCGCTGCGTCCAAAGAACAGTGAGAACAGGTAGAACGCGCTGGCGGTCAGGACGATGGCCGGGCCCGAGGCGACGCTGGCGTGGTAGGAAACGATCAGGCCGACGAAGCCCGAGAGCGTCGCAACCGCAGTGGAAATCACGATCATGCCGGTCAGAGAACTCGACCAGAAACGTGCGACAGTGGCCGGCAGCATCATCATCCCGACCGCCATCAGCGTGCCGAGGGCCTGGAATCCTGCCACCAGATTGAGCACGACCATCAGCAGAAACAGCACGTGGTACAGCGAGCCACGCCCCCCGACGGCGCGCAGGAAACCGGGGTCGAAGCATTCCAGAATCAGCGGACGATAAATCAGCGCGAGCAGAATCAGGGTGAAAGAAGCGATGGCGCCGACCATGAAGATCGCCTGATCATCGATGGCCAGAATCGTCCCGAACAGCACGTGCAGCAGGTCGACGTTGGAGCCGTGCAGCGACACGATCAGCACGCCCGCCGCCAGTGAGGTCAGATAAAAACTGGCGAAGCTCGCATCTTCTTTCAGCGTGGTAAAACGGCTCACCAGCCCGGACAGCAAGGCCACGGCGAGCCCGGCGATCAAGCCGCCAAAGCCCATGGCGGGCAGCGACAGACCCGCAAACAGAAAGCCCACCGCCGCCCCCGGCAAGACGGCGTGGCTCATGGCATCGCCCACCAGGCTCATGCGACGCAGCATCAGCAGCACGCCTACCGGGCCCGAGCCAATGCCCAGGGCCAGGCACGCGACCAGCGCGCGACGCATGAAACCAAAGTCGACGAAGGGCTGAATCATCAGCGTGTAGAGGGTCATAGCGTGTCCTCCTCGTCGGCGTCGCAGGGCTGCGCGTCGGGGCTCCAGTGCTCGGCCATGTTCTTGGCGCGGCGCAGGTTGTCGGGGTGGAGGATGTCGGCGGTGTTGCCCCAGGCGATGGTTTCCCGGGCCAGCAGCAAGGTGCTGGGAAAGTGCTGGCGCACCTGTTCGATGTCGTGCAGCACCGCGATGACGGTGCGGCCCTGACCATGCCAGCTGCTGATCAGCTTGAGCAGGTCACGGGTGGTGCGGGCGTCGATGGCAGTGAAGGGCTCGTCCAGCAGGATCACCGAGGCGTCTTGCAGCAAGAGGCGAGCGAACAACACGCGCTGGAATTGCCCGGACGACAACGAGCTGATGCTGCGCTCCTCAAAACCTTCCAGACCCACCGCCAGCAAGGCTTCTCGCGCCTGCTCTGCGTGGTGGCGTGTGGCGCCACGAAACGCGCCGATGCTGCGCCAGGCGCCCATCATCACGGTGTCGGCGACGCTCAACGGAAAGCTGCGATCGATCTCGGCGGCTTGGGGCAAATAGCCGATGTGTCGCGTCGCCAGATTGCCGCGATCCACTCGCCCCACGGCCGGTTTCAAGGTGCCAGCGATCGCCTTGATCAGGGTCGATTTTCCCGCGCCGTTGGGGCCGACAATGGCGGTCAGGCTGCCCGCAGCAAATCGCCCGCTGACGTGATGTACCGCCGGGCGGCGCTCGTAGGTGACGGTCAGGTCATGCAGATCGATCGCCGCGCTCATGGAATCGCCACTGCCCACGCAATGCCGATCCACAACAGCGCTAGCAAAGCCAATGACACCAGCACCCGCTTGCCTGCGGACTGAGCAAGGGCGGAGGTCGCGATATTCGGAGATAGTCGAGGAGCGGATTTCACGAAAAGATGCCTGAAATGTTTTGTTATAGTATTACATCACTATTTTCAGGCGAGAGGAAAGGGCTATTTTCCGCCGGTTCAGGATTGCGACAGTTTGGTGACGAGGGGTATGTCGGCGTTTTCCTGCGACGGCAAACCCTGTAATTTTCAAGCCTTGCCTCTTCTTTTCAGGATCGATTTCATGCCCGCCACTCATCGTCGCCCGGTGCCGCTCGCCAAATGTTACCGCCTGCTCAACCACGGCCCGACCGTGCTGGTCAGTGCCGCCCATGACGGCCAGCGCAACATCATGGCCGCCGCATGGGCCATGCCGCTGGATTTTCAGCCGCCGAAAGTCACCGTGGTCCTCGACAAATCCGTGTGGACACGCCAGTTGCTTGAAGGCTCGGGCACCTTCGTGATCAACGTGCCCACCGTCAGCCAGCTCGACATCGTCGAAACGGTCGGTTCCACCTCTGGGCTGGACATCTCCCAGGAGCCCGAGCAGGACAAGTTCAAGGCGTATGGCCTTGAAACCTTCACCGGCGACATCGTCGGAGCGCCCCTGCTGGAAGGCTGCGCCGCGTGGCTTGAATGCCGCCTGATGCCCGAGCCGCACAACCAGAATCAGTACGATCTGTTCATCGGCGAAGTCGTCGCCGCATGGGCCGATGAGCGCGTGTTCTCCGACGGCCACTGGCATTTCGACGGCCACGATCAGCTGCGCACGCTGCACCACGTCGCGGGCGGACATTTTCTGGTGATCGGGGATGAGGTGGTGGGCAAGGTTTTGGAGCGCTAGCTGCAGGTTATCTTTCTGTAGCGGCACGGCTTGCCAGCGGTGGCGTTCTTGAAACCGCCATCGCCGGCAAGCCGTGCTGCTACAAAGGAATGTCACGGCATTCAAGCTTACTGCTGAACCGCATTAAACCCTTCGAACGCCGTATGTTGCTGAATCGCCGCGACGATATTCTTGCGCGTGGCGGGCTGCTCGTTGCCGTCTTTATCGACAAACACTTCGCTCTGCAACTCGGCTTCGTCGCCTTCGCCCACGAACGAGAAGCCAAGAAACTCGAAGGCTTCACGGTCGGCGTTGGCTTTGGAGCGTGGGGTGCGCAGGGGCAGGGTGACGCTGGCGCCATCCTTGCTGATGACGAACACTTCGGCTTCTTTCTTGACCCGCGCAGCCTTGCTCTTGCCGCCGCTCGGGTTGCTGACGGCCTGATGCGTCTGGTTCAGGACCTTCAGCGCCAAGCTATAGACCAGCTCCTGGAAGCTTGGGTCGTCTTTGTAGCTGGACAGAATCCGGCTGATCGGGAATTTAGTGCTCAAGTCTTCCAGGGCGGCCATGTCCGCGGCTTCGGCGTCTTTGAGTTGCTTGAGCTGACCCATCAATTCGTAGGCCTGATCGTCATCGAAACGGTCGTGGGCCTGACGAATGGCGGCGCGCAGTTCACGAATCTGATCGCTTTCCTTAGCGCTCTGGAAGGCATCGAGGACCATTTCGCTGATGGTTTTCGCCTGCGGTACGTGCTGTGAAAGATTGATGGCGTCTTCGTAAGCCTGCTTGGCGGAGAGGGCTGGCGCTGCTACGTCGGTATGTGAATCAGACATTGAACATCCATTGCTTCATTTGAACGGGGGAGTCACGAAACGCTCGGCGCGTTTCGCGAGGGAGGGTAAATTATTTACCGCCCAGAGCACCACCCGCAGCGCCACCCAGACCTGCGCCGATGGTACCGCCAGTGCTGCCGCCCAGCTTGTTGCCGATGACCGAGCCGGCTGCGCCGCCCAGGCCGCCGCCCAAGGCTGCGCGGGTCTTGTGGCCTTTCTTGGCGGCAACCGCACCGCCAGCCGCGCCCGCCAGGCCTGCGCCGATGGCCGCGCCGTTGCTGCCGCCCATCTGCTGGCCGACCACATTACCCAGCGCACCACCCAAGCCGCCACCCAAGGCGGTATTCGTGCCGCTGCCCGCCATCGCGCCTTGAGAAACCAGAAGACCCAGAACCAGTGCAGCAAGTGTGAATCGCATGAACTCGACCTCGAAAAAGGGACAGTGCTGTGATGAGTGATGTCGCGGATGAGTAGGGTATGTTGGCGCCCGGTGGCAACTGGAATCGATAAATCGGACCGCCAGAAACAACAAAGCCCGCACGAGGCGGGCTTTGTTGAGGTACTTGGTGGCTACACAGGGACTTGAACCCCGGACCCCAGCATTATGAATGCTATGCTCTAACCAACTGAGCTATGTAGCCAAGTGGCGCGCATTATTCGCTGAGATGGGGGATGTGTCAAGCGTCTCGTTGAAAAATTTATGCGTGTGATCAATCGGTTAGGGTTTTGGCCCTCATTCATGCCGCTTGGAAGCCGGGTGGGTCATTCCGGTGACAGTTTCGCTGCGCAAGCTGAGTGGTTTTGCCCCACTTTTGTGCGGTTTGTGCGCACCATTTTCGATCGAGCGCCCGCTTAGATGGCTTGGTGCTATCGGTCCGATTCTTGCTTCTACTTCCCGCACACCTTTGCTCGGATGAGCACGTCAATTGAGAACCGCAGCGGTCCTCGACACAGGGGACGGGCGGTTGTCGTTTTTGAATCAAAGACATGGCATTTTGCCGGTAAGAATGTGAGACATCCTTTGGCGTGGCCACAAGCTGCGTCAGCGGGTGTCCGTGAGGAGTCGTCGGTATGCAAAGTCTTTTGTCGCCAGGAATCCGTCTGCTTGGACGCTTTGGGTTTGCACGCAAGTTTCAGGTGCTTTTTTTCCTGTTCATCCTGCCGCTGGCCGGCAGCCTGTGGATGATCGGTCAGGACTATCGCAGCAAGCTTGCGGTCATTTCCGGCGAGCAGTCTGGCGCCCGGCAGTTGCTGGCGCTGGACACGCTGGACGCTCAACTGACCTCGCAACGTAACCTGGCAGCGCGCTGGAAGGCTGCCGATATCCTTCACGATCCAACCCCGGCAGCCAAAGCCGCCATGGCCGCCCTGGACGCCGCGAGCCCCGTGCTGAACCAGGCGCTGACCAAGCTGGGCGATGAGCTCAAAGCGCGCAACGCCACGCCAGACACCCTGGCGCGTTTCCAGGCCTTGCAGGCGACGGTCAAGGGCATGGACTCCGAATCGCTGCGCACCATCGGCTGGTGGCCAGATGGTTACGATCGCTTCACCTCCGCGCTCACGGCGCTGCAAAGCCTGCGCGAGCAGATCGCGATGGATAACGGCCTGATCCTCGATCCGTGGCTTGAAACCTATCTGTTGATGCAGATGGCCACTCAGCAGACCCCGGATCTGATTGAGCGCATCGGTCGGATGGCCAGCGTGGGGCAGTCGTCGGTCGCTTCCGGTCAGTTCTCATTGCAGAGTCGTCTGCAGATGCGCGACCTGCGCAGCCGTATCGGCGATGCCCGCGAACAACTGCTCAAGGCCGCTGCCTCGCTGCAGGCCAAGGCCTACCCCGGTATGGAACCCTGGACCCGCCAGTACAACGACAGCCTCCAGCGTTTGGACAGCGAACTGAAGGTGCTCGACGGCGGCGTGTTCGGCGGCTCGATCAAACTCGACACCGTTGCCTTCGAGCGCAGCGTCGACAGCACCCTCGATGCCCTCGCGGCGCTGCGCAATCAGTCCCTGAGCTCGCTGGACAGCCGCCTGGACTACTACCACGACCGCGCGATCAAGCAGTTCATCCCGGTCGCCGCGGTGTTCAGCATTCTGGCGCTGGCGGCCCTGTATCTCTTTATGTGTCTGCAGGCCTCGATTCGCCGTAGCGCCAAGGGCATCACGACCCTGGCCGAGTCGCTGCGTGACGGCAATCTGTGTGTTGAAGTGGCGGTGCAAGGGCGCGATGAACTGGCGGCGATCAGCACCGCGTTGAACGTTGCAGTGGTGCAGTTGCGCACCAGTCTTTTGGGGGTTAATCACGAGACCCAACAGCTCGGATCGGCGGTGCTGACGCTTAATTCGCAATCCGGCAGCACGCTCAACGAGGTCGAAGATCAACAGCAGCAGATCAGCCAGATCGCTGCTGCCGCGACGCAGCTGGCCGCCACTTCGCTGGGCGTTGCCAAAAGTTGCGAAGAAGCCTCCGACAGCGCGCAGCAAACGCGCCGTATCGCTGAAGACAGCAGCCGCGACAGCCAACGCACCACGGCGAGCATTCAGCAGCTGAACCAACGGTTGACCGACACCGCCAACGCGCTGGGCAAAGTCAGCGAGCAAGGCCAGCAGATCCAATCGGTGGTCGACACCATTCGTGGCATCGCCGAACAGACCAACCTGCTGGCGCTCAACGCGGCGATCGAAGCAGCGCGCGCGGGCGAGCAAGGCCGTGGCTTTGCTGTGGTGGCGGACGAAGTGCGCAGCCTGTCGCAACGCACCCAGGCGTCCACCGCGCAAATCGCCGGGACCGTCGACAGCCTGCGTTCCACAGTGAGTCAGGCCGTGAGCCTGATGGAAGCGGCATGTGGCCAGGCGATTACCGATGCGCAATCGGTGACGGGCCTGGGCGAGCGGTTGGGCGAGATTGCCAGCGCGGTGCAGATCGTCACCGACACGCTGGCGCAGATTGCCACGGCGGTGGAAGAACAGGCCGCAACGGCGGACGAGGTCAGCGGCAATATCCAGCAGGTTGATCAGGCGGCCGGGCGTCTGCTCGATGGCGCGCGGGCGGTGAACCATGCGGCGGACACCTTGAGCAAAGGCAGCCGGGCGTTGAGCGACAACACCTCCCGCTTTCAGCTGGGCTGATGATCAAATCCGAGAGTCGAAACGTGCGTAAACACTCGGGGCGGCATCTGTTGGCGTTGTTACCGCCGTTGTTCTGGCTGTATCTGCATGACCGTGCAGCGGAGTAAGGTAGCGCTCGTGCGGCTGACGCTACGACAGGTCTTGAACGACAAAAGGTCTTGACGAGAGAGGTCGATCATCGGTTTTATCGCCGACTGGCCCCTTCATTCAAGGTTTCTTTCATGACGGATAGCAGTGCTGCCGGTGCGGCGGTTTATTCACCTCTGACCCTGGCCCTGTACGACGCGTGGGTACTGGGCATCTCCAACCGTTACGCGTGGCGCTGCCGGACCCGATCGGTCTTGCTGCCCTTCTTTCGCGCCAACGTGCGTCCCCGTCACCTGGATATCGGTGTCGGGACCGGGTACTACCTGGCCAAGACGCAGTTGTCGTCCCAGACCCAGATCACCTTGCTCGACCTCAACCCCAGCAGTCTCGACGCGGCCAAGCGGCGCATCAATCGCCCCGGCACCCGCACGATCCAGCACGATGTCATGCAGCCCATTCCGGGCGATGAGCGTTTCGACTCGATTTCCCTGTTCTACCTGCTGCATTGCCTGCCCGGCCCGCTGGCATCCAAGGCCGCGATCTTCGCCAACCTGAAACACAACCTGAAGCCTGGCGGCGTCTTGTTCGGCGCAACGATTCTGGGGGACTCGGCAGAACACAATGGCTTTGGCCGCAAGCTCATGGCGGTGTACAACAAGAAGGGCATTTTCGGCAATCGCGAGGACAGCGAAGTCGGCTTCGACGCTCACTTACGCGAGCATTTCCGCGATGTGACGCTCAAGCGGGAAGGGCGTGTGTTGCTGTTTCGGGCGGCGCAGCCGATTGTTTGAAGCCATGAAAAAAGCCCCCGAAAGGGGGCTTTTCAAAAGACGTCTGGCGTGCGCTCAAAAGGCGCTTGATCAGACGTTAAAGCGGAAGTGCAGCACGTCACCGTCCTTGACGATGTAGTCCTTGCCTTCCAGGCGCCATTTGCCTGCTTCCTTGGCACCGGCTTCGCCCTTGTACTGGATGAAGTCGCTGTAGGCGACGCATTCGGCGCGGATGAAGCCTTTTTCGAAGTCGGTGTGGATCACGCCGGCGGCTTGTGGTGCGGTGGCACCGACGCGGACGGTCCAGGCGCGGACTTCTTCAACGCCGGCGGTGAAGTAGGTCTGCAGGTGCAGCATTTCGTAGCCAGCGCGGATCACGCGGTTCAGGCCAGGCTCTTCAAGACCCAGGGCTTCGAGGAACATGTCCTTCTCTTCCCCGTCGTCGAGTTCAGCGATTTCGGCTTCGATCTTGTTGCAGACCGGCACCAGCATCGCGCCTTCTTCTTCAGCGATGGCGCGAACCACGTCCAGGTGCGGGTTATTCTCGAAACCGTCTTCGGCGACGTTGGCGATGTACATGACCGGCTTGGTGGTCAGCAGGTGGAAGCCTTTGATCACCGCTTTCTCATCGGCACTCATGTTCTTCATCAGGCTGCGCGCAGGCTTGCCGTCGGTGAAGTGGGCGATGAGTTGTTCCAGTAGGCCTTTTTGGACGACTGCGTCCTTGTCACCGCCCTTGGCGTTGCGGGTGACTTTCTGCAATTGCTTCTCGCAGCTGTCGAGGTCGGCGAAGATCAGTTCCAGATCGATGATTTCGATGTCGCGTTTCGGGTCGACGCTGTTGGAGACGTGAATCACGTTCTCGTCTTCGAAGCAGCGGACCACGTGGGCGATGGCATCGGTTTCGCGGATGTTGGCCAGGAATTTGTTGCCCAGACCTTCACCTTTGGAAGCGCCGGCGACCAGGCCCGCAATGTCGACGAATTCCATCGTGGTCGGCAGGATGCGCTTTGGGTTGACGATGTCGGCCAGCGCCTGCAGGCGTGGGTCGGGCATCGGCACGATGCCGCTGTTCGGCTCGATGGTGCAGAAGGGAAAGTTCTCTGCCGCGATACCGGATTTGGTCAGGGCGTTGAACAGGGTGGACTTGCCGACGTTGGGCAGGCCGACGATGCCGCAATTGAATCCCATGGTGTTTCCCCTCGAGTGATGTCAGGCCTTCTGGCTGTGCAAGACGCGCATCGCCTTGGCGAAGTCGCCTGCGAGGACATCCGGCAGCACGCCGAGGGCAAAGTCGATGCTGGCGTCCAGCTTCTCCTGTTCGGCGCGTGGCGCACGACCCAGTACGAAGTTGGAGACCAATTTGGCGTCGCCTGGATGCCCGATACCGAGCCGCAGGCGATGGAAGCCGTTCTGGTTGCCGAGCTGCGCGATGATGTCGCGCAGGCCGTTATGCCCACCGTGTCCGCCGCCCAGTTTGAGCTTGGCGACACCCGGAGGCAGGTCGAGTTCGTCGTGGGCCACCAGAATGGCCGCAGGAGGAATCCGGAAGAAACCCGCCAATGCCGCGACGGACTGGCCGCTGCGATTCATGTAGGTGGTGGGGATCAGCAGACGAACGTCCTGACCCTGATGACTGAATTTAGCCGTCAGGCCGAAATATTTGCGGTCAGCGGTCAGATTGACGCGCTGGGCGCTGGCGATGCGTTCAACGAAAAGAGCCCCTGCGTTATGCCGGGTCTGTTCGTATTCGGGGCCGGGGTTTCCCAGGCCGACGATCAGTTGGATGGCGGTCACGTCAGGGGCTCTTCCTTGGGTTGCGAATGACGATACAGGGTATCGTCATTCATTCAACCGGCGTGCGAGTAATGAATTACTCAGCGGCGCCTTCAGCTTCGTCAGCGGCTTCAGCGGAAACGCGTGGCGCGTGAACGTTGGCAACTGCCTTGTCATCACCGTGAGCCAGGGCCACGAATTCAACGCCTTTCGGCGCTTTCAGGTCCGACAGGTGAATGATGGTGCCGATTTCAGCTTTGGCCAGGTCGACTTCGATGAATTCAGGCAGGTCTTTGGCTTCGCAGGAAACTTCGATGTCGTTTTCTACGTGGGAAACTTCGCCGCCTTTCTTGATCGGAGCTTCTTCGTTGATGAAGTGAACCGGAACCTTGGCGGTGAGTTTCTGGCCAGCGACAACGCGGATGAAGTCAGCGTGCATGATGAACTGCTTGGCAGGGTGACGCTGCATGGCCTTGACGATGACGTTTTGCTTTTTGCCGTCAACGTTCAGCTCGATAACGTGGCTGAAGGCAGCTTCGTTTTCGAACAGCTTGGCGATTTCCTTGGCCACGATGGTCAGGGATTCAGCAGGTTTTTCGCCACCGTAAACAACGGCAGGGATGCTGGCGGCGTGACGCAGGCGGCGGCTCGCACCTTTCCCCAGGTCAGTACGCGCTTGGGCGTTCAGAGTGAAATCAGTCATTTTGTATCTCCAAAATAGCCATGTTCGGGCGGCGTTTGCGACCAGCGCCAAACCCGATATGGGCAAAAAAGCCCCGCCCCAACAGAGACTGTTGGGGCGGGGCGCTTTACGTCAACGGAAGTTCTGAAGGGCAGGGCCCTTAACGGAACATCGCGCTGATCGATTCTTCGTTGCTGATGCGACGCATCGCTTCAGCGACTACCGGTGCGATATCCAGTTGGCGGATACGGTCACAGGCTTGTGCTGCAGCGGACAGCGGGATGGTGTTAGTGACCACCAGCTCGTCCAGCACGGAATTTTCGATGTTCTCGATCGCGCGACCCGACAGCACAGGGTGTGTGCAGTAGGCAAAGACCTTGGCAGCGCCATGTTCTTTGAGGGCCTTGGCCGCGTGGCACAGGGTGCCGGCGGTATCGACCATGTCGTCGACCAGGATGCAGGTACGACCTTCGACGTCGCCGATGATGTGCATCACCTCGGAGTGATTGGCCTTCTCACGGCGCTTGTCGATGATCCCGAGATCCACGCCCAGGGATTTGGCAACTGCACGTGCACGCACGACGCCGCCGATATCCGGGGAAACGATCATCAGGTTCTCGAAGCGTTGGTCTTCGATGTCATCCACCAGAACCGGGGAGCCGTAGATGTTATCTACCGGAATATCGAAGAAGCCTTGAATCTGGTCAGCGTGCAGGTCAACGGTCAGCACTCGGTCGATACCGACGACGGTGAGCATGTCCGCAACCACTTTGGCGCTGATCGCCACGCGAGCGGAACGCGGGCGGCGGTCCTGACGGGCATAACCAAAATAAGGGATAACAGCGGTGATACGAGTAGCCGAGGAGCGACGGAAGGCATCAGCCATCACGACGAGTTCCATCAGGTTATCGTTGGTCGGAGCGCAGGTCGGCTGAATAATGAAAACGTCTTTACCGCGAACGTTTTCATTGATCTCAGCGGTAATTTCGCCGTCGGAAAACTTGCCGACAGAGATGTCACCGAGAGGGATGTGCAGCTGACGTACGACACGCCGAGCCAGATCGGGGTTGGCGTTCCCCGTAAAGACCATCATCTTGGACACGCGCAGTACCTGGAGGCTTAGGGTATGCCTGGATGACTATAGGAAAATGGCAGGGGCGGCTGGATTCGAACCAACGCATGGCAGGATCAAAACCTGCTGCCTTACCGCTTGGCGACGCCCCTGTATCTGTTGCAACGAATGCCTGGCATTCGGTTCTCTTAGAGCAGTGTCTGTAACTTGCTGTGCAACATCGAAACATTGCTGCCTTTTGCTACAAACCCTGTAAGGGTCTCTGTAAGAAGGGCCGAGACTTTATCAGCTTCAGCTTTGTTTGGGAAGGCCCCAAACACACAACTTCCAGTTCCGGTGAGTTTTGCTTCGGTAAATTTACCTAGCAAATTCAAAGCGTTACGTACATCTGGATAACGCCTCGCTACCACCGGTAAGCAGTCATTTCGACTGTTTCCCTTGGGAACGGGGCGCACTTTAATGGGAGGCGTGTCGCGTGTCAACAGTGGATCTGAAAAAATTTCTGCTGTACTTACAGAGACTTGCGGCACAAGCACGACATACCACGGTTCTTCGGGGTCTACAGGGGTGAGTATTTCGCCTACACCCTCGGCAAAAGCAGCGTGTCCACGCACGAAAACCGGGACGTCAGCCCCGAGCTTGAGCCCCAGCGCGGCCAGGCGATCTTCATCCCAGCCCAGTTGCCAAAGATGATTGAGGCCGAGCAAGGTCGTTGCGGCATCGGAGCTTCCGCCGCCGATTCCGCCGCCCATGGGCAGCACTTTCTTCAGCCAGATATCGACGCCCAGTTCACAGCCGGATTGCTCTTTCAGTGCCCGAGCGGCTTTGACAATCAGATTACTGTCGTGAGGAACGTCGGCAATTTCCGTTTGCAGGCGCACTTCTCCGTCCTCGCGAAGCGCGAAACTGAGTTCATCGCCGTAATCGAGGAACTGAAAGATCGTTTGCAGTTCGTGATAGCCGTCAGGGCGACGACCCAGAATGTGCAGCATCAGGTTCAGTTTGGCAGGAGCGGGCAGGGTCAGGCGTTGAGCGTCATGTTGGGGCTGCGACATGATCATTGCCCCAGCTTGCGAGGTTGCCAGTCCTTGATGGCCAGCGTGACGTCCAGATCCTGGCCGTGCAGCTTCATCCGCTCAGGCAGCCAGTAGCCGTTTTGTTCGGCGTAGCTCAGGTATTCGATCTGCCAGCCGTCCTGCTCCAGATTGGACAGGCGACTGTCGCCATCCAGGGTCAGGCTGCTTTTGCTGTCAGGAGCGGGCAGACCGCGGACCCACCAGACCAGATGGGAAACCGGCAGTCGCCAGCCCAGTTGATCCTTGAGCAGGGTTTCCGGGTCGGGCGCGTCGAAACGGCCCTGATTGGCGACTTCCAGCGACACCGCGCCAGGGCGGCCAGTCAAACGGGCAGCGCCCCGACCCAGAGGGCCGGACAGGCGAATGTCGTAGTAGTCTTGGCGTTGCAGCCAGTACAAGGTGCCGCTGCCGGAGTCCTTGGGCGCGCGAATGCCGACCTTGCCGTTGATTTCCCAGCCGTCGAGGCTGGCCAGCTGCTGTTTGTTGGCTTGCCATTTGTTGGCGTCGCCCTTGCCCTGAACGGCCTCATGGGAGGTGATGCCGGCGCAACCGGCGAGCAGGGCGATGAAGCTGAAAGCGAGTATGTGGCGCAATAACATAAATCAGAGAGTCTCGGAGCCGGTAAGGCGCTTGAGGGTGCTGCGCAGGACCGGGCTGTCAGGTTGCTGTTCGAGGGCCTTGCCCCACACTTTACGGGCTTCGCGTTGCTGGCCTTTGGCCCAGAGCACTTCGCCAAGGTGCGCGGCGACTTCGTGGTCAGGGAAGCGCTCCAGTGCCTCACGCAGCAGGCGCTCGGCTTCGTCGAGATTGCCCAGGCGATAGTTGACCCAGCCCAGGCTGTCGAGCACCGCCGGGTCATCCGGATTGAGCTGGTGAGCGCGCTCGATCAGCGCCTTCGCTTCGGCATAGCGCGTGGTGCGGTCGGAAAGCGTGTAGCCCAAGGCGTTCAGGGCCATGGCGTTGTCCGGCTCGCGTTTGAGGATGGCCCGCAGGTCAGTCTCCATTTGCTTCAGGTCATCACGCTTTTCAGCCAGCATCGCGCGGGTGTAGAGCAGGTTCAGATCGTCCGGATACTGCTTGAGCGCCTGAGTCAGCACCTGCCAGCCACGATCGCTCTGGTTGTTGTTGGTCAGGGTCTCGGCTTCGATGAGGTACAGCTGGATCGTGTAGTCCGGCTGATCGGCGCGAGCCTGGGCCAAGCGTTTGGAGGCCTCGGCAGTGCTGCCGTTGCTCATCAGGATGTCGGCCTGACGCAGTTGCGCGGGCAAATAGTCGTTACCGGGGCCGACCTGAGCGTATTCGCCGAGGGCGTTCTGGGGATCGTTGCGCTCTTCGTAAATTCGACCCAGGTTCACATGGGCGGAATCGACGTGGCTGCCACGGGCGATGAGGTCTTCCAGATAGCCCTGAGCTTCGTCCCATGCCTTGTTTTCCAGGCACACCAGCGCCAGCGAGTAACGCAGTTCGTCGTCATCCGGATATTGCTGGACGAGGCTTGCGAACTGCACCTTGGCGTCTTCCATGCGATTCTGTTCAACCAGCATGCGTGCGTAAGTCAGGCGCAGACGTTTGTCGTCCGGGTATTTTTTGATGCTTTTTTCCAGCAGCGGCAACGCTTCCTTGCCACGGTTCATGCTTTGCAGCAGGCGTGCGCGCAGCAGGATCGGCGCGACTTCGCCCTCGCCCGGCGGGTTGTCTTCGAGCAGCTTGAGCGAGGCGGCGCTGTCGCCTTCCTGTTGCAGCAACAGGGCCTTGCCAAAAATCAGCTGACCGTTTTTCGGGTATTTGGCGAGCAAGCGATCAAAGCTGGCGAGCAGGCCCTTGCGTGTATTGGAGTCGGTTTCTGCTGCCGACAGCGCAAGGAAGTCAAAATGGGTGTCGCCTTGGCCTTGCAGCACCTTCTCCATATAACGCATGGAGTCGTCGTAGCGACCGGCGCGGGCCAGTTGAATGGCTGCAGCGCGCTGCGCTTCGAGGTTGGCCGGGTCATTTTTGGCCCAGAGCATCGAGGTATCCAGCGCAGCCTGATCGGCGCCCAGGTACTCGGCGATGCGGAAAGCGCGCTCGGAGATCCCCGGGTCCTGTGTCTGGATCGCCTGGGTCACGTAGTTGTCCAGCGCAATGTCGAAACGGTTGCGCTGCCCGG
This sequence comes from Pseudomonas sp. GW821-FHT02A11, assembly GCF_059421985.1. Classification (NCBI taxonomy): domain Bacteria; kingdom Pseudomonadati; phylum Pseudomonadota; class Gammaproteobacteria; order Pseudomonadales; family Pseudomonadaceae; genus Pseudomonas; species Pseudomonas sp. GW821-FHT02A11. Next base: position 27,521 of record NZ_JBWKWB010000032.1, read on the forward strand.
CAAGCTCGGCGGTCAGCAGGCTGACGACAGTTTCCTGGGTAAACGATCCGTAGACCTGCGGCTTTGCTTCAGGGGCGGGCGCCGCTTCTTTCGCGGGAGCAGCAGGCTCCGTGGAAACGGAGGCCGTGGACTGACAGCCACCAAGGGCGACAAGGGCAAGGAACAGCGCGGAGGATTTATTCATAGAGAAGAGAGGGCGGCTTACCTGCGGTTTGAAAGCATCATGACACAAGGCAGGGAGCAAACCCACAGCCCGACGGAAATCTACAGACCCGCCATTTACAGCCTTTGCATGGACAATTTGTCGCAGACGCCTCGCTGCAAGGCGGAACTCTATAGGGACAATAGACGGTCATGGTCGTTCTGAATGTATTACGGTGGTTGTTCTGAATCTATTGAAGTAGGACAATTGCCGGCTTCACGTCACCATCAGCGACCTTGAATGGCCTTTCTTGCTCTGGGTATCAACCATAAGACTGCATCCGTGGATGTCCGCGAGCGCGTGGCATTTACGCCTGAGCAGCTGGTCGAGGCATTGCAGCAGCTGTGCCGCCTGACCCAGAGCCGCGAGGCCGCGATTCTCTCGACGTGCAATCGCAGCGAGCTTTATATAGAGCAGGACTCGCTGACCGCTGACGTCGTGCTGGCGTGGTTGGCCGACTATCACCACCTCAACATTGATGAACTGCGCGCCAGTGCGTACGTGCACGAGGAAGACGCCGCCGTGCGCCACATGATGCGCGTGGCCTCGGGGCTCGATTCGCTGGTATTGGGCGAGCCGCAGATTCTCGGTCAGATGAAATCCGCCTATGCCGTGGCCCGGGAAGCCGGAACCATCGGCCCATTACTTGGGCGTCTGTTTCAGGCGACCTTCAGCGCCGCAAAGCAGGTGCGTACCGACACGGCCATTGGCGAAAACCCGGTGTCCGTCGCGTTTGCCGCCGTCAGCCTGGCCAAGCAGATCTTCAGCGACCTGCAGCGCAGTCAGGCCCTGCTGATCGGCGCGGGCGAGACCATCACGCTGGTCGCCCGACACCTGCACGATCTGGGCGTCAAGCGTATCGTGGTTGCCAACCGCACGCTGGAGCGGGCAAGCATCCTGGCCGAAGAGTTCGGCGCCCACGCGGTGTTGCTGGCCGATATCCCGGCCGAACTGGTCAACAGCGACATCGTCATCAGTTCCACGGCCAGCCAGTTGCCGATTCTGGGCAAGGGCGCGGTGGAAAGCGCGCTGAAACTGCGCAAGCACAAGCCGATTTTCATGGTCGACATCGCCGTCCCGCGCGATATCGAGCCGGAAGTTGGCGAGCTGGACGACGTTTACCTTTATACCGTTGACGACCTGCACGAGGTCGTCGCGGAAAACCTCAAGAGTCGTCAGGGCGCGGCTCAGGCGGCCGAAGAGCTGGTCAGTCTGGGCGTCGACGATTTCATGTCGCGCCTGCGCGAACTGGCGGCGGTGGACGTACTCAAGGCCTATCGGCAGCAAAGCGAACGCCTGCGCGATGAAGAGCTGCAAAAGGCTCAACGCATGCTCGCCAACGGCAGTAACGCCGAAGATGTACTGATGGCGCTGGCACGTGGCCTCACCAATAAATTGATGCATGCGCCAAGCGTGCAATTGAAAAAGCTGTCCGCCGAAGGCCGCGTCGATGCGCTGGCCATGGCCCAGGAACTCTTTGCCCTCGATGAGGGCTCCACGGATAAACCCCCGCAATGAAAGCTTCACTGCTCAATAAGCTGGACGTGCTTAGCGACCGTTTCGAGGAATTGACCGCGCTGCTTGGCGACGCCGAAGTCATTTCCGATCAGACCCAGTTCCGCGCCTACTCCCGGGAGTACGCGGAGGTCGAGCCCGTTATCCAGGTCTACAAGCGCCTGCTCAACGTGCAAGGTGACCTGGAAAGCGCCCAGGCGCTGCTCAAGGACAGCGATCCTGACATGCGTGAAATGGCTGTCGAGGAAGCGCGCGAAGCCAAGGAACGTCTGGCGGTGCTGGAAGGCGATCTGCAGAAGATGCTGCTGCCCAAGGACCCCAACGACGGCCGTAACGTGTTTCTCGAGATTCGCGCAGGCACGGGCGGCGACGAAGCGGCGATTTTCTCCGGCGATCTGTTCCGTATGTATTCGCGCTATGCCGAGCGGCGTGGCTGGCGCGTGGAAATCCTCTCGGAAAACGAAGGCGAGCACGGCGGCTTCAAGGAAGTGATCGCTCGCGTCGAAGGCGAGAACGTCTACGGCAAACTGAAATTCGAGTCGGGTGCGCACCGCGTGCAGCGAGTGCCCGAGACCGAATCCCAGGGGCGCATTCACACCTCGGCCTGCACAGTCGCGGTGTTGCCTGAGCCGGACGAGAAGCAGGCGATCGAGATCAACCCGGCGGATTTGCGCGTAGACACCTTCCGCTCATCGGGCGCCGGTGGTCAGCACGTCAACACCACCGACTCGGCAATTCGTATCACGCACTTGCCAACCGGGACCGTCGTTGAGTGCCAGGAAGAACGTTCCCAGCACAAGAACCGCGCCCGTGCCATGGCGTGGCTTGCGGCCAAGCTCAACGATCAGCAAACCGCTGCGGCCGCCAACGCGATCGCCAGCGAACGTAAATTGCTGGTGGGTTCGGGGGATCGCTCCGAACGCATCCGCACCTACAACTTTCCTCAAGGGCGAGTGACGGACCACCGCGTGAATCTGACGCTTTATTCGCTGGATGAAGTTTTGGCGGGTGGGGTCGATGCAGTGATAGAACCGTTGCTTGCCGAGTATCAGGCAGATCAACTTGCGGCACTGGGTGAGTAAATGACCATTATCGCCAGCTTGTTAAGAAGCGCCGAACTGCCGGATTCTCCGACAGCGCGTCTGGATGCCGAACTGCTGTTGGCCGCTGCCCTGGGCAAGCCCCGCAGCTTTTTGCACACCTGGCCCGAGCGTATCGTCAGCACCGAAGCCGCTCAGGCGTTCGACGGCTATTTGCAGCGTCGGCGTACCGGTGAGCCGGTGGCTTACATCCTCGGGCAGCAGGGCTTCTGGAACATCGACCTGGAAGTCGCGACCCACACGCTGATCCCGCGTCCGGAAACCGAAATGCTGGTGGAAACCGCCTTGGAGTTGCTGCCGGGGCCGATTCCTCATCGATTGCTTGACCTGGGCACCGGCACCGGCGCGATTGCGCTGTCGCTGGCCAAGGATCGCGCGCAGTGGACGGTCACGGCGGTGGATCGTGTCGAGGAGGCGGTTGCCCTGGCTGAGCGCAATCGTCAGCGCCTGCACCTGGATAACGCCCGCGTGCTGCACAGCCACTGGTTCAGCGCCGTGGAAGGTCAGCGTTTCGACCTGATCCTGAGCAACCCGCCTTATATTGCTGACAGCGATCCGCATCTGGTTCAAGGCGATGTGCGCTTCGAGCCCAGCAGTGCGCTGACATCCGGCAAGGACGGTCTGGACGACCTGCGTCTGATCGTTTCCCAGGCGCCTGCACATCTGGAGCCGGGCGGCTGGCTGCTGCTGGAACACGGCTACGATCAGGGTGCGGCGGTGCGTGATCTGCTCAACCAGCAGGGCTTCGAACAGATCCAGACCCGCCGCGACCTGGGTGACCACGAGCGTATTACCTTCGGGCGCGTGCCGTGCTGACCGACGAAGAACTGCTGCGCTACAGTCGGCAGATTCTCTTGCAGCAGGTCGACATCGACGGCCAGCTGCGCCTCAAACAAAGCCGCGCCTTGATCATCGGGATGGGCGGGCTGGGCTCGCCGGTGGCGTTGTACCTGGCGGCAGCCGGCGTTGGCGAGTTGCACTTGGCAGACTTCGACACCGTCGATCTGACCAACCTGCAACGCCAGATCATTCACGACAGCCACAGCGTTGGCGTGAGCAAGGTCGATTCGGCGATCACCCGGCTGACGGCGATCAACCCTGAAATCAAGCTGGTCCCTCATCGTGCCGCACTGGACGAGGATTCCCTCGCAGCCGCCGTCGAGGCTGTAGACCTGGTGCTCGATTGCTCGGATAACTTCACCACCCGCGAAGCGGTCAATGCGGCCTGCGTTAAGGTGGGTAAACCACTGGTCAGCGGCGCGGCGATTCGTCTGGAAGGCCAGTTGTCGGTGTTCGACCCCCGTCGCGCCGAAAGCCCGTGCTACCACTGTCTTTATGGCCATGGCAGCGAAAGCGAGCTGACCTGCAGCGAAGCGGGCGTCATCGGCCCGCTGGTGGGGCTGGTGGGCAGCCTTCAGGCGCTGGAAGCCTTGAAACTGCTGGCCGGGTTCGGCGAGCCGATGGTGGGTCGACTGCTGCTGATCGATGCCTTGGGCAGCCGATTTCGCGAGCTGAAAGTCAAACGTGATCCGGGCTGCAGCGTCTGCGGCGCGGTCCATCAATAGAACGGTCGAGCATGGCTAGAGACAGTGACGCGCCGGTGGGCGTGTTTGATTCGGGTGTCGGCGGGTTGTCGGTGCTGGGCGAGATTCATCAGTTGCTGCCCAACGAATCCCTGCTCTATGTCGCGGACTGCGGGCATATTCCCTATGGCGAAAAGACCTCGGACTTCATTCGCCAGCGCTGCGTGACCATTGCCGAATTCTTTCGCGATCAGGGCGCCAAGGCCTTGGTGATCGCCTGCAACACCGCCACTGTTGCAGGCGTGGCCGATCTGCGCGAACGTTATCCCGACTGGCCGCTGGTGGGCATGGAACCCGCCGTGAAGCCTGCGGCGGCAGCGACCAAAAGCGGCGTTGTCGGGGTGCTGGCCACCACCGGTACGCTGCAGAGCGCGAAATTTGCGGCGTTGCTCGATCGCTTCGCCACCGATGTTCAGGTCATCACTCAGCCTTGCCCGGGGCTGGTTGAATTGATTGAAACCGGCGATCTGGTCAGCCCTGTCATTCGCCAGTTGCTGCAACGCTACGTCGAGCCGCTATTGGCGGCGGGCTGCGACACCATCATCCTGGGCTGCACCCACTATCCCTTCCTCAAACCCCTGCTGCGGGACATGATCCCGGCGTCCATCGCCCTGATCGACACCGGGGCTGCGGTTGCGCGCCAATTGCAGCGTTTGCTCGGTCAGCGTGAGCTGCTGGCAGGCGGCCGAGCGCAACCAGCGCAGTTCTGGACAAGCGGCGATCCGGACAATTTCAGAAACGTCCTACCTATACTTTGGAAAAATTCTTACAGTGTGCGAAGCTTCGCTTTGTGAAAAAACTGTGAAGAGCGCTGTTTTTGGATGAACTTTCATTCGTCCGAAGACTTCTATAGCTCGTCTGTTGATACAAAGAATTTCTAACTGCATTCGAAAATAGGATGTTTCAGATGAAGCGACTGTTTTGTTTGGCTGCGATTGCGGCCGCGTTGTCGGGGCAAAGTGCGATTGCACAGGCCGATGGGGTCGAGTTCTCGGTGGGGCACACCGGCGAATCGACGATGACCTATCGTCTGGGCGCGCAATTTGATTGGGATAAAAGCTGGTGGCAAACCAGCGTCGGTCGTCTGACCGGCTACTGGAGTGGCGCCTACACCTACTGGGAAGGTGACAAGAGCGCCAGCAATAACAGCCTGTCGTTCTCTCCGGTATTCGTTTATGAATTCGCCGGTGACAGCGTCAAGCCTTACATTGAAGCCGGTATCGGCGCAGCAGTCTTCCAACGTACGGAAGTGGAAGGCAACAAACTGGGCAGCGCGTTCCAGTTTGAAGACCGCCTGGGCTTTGGTTTGCGTTTTGCCGGTGGGCATGAAGTTGGCCTGCGCGCCACTCACTACTCCAACGGCGGCATGACCACCTCCAATGACGGTATTGAAAGCTACGCGATTCATTACACGATGCCGTTCTGACACAGTCTCTGTTGCAACCCCTGTGGGAGCAAATTCATTCGCGATACGTCCGTACAGTCGATACAAAGGTGTCGAATGTACGTGCCAACCGCGAGCGATTCGCTCCCACATTGGCCTGTTGTGTCTACATAAAGGTGTGGCTTCTTAAAGATACGCCGTCGCAATCCCTTCCCGCTCGGTAATGCATTCGGGCGCACCCATCTCGAATTCCCTGCAGATCAACGGTCTCTTGTCGTAGATCGTGCACATCATCGTGTCGCGATCCAGCGCCGCGCACCAGCCGTCGTCCAGGCGCAGCATCACTTCGCCACCCCAGTCGTCGGTGTCAATGAAACGCTCGGGCACGCCGGTGTCGGTGATCAGCATCACTTCCAGTTGGCAGCAGCAGGCAGCGCAGGTTGAACAGGTGATGGCAGGTTCGGCGGGCGCGATAGGAAGTTGGAGCACAGGGATGGCGGTCATGAGCGGCAGTGTAAAGCAGTGCGGCGGCGGCAGGGAGATGGGCTGACGGGCGTGGCGTTACGCCGCGACCCTCACACTGAAACCCTCATGGCGAATCTTTCAGGTCGAAACGATAGCGTCGAAACGTTCTGGCAGAAACCGGGCGCCGACCCAATGCGTCGTTTCAGGCCAGTCGCCTCTTCAGCCAGCCGATCATCCTGCCCATCACGGGCAGGTGCTCATACAGCAGTGCCCCGGCGTCGAAGAAGTCCCGATGCTGAAACACTTTGTTGTCGGTCCATAGAAGGTGCGAGCAGCCCTGCACGGCAATCTGCTCGCCCTGGTTCAGGCGTGGGTGACGGTAGGTCATGGTCCAGCGCAGATAGCCTTTGCCCTCGCGAACCTGATCGAAGGCATGAAACTCGAACTGCAGATGGCGCACGTTGGCGTACAGCTCGGCGAAGTACTTGCGCAAGTTGCTGAGGCCGTGCACCTCGTGCAGCGGGTCGGTGAAGGCGATGTCATCGCTGTACAGCTCGCCGAGCAAGTGCAGGTTGTCCTTGTCGAGTTCGGCGAAGCGCCGGGCATGATCGCGCAGGAATTCACTCATGATCCTGAGTCTCTGCTTGCCGGTGGGGGAGGGACTTGAACGCAGTCAGGGCGCGCTCGCGACTGGCTTTCAAGTCCACGATGGGCGCGGGATAACCCTCGATCCCGAAGAGACCGCCCAGTGATGACGGGTCGTGCACATCGCGCTTGTTCAGATTGGCCAGCTCCGGCACCCACTTTTTGATGAAGAGGCCTTCGGGGTCGAAACGCTCGGACTGGTTCAGCGGATTGAAAATTCGGAAATAAGGCGAGGCGTCGGTGCCGGTGGACGAGCTCCACTGCCAGCCGCCGTTATTCGCCGCCAGATCGCCGTCGATCAGGTGCTGCATGAAAAAACGCTCACCCTCACGCCAGTCGATCAGCAAATTCTTGGTCAAAAACATCGCCACGATCATCCGCAGACGGTTGTGCATCCACCCGGTTTCCAGCAATTGACGCATGGCCGCGTCGACGATCGGCAAGCCGGTGCGGCCCTGCTGCCAGGCTTCCAGATCTTTGGGCGCATTACGCCATCTCAGCGCTTCGGTTTCCGGGCGGAAGGCGCGATGACGCGACACGCGAGGGAAGCCCACCAGCACGTGTTTATAGAACTCACGCCACAATAGCTCGTTGATCCAGGTCACCGAGCCGACGTTGCCGGTCTCGAACTCGCCGTTGTTGCTGCGCAGGGCCGCGTGCAGACACTGTCGCGGGGAAACCACGCCGGCGGCCAGATACGCCGAGAGCTGGCTGGTGCCGGGCTTGGCCGGGAAGTCGCGCTCGTCGTTGTAGTAGTGCACCTGATCATCGGTGAAGTGCTCCAGACGCTTGCGCGCCTCATCCTCACCCGCAGGCCATAGCTTGCGCAGCGCCTCGGACGGCGTCGCGAAACCCTGCACGCTGGTCGGCACCTCGTCGCTTTTGATGTGCACGGGGGCTTGCTGGCTCGGCGGCCGGATGACAGAGGGCACCGAGTAATGCAGCCGTGCGTAGCAGACCTTGCGGAACTGGGTATAGACCTTGAAATAACCGCCGCTCTTGGTCAGCACGCTGCCCGGCGTGAAGAACAACTGATCAAAATGGCGAGTGAAGCCGATGTCGTGTTTGTCCAGCAAGGCCGCGACGGCCTTGTCACGGTTGTCTTCGTTGACGCCGTACTCTTCGTTGACGTGAACATGCTCGACCTTGTGCGCCTGACACAACTCCAGCAGCGCTTTGGGCGCGCTGTCCCAAGTGTTGGCGTGAACGATCAACAGCGGCACGTTCAGCGCCTTGAGTTCGGCCTTCAACGCTTGGAGATTGCGCAGCCAGAAGTCGACCTTGCTCGGCGCATCGTCATGGCTGCGCCACTGCGCAGGGCTGATCATGTACACAGCCACCGTCGGGCCCTGCTTCATCGCAGCGCTCAGAGCCGTGTTGTCGTGTACGCGCAAGTCGGTGCGCAGCCACATCAGTTGCATGATCGTTCCTTAGATAAGGTCCAGGCGCTGCAGGGCGGTCTGGGCGGTCAGGGGGTCTTCGGCGAGGGTCAGGCCGGGGATCTCACTGACGGATACGGAAAGCTCGGCCCAATGGATGCGTACGGTCGGTCCGATGATCAGTTTCGGGCAGTCGATGTTGTTCAGCAGGCGCGGCAACTGGCTCACGTTCAGTGACTTGCTGGAATACAGCAGCACCGCGCGAGGCTTGAGGTATTCACAGGCCAGGTTGAGCTCGCCTGCCGGCAGCGGCCAGTCGAAAACCTCCACCGGGCAATCGGCGCTGCTCACCAGCCAGGCCGTCAGCCACAGGTGTGGCTCCATCGGCGCGTCGGACTGATTGATCAGCAACAAGGGAGCGCCGCTGACCTGACGGTTGTTGTGATACAGCCGCGCGCCGAATTTGCTGCGCAGCCAGGAGTAGAAAAACACCCGCTCCAGCTGCGCGCCGAACTGACCCTGCCAGCGTTGTTCAAGGGCGGTCAGCAGTGGCAGCAGCAATTGTTCGCACAGGGTGCGCGGCGGATAGAGCGACATGGCCTGATTGAGGGTGTCGTCCAGACGCCGTTCGGACAGCGTGGTGATCGCATCCAGCAGGTTCTGGCGCAACGGGTCCCAGTCGCTCTCGACGCTGGGCGCAGGCGTTTGCTGATTGTCGAGCAGTTGTTTGACCTGGCTGACCGACACCCCGCGGTTGAGCCAGGTCAGAATGGCCAGCACCCGGTCGACATGAGCGGTGCTGTACAGGCGATGGCCCTTGGGCGTGCGATGGGGCACGATCAGCCCGTAGCGTCGCTCCCAGGCGCGCAGGGTAACGGCGTTGACGCCGGTCAGGCGGGCGATCTCACGGATCGGCAGCCAGCCCTCTTCAAGGGCGTCGGCGTAGGCCTGTGGATCATCATCCAGTGCTTGGTGCTTGAGGTCTTTCATAGGTCAGATGGCATTACGCAGGCTTAGGTTTTCCGGGTGCGGCTGCAGATACACCTGAATAGCGATGTACGGATCCGGATGTTGGCGAAAGTGATGTTTGAGCAGGGTCAGTGGAACCACCAGCGGCACGATGCCTTGGCGGTATTGACTGATCAAGCCCTGAATTTCCTGTTTGTCCGACGTACTGATGGTCTCGCGCAGATAACCGCAGATGTGTTGCAGGACATTGGTGTGGGTGCGTCGGGTGGCCGGTTTCTTCAGGGCATTCATCAGGGCGCTGAAATACTGCGCAGCAACCTCGGTGGGGTCATTGCGGCCCATCTTGCCGAGCATGCCGCCCAATCCCTTGTATCCCACCGGATCATTGGCCATCAGTTGGTATTTGTAGCGCGAGTGGAATTCAGTCAGCGCGCGACGGGTGATGCCCTCCTTGAGCAGTTGCTGCCAGGCGGCGTAGGCGAATACGCGGGTGATGAAGTTCTCTCGCAGAACCGGATCATTGAGGCGACCGTCTTCTTCGACCGGCAGGTCGGGGTGCTGCGCGCAGAACGATTGCGCATATATACCGCGTCCGCCGCCGTCGAACGGCGCGCCGTTGTCACGATAGACCTTGACCCGTTCCAGGCCGCAGGACGGGGATTTCTGCATGAAGATGTAACCGCAGATGTCGTCCATTTCCCGGGCCATGTGCTCGCCGTATTCGGCCAGCGGGCGGGTGACGTTGAGGTCGTGATGAACAGTGCCTACGGCTTGAGGGTGCTCGGGATCGCCCACCAGGCGAATCGCTTCGCGGGGGATGCCCATGCCGATAGCCACTTCGGGGCACGCGGGGACAAAATCGAAATGTTCATTGAGCGCGCGGGTCAGCAGGTGAGATTCCTTGTGCCCGCCGTTGTACCTGACTTCGACACCCATCAGGCAGGCGCTGACGCCCAATTTGGGTTTGGGACTTGATTGCGGGGTGCGATCCGGTGACAGTTCCGGCGGCGTGGGCATGACAAAACCTCGGCGAACTTCTTGTACACCCCTTATGGGTTGTACAGCCTGTGTACATCTTAGGTTTTGGGTTGTACAAGTCAAACGGTTTGTACAAGATTTCGACCGGAGTGGGCTACAGGAGGCGGTTCTATTTCCAGCCCATCAACCAACTCTGCTCATCCCGCAATACCTGCCAGGCCATGCGCTCGCTGCGTTTGGTCAGCACCGCCTGCAGCTCGATCTCAAGCGCGGTGCCTTCTTCATCGCAGAAGAATTCGGTCACCAGAAAGTGTTTTTCACGATGCTGGGGATGGGCTGCTGTCCATTTAGACAGCAGCAGTTTGCGCGGGGTCAGGCGATTCACTTGAGGTGTTCGAGCAGGCGACGCGCTGCCTCCTGACCGCTGAGCCAGGCGCCTTCGACGCGCCCGGACAGGCACCAGTCGCCACACACGTACAGACCCAGATCCGGATCGGACAACGCGCCGACTTCACGTCCACCTGCCGGGCGGGCGTACAGCCAGCGATGGGCCAGGGTGAAGGCCGGAGCAGGCATTGCGCAGTTGATCAGTTCGGCGAACGCGCCGTGCAGATGGTCGATGACCTGCTCTTTGGGCATGTCCAGATGCTGACGGCTCCAGGGGCTGGTCGCGTGCAGAATCCAGGTGTCCATTTTACTGTCACGCCCCGGTTTTCTGCGGTTTCGCGCCAGCCAGTCGATGGGGCTGTCCTGTACGAAGCAACCCTCCATTGGGGTGTCCAGCGGGGTGTCGAACGCGAGAGCGACCGCCCAGGTGGGCTCCATTTTCACCCCGGCCACGACGCTGGCGAGCTTCGGCGCGTCGGCCAGCAGGGTGGTTGCCTGGGGCGCGGGAATAGCGATCACCACCTGGCTGAACGGCCCGTGACTGCGGCCATCGGCGTCGAGCAGGTTCCAGTGTTCTTCGCCTCGGAAGACTTCGGTGATGCGGCAGGAGAACGTGACCGGCATGTCGCCGAGCATGGCGCGGGTGATCGCGCTCATGCGCGGCTTGCCGACCCAGCGCACTTGCTCGTCCGGCGACAGACTCAGCTGTCCGCCATGAAAGTTATAGAGCAGCGGTTTCCACTCGGCGACATGACCTTCGGCCTGCCACTGCTGGACCACGTTGGCGAAGCGGCGATCGCGGGCGGTGAAATACTGCGCGCCCATGTCCAGCGCACCGGCATCGCTGCGCTTGCTTGACATGCGTCCGCCACTGCCAAGGCTCTTGTCGAAAAGGTGAATGCTGTGCCCGGCAGCTTGCAGTGCGCGGGCAGCAGAGAGTCCGGCGATACCGGTACCAATGATTGCGATGGGTACAGTCATAGGGGCCTCGTTACCTTGTCTGCACAGACTACGCCGTCGTCAAAACCTGTACAATGCTGTTTTTCGGTATAACTTATCGTCCTTCGACGTTCAGGACGCGGACCGCTCAGGCGATCATGCTTGAGTCTGACGTTTCACCCGAATCGTTCAACTGTTCGAACGGATGAGTCGAACGCGCAGCGCTCGGGCTGTTCTCTATAGCGTGGCCTAAGGTTGCACTATTCGCTTCGTTCACAAGCACATTGTTTGTGAAGAAATAGACTACTGAATTGCGATGAACGCCACGTGAGGAAGACCGACATGCACATCTTGCTGACCGGCGGTACAGGCTTGATAGGTCGCCGCCTTTGCCGACACTGGCTTGATCAGGGTCATCGACTGACCGTCCTGAGCCGCAAGCCTGATGAAGTATCGCGTTTATGCGGCGCTGGTGTTCGCGGCGTGGCCCACCCCGACGATCTCGGCACCCAGCAGGTGGATGCCGTGATCAATCTGGCCGGCGCCCCCATCGCTGACCGCCCCTGGACCCGCAAGCGCAAAATGCTGCTCTGGGACAGCCGCATCACCCTCACCGAACAACTGATCACCTGGCTCGAGCGGCGCGATCAAAAGCCATCCGTGCTGATCTCAGGCTCGGCAGTCGGCTGGTACGGCGATGGCGGTGAGCGTGAACTCGACGAGACCTCCCAGCCGGTCAGCGAAGATTTTGCCAGCCGCCTGTGCATCGCCTGGGAAGAAACCGCGCAGCGGGCTCAGGCGCTCGGCATACGTGTCGTGCTGCTGCGAACCGGCCTGGTGCTCGCCGCCGAGGGCGGGATGATGCAGCGCCTGTTGCCGCCTTTCAAATTGGGCGTGGGCGGGCCGATCGGTAACGGACGCCAGTGGATGCCCTGGGTTCATATCGAAGACCAAATCGCCGCGATTGATTTTCTGTTAAACCGGGAAGACGCCGAGGGTCCCTATAATACCTGCGCGCCCTCACCGGTACGCAATCGCGACTTCGCCAAGACCCTTGGCTCGATCCTTCATCGCCCGGCGTTCATGCCCATGCCCGCCTTCGCGTTGCGCCTTTTGATGGGCGAGCTGTCTATTCTGTTGCTGGGCGGTCAGCGCGCCCGCCCGACCCGGTTGCTGGACGCCGGATTCACTTTTCGATTCACCGATCTGCACGCGGCGCTGGGAAACATCACAGGCCGCCACTGACATCAAGGTGTTGCATGACCGATCACGCGTTGCTGCTGGTAAACCTCGGTTCGCCAGCCTCCACCGAAGTTGCGGATGTTCGTCGCTACCTCAACCAGTTTTTGATGGACCCTTACGTTATTGATTTGCCGTGGCCGGTGCGCCGTCTGCTGGTGTCGCTGATCCTGATCAAACGCCCGGAGCAATCGGCCCACGCCTATGCCTCGATCTGGTGGGACGAAGGCTCGCCGCTGGTGGTGTTGAGCAAGCGTTTGCAACAGGCCATGACCAAGGAATGGACACAAGGCCCGGTCGAGCTGGCGATGCGTTACGGCGAGCCGTCGATTGAAACGGTGCTGACCCGTCTGGCAGCGCAAGGCATCAAAAAAGTTACGCTGGCGCCGTTGTACCCGCAGTTTGCAGACAGCACCGTGACCACGGTCGTCGAAGAAGCCAGGCGCGTGATACGCGAAAAAAAGCTGAGTTTCGAGCTGGCGCTGCTGCCGCCGTTCTTCAACCAGCCCGAGTACCTCGATGCGCTGGTGCAGAGCGTCAAGCCGCATCTGGAGCAGGATTACGATCACCTGCTGCTGAGCTTTCACGGTTTGCCCGAGCGGCACATCAACAAGCTCGACCCCACCGGGAACCACTGCTTCAAGAATGGCAACTGCTGCGAAACGGCATCGCCTGAAGTGCTGGCCGTCTGTTACCGGGCGCAGTGCATGCGCTCATCGGCCGAGTTCGCCAAGCTCATGGGCATCCCGGACGGCAAATGGTCTGTGTCGTTTCAGTCCCGGCTCGGGCGTGCCAAATGGATCGAGCCGTACACCGAAGCGCATCTGGCCGAGCTGGCGGAACAGGGCGTGAAGAAACTCTTGGTCATGTGCCCGGCCTTTGTCGCGGACTGCATCGAAACGCTTGAAGAGATCGGCGATCGCGGCGCCGAGCAGTTCAAGGAAGCGGGGGGCGAGGAGCTGGTGCTGATCCCTTGCCTCAATGACGATCCGCATTGGGCGAAGGCGTTGAATACTCTGTGCGAGCGTGCGCCAGCGATGGTGTGATCGATCACACCCATCTGAATCGTGGGAGTGAGCTTGCTCACGAAAGGGCCGTCGAACCCTCTGGGTACGGTAGGAGTGAGCTTGCTCGCGATGACGTCAGGTCGGACACTGCAATAGTGACTGAAGTCCCTCATCGCGAGCAAGCTCACTCATACGGGTTTGGCATTACGGCAACTGATCATCCAGATGCTTGTTCTTCCAGCTGTCATTGCCCGGCAGGATCAGGTTCAGCAGGATCGCCGTCACCGCGCACAGCGCAATGCCTTTCATGCCGAAATCATCGGGGCCGTTGCCGGTGCCGATCAGCACGCCGCCGATGCCGAACACCAGGGTCACGGAAACGATCACCAGATTGCGCGCTTCGGCGAGGTCGACCTTGTGCCGGATCAGGGTGTTCATGCCCACCGCGGCGATCGAGCCGAACAGCAGGCACAGAATCCCGCCCATCACTGGCACCGGAATACTTTGCAGCAGCGCGCCGAACTTGCCGATGAACGCCAGGGCGATGGCGAAGATCGCCGCCCAGGTCATGATTTTCGGGTTGTAGTTCTTGGTCAGCATCACCGCGCCCGTCACTTCGGCGTAGGTGGTGTTGGGAGGGCCGCCGAAAGCGCCAGCGACGGTGGTCGCGATGCCGTCGCCAAGCAGGGTGCGGTGCAGGCCGGGCTTCTTCAGGTAGTCGCGACCGGTCACGCTGCCGACCGCGATCACGCCGCCGATGTGCTCGATGGCCGGGGCCAGCGCCACAGGCACGATGAACAGAATCGCCTGCCAGTTGAACTCGGGTGCAGTGAAATGCGGGATGTCCAGCCATGGCGCTGCGGCGATCTTCGCCACATCGACCACGCCGAAATAGAACGACAGGGCAAAGCCCACCAGCACGCCGGAGATGATCGGCACCAGGCGGAAGATGCCTTTGCCGAACACCGCCACGATCAGCGTTGTCAGCAGCGCGGCCATCGAAATCACGATGGCGGTGTGATACGCAATCAGCTCAGCAGCGCCGTCGCCGGTCCGGCCCATGGCCATGTTGGCGGCAATGGGTGCCATCGCAAGGCCGATGGAAATGATCACCGGGCCAATCACCACCGGAGGCAGCAGACGGTCGATGAAACCAGTGCCTTTGATTTTCACCGCAAGGCCGAGGAAGGTGTAGACGAAGCCTGCTGCCATCACGCCGCCCATGGTCGCTGCCAGGCCGAACTGGCCCTTGGCGAGGATGATCGGGGTGATGAATGCGAAGCTGGACGCCAGAAAAACCGGCACCTGACGGCCTGTCACCAGCTGAAAGCACAAGGTGCCCAGGCCTGCGGTGAACAGCGCGACGTTGGGATCGAGCCCGGTGATCAATGGCATCAGCACCAAGGCGCCGAAGGCCACGAACAGCATTTGAGCGCCCGAGAGTACGGTGCGCCACAGTGGATCGTTGAACTCATCCTGTTTCATCAGGCGTCCTTTTGCTTGGTACCGAAAATCTTGTCACCGGCATCGCCCAGGCCCGGAATGATGTAACCGTGTTCGTTCAGGCGCTGGTCGATGGAGGCGGTGTACAGCTGCACGTCCGGGTGAGCCTTCTCGACGATGGCGATGCCTTCCGGCGCGGCGACCAGGACCATGGCGCGGATGTCGCGGCAACCGGCTTTTTTCAGCAGGTCTATGGTGGCGACCATCGAGCCGCCGGTGGCCAGCATCGGGTCGATGATCAGCGCCAGACGCTGGTCGATTTCCGGTGCGAGCTTTTCCAGATAGGTGTGCGCTTCGAGGGTTTCTTCGTTGCGCGCAACGCCCACGGCACTGACCTTGGCGCCCGGAATCAGACTGAGCACGCCTTCGAGCATGCCGATGCCGGCGCGCAGGATCGGCACCACGGTAATCTTCTTGCCTGCGATCTTCTCGACCTGAACGGTCCCGGCCCAGCCTTGGATATCATAGGTTTCCAGCGGCAGGTCCTTGGTCGCTTCGTAGGTCAGCAGCGCGCCGACTTCCTGAGCCAGTTCACGAAAGTTCTTGGTGCTGATATCGGCACGGCGCATAAGGCCGAGCTTGTGACGGATCAGCGGATGGCGGATCTCACGAATGGACATAAAGAGAAGGCTCCAGCGGGCGGGCAAAAAAAACGGCTTAGATTAATCTATTCAGCTGTAACTTGTCCTACCGGTTAGGTTCACTGTTCTTACATTAATGGGACGCCTGTTCTACGTTAGTCCAGAAACACTTGCTCTGACGATGACGGATGCGTACCTTTGCCCGCTTTTCCTTGCCCAGCCCCCTTTGGAGAGCACCATGTCCGCTGATCTCGAGCATATCCGTCAAGTCATGCGCGAGGCTGACTGCCTGTACACCAACGATGAAGTGGAGGCGTCCATCGCCCGTGTCGGTGAGCAAATCAACAGCGTGCTGGCCGACCGCAACCCGGTCGTGTTCTGCGTGATGAACGGCGGTCTGATCTTCGCTGGCAAGCTACTGACACACCTGAACTTCCCGCTGGAAGCGTCCTACCTGCACGCCACCCGCTACCGCAACGAAACCAGCGGCGGCGAGCTGTTCTGGAAGGCCAAGCCTGAGGTCTCCTTTATCGACCGCGACGTGCTGATCATCGACGACATCCTCGACGAAGGTCACACCCTGGGCGCGATCATCGACTTCTGCAAACACGCCGGTGCCAGCGCCGTGCACACCGCCGTGCTGATCGACAAGGATCACAACCGCAAGGCGCGCCCTGACCTGAAAGCCGATTTCGTCGGCCTGCCGTGCATCGACCGCTACATCTTCGGTTACGGCATGGACTACAAGGGTTACTGGCGCAACGCTGCCGGCATCTACGCCGTCAAGGGCATGTGACCATGAATCGCCCGCGCTACATGGACCAATCCCTGTTCGAAAGCCTCGCCGTTAAAGCCGCTGACAGTCCGCGCGGGCGGGCTCATCACAATTTCCACGAGATGGAAGAGCCCTGCCATCGCATGATGGTGGGGCTGCAGCCTGATACCTACATTGCGCCTCACCGTCATTTGAGTGCCGACAAGGCCGAGGCCCTGCTGGTGCTCAAGGGTAAGTTGGGGCTGTTGGTGTTTGGCGATGAAGGCGAGTTGCTGGAAACGCGCGTCCTCGAAGCGGGGGGCGAGTGCATCGGCGTCGATCTGCCCCCTGGCGTGTTCCACGGGCTTGTGGTGTTGGCGCCCGACACGATGATGTTCGAGTGCAAGGCCGGGCCTTATCGGGCAATCAGTGGTGGCGAGCTGGCCAGTTGGGCACCCCGTGAGGGTGAAGCGGGTGTGGCCGAATATCAGGCCTGGATGCGCGCGCAGTTCAGCCGATAGCCCCCGTGTGCATGCTAGAGTGCCTCCCACTTTTTTTCGGGAGGCACCCATGACGTTATCGTTTCGTAGTCAAGCTGCGTTGATGTTGCTGTTGACCCTGCCACTCCCCGCCCTTGCCGAACCCATGCACGCCCAATACCTGCCGCCCGACGAATTGTCGGTGCGCGAGGGCGAGCCCGAGCAGCAGCAATTGCTGCAAATCACCGATTATTCCATCGTTGTCGGCAGCCAGCGTCAGTCCAATCAGCAGCCCATTCCGGTCACATCGCCGTTGAGCCTGCGCCTCAAGGGCAAGCCGATGAACAAGGGCGCGACCATTGCCGAGGTGCTGATCCACTTCGACGGCGAAAGCAAAAGCCTGAAAAAACCCGCCTACGACGCGTCCAGCCGCACCCTGACACTGTATTACCCGGCCAGCCAGTATCGCGTGCTGGTCGATCTGCTGCGCAATGAAAAGGTCTACTGCCAGTTCCTCAGCTACGCCAACGGACACGTCTGGGCCGACCTGCACACCGGCAGCGTACGCGCGCGTTGAGCCCGCGACCGGGCGGGGGGTAAACTGCCCGCCCGTGAAATGTCCCGCAAGTCAGTTGGAGTCAGCAATGCGTAAAGATAAGAAGCAGGTGATTGGCGATGAAATCGGCGACGCCCAGATCAAATTGTTCTTGGACTTCGAGCCAGCCGACGCCACTTCGCCGTCGCTGCACAAGCTGATCAAGGCGTACCGTGGCCTGCGTATCGACGATTTCGAGCGTTTTCTGGGCTTCTTCAAGGAAGCGGGCTACGACGTCGATGGTAAGGATGAGCACGGCAATGACTTCGTCGCTCTGATCAAGGATCAGCGCAACGCCGCTGATTACATCGAATTGATCGAGAAAGCGCGGGGCTGATCCGCCAGATCCGTCAGGGGGGCGCCGCTCTGGCGCCCGTCGTCATCGCGGCCGGGCACGCGCCGGGCTGCGGTCTGTGTCACTGATGTGTATCAGCGCGCTACAACCTGCGACGCCAGTTCCTACAGTTTGATTCCGTCTTTGCTCCTTTTCCGAAAAAGCTAGCGCTTCATACTGGGCTCGTGTCATGAGACACATGGGCTGCGGAGCATCAAGCTCGGCGCTTTAACCGAAAAGGAATTCAAAATGAATGCAATCACACGTGTCATCGGCGGCTGTCTGGCGCTGGCTGCAATTACCACTCTGCCTGCGGTTCACGCGGCGTATGCCAAGACCATGGAAGTCGTCGTCGAAGTCTGGAACGACGGGCATCAGAACCTGAGCATGACCCACGCCAGCTGGATCCGGGACTCGGCAACACGGGATGGGTACATGTTGAGGGCTGAAGATGTCGGGCGTCGATTCAATGTGACGTTGAACAACCCTCGCAATGATTCCGCGACTTTTCGCTATGCCAGCGACGACGGGAAAGTCTGCGAATTCATAATGGACCACGAAATGAAATTCAGCTGGTTCGGTATAAAGCCGAACATCGTCAAGAGTGCCACCGGAAATTCCGTTGGTACGGCGGTTGCGCAGTGCAATGCGATGGTCACCGCAGGTACCGAGTCGCTGAGAAGCTACAGCGTCAGGTTCTCGATGAAGTGATATGAGTGTCGTGCAGGGCGCATGACGCCAAAACTGAAAGCCCCGCTGCGTGGGCGGGGCCTTCAGTGATCTCACTGATTCAGGGCAAGCCCTGAATCAAGCGAAGCTTGCCGCCGGGCTGCTGGAAACCAGGTCCAGGCTCTCATCGCTCTGGGCACTGACGCGTTGATACAGCTGCGCGTCGGTCTCCAAGGCTTTTTCGCGAGCCGGGAAGATTTCGTTGAGCTTGGCGGCCCATTCGGTTCTGGCTTTGTCGGGGAAGCAGCGTTCGATCAGGTCGAGCATGATCGACACCGTTACCGAGGCGCCTGGCGACGCACCCAGCAGCGCTGCCAGGGTACCGTCCTTGGCCGAAACCAGTTCGGTACCGAATTGCAGAACGCCGCCTTTCTTCGGGTCTTTCTTGATGATCTGCACCCGCTGACCGGCCACTTCCAGGCGCCAGTCTTCGGCTTTTGCTTCCGGGTAGAAGCGACGCAGGGCATCCAGACGCTGTTCCATCGACTGCCGCACTTCGCTGATCAGGTATTTGGTCAGGTCCATGTTGTCGCGGGCCACGGCCAGCATCGGGGCGATGTTGGCGGCGCGGATCGAAAGCGGCAGGTCCATGAGCGAACCGTGCTTGAGGAACTTGGTGGTGAAGCCGGCGTAAGGGCCGAACAGAAGGGACGTCTTGCCGTCGACGACGCGGGTGTCCAGGTGCGGCACCGACATCGGTGGCGAACCCACTGCGGCCTGGCTGTAAACCTTGGCCTGGTGGCGCTTGACCACTTCCGGGTTGTCGCAACGCAGCCATTGGCCGCTCACCGGGAAGCCGCCGAAACCCTTGCCTTCTTCGATGCCGGACATCTGCAGCAACGGCAATGCCGCGCCGCCCGCGCCCAGGAACACGAACTTGGCGTCGATTTCACGGGTGCCACCGCTGTTGACGTCCTTGATGGTCACGCTCCAGCCGTCGCCTTTGCGGGCAAGACCGGTGACGCGCTTGCAGTACTTGACCTGCGCATCGGGCGCGCTGGACAGGTGCTTGAGCAGTTGGTTGGTCAGGTTGCCGAAGTTGACGTCGGTGCCATGCATGACCCGGGTGGCCGCGATTTTCTGGTCGGCAGGGCGGCCAGGCATCATCAGCGGCATCCACTCGGCCAGCTTGGCCTTGTCTTCGGTGTATTCCATGGAAGAAAACGCGTGATGCTTGTGCAGCGCCTCGTAGCGTTTTTTCAGGAAGTCCACGCCTTTCTCGCCTTCCACGTAGCTCAGGTGCGGAACCGGCGTGATGAACGAGCGGGAAGAACCGAAGGTGCCTTTGCGCGCCAGATAGGCCCAGAACTGCTTGGACACTTCGAATTGCGTGTTGATTTGAATTGCTTTTTTGGTGTCTATCGAGCCGTCGGCCGCCTGCGGCGTGTAGTTCAGCTCGCACAGGCCTGCGTGGCCTGTACCGGCATTGTTCCAAGGGTTGGAACTCTCCGCGGCACCTGAATCCATCAGTTCGACCACCTCGATCTTGAGGGCCGGGTCGAGTTCCTTGAGCAGTACCGCGAGGGTGGCACTCATGATGCCGGCCCCGACCAGTACTACATCGACTGCTTCGTTATGCGCCATTAACGCGTCTCCAAAATCTGCAGCACCAAATTGACGGCATGGGTCCCGTGGTCAGTTGCCGAGGGCGGGCGGCGCGTTTTCGCGCAGTGCCTCATGCCGGTCGGCCGGGAATTCCATGTCCGATTCTTCGCAGTTTTTTGCATCTTCAGCGGACGCTACTGGTAGGGCCTGGTTGATGCTTTTGTAGGAGCATGAACGCATTTTTCGGCCCGAACAGCCATTCGACTATCGTCAAGACGTCCGGTCATGCAAGCAATCAGTCGTGAACGCTTCAGGCTCCGGTTGTGGAGACTGCGGGGCAGTCAGTCCTGTGCAAAGGGGCTGGGTCAGACGCTAATGGTGCATTTACAAACGCGTAACTGTTCATTTGCTCGCCACACTCTTGTGAAGTTGTGAAAACCCGTTTTTTTCACGCTCTTTTGGAGACGCGAACCTCAAAAAAGGCCTGCGCGATGGCAGAGCCTGCAGATCAGGTTCATACACAGTGTGGGCACTGGTCGACGGGAAAGGTTCGACTCGATCGAGCTTTCCCGTCGGCAGGGCTGCACGCTGGCTGCACATGTCTGGGTGGAAGGCTCTCTGTGGGCGATACGGAGGTGCTGATTTCGTGGATCAGCGATGCTGCGAGGCCCGATCAGGAGACGTCCTTATAATCGGGGGGAGATTATAGCGATGAAACGCGAAGAATTGATCCAGTAAAAATGACTTTTATTCGCCGCTCGGTCAGATGCTGAGCAATTGTCGGGCGGTAATCGCACGTGCGCGCGGCGTGACACGGGCGCAGGTTGGCAACGGACGTTGCAGCCAGCAGAACTTGGGTTCACAGATTTCCACCCACCCGTGGCCTTGTGGCGGCCGCGCGCAGTGCTTGAACGACAGGCAGATGCCGTGCTGGTCCAGGCGGGCGTAGTGGCGATAGCGGCTTTTGGGCGAGAGCAGCGACAAGAGAAAGTCCATATCAGGACGCCTTGTTGGTTGGTTGTGAAAAGTATGTCGTGTGCCGATGACATCGACGTGACGCTGATGTTGCTCGTTGATGTCTAGGGGCGAAGCGGTGCGTATGGACAGCGGGGGAGGCGGGGAACCGCCAAAGTGGCACTTTGTCTGATCTTTACGCTAGTGAGCGGCCTCGGGAGGTCGTTATACTGCGGCACAATTTGTGCCTTGGCCCATGGAGAGATGAGCATGTTGCGTCGCGTTTTGTTCGGTTTGCTTGCCGTCGGCAGTCTGACGCTGGTGGGTTGCGCCCATAGCCCGCAGTCACTTAACCCGCAACCCAAGCTCAACAGCCAGCTGGCTCCTGTCGGGCATGGTCAGCAGGTCGTGGTTCGCGTGGTCGACGGCCGTCAGTCGCAGACCCTCGGCACCCGTGGCGGTCTGTACCCTGAAACCAGTTCCATCACCGTTAACGGCCAGCAGCTTGTGCCGCAACTGCAGGCTCAGGCCGAAGCGGCCGTGCGCCTGCTGGGCTTTACCCCGGTTCAAGGTGGCAACGGTCCTCAGCTGACCATCACCCTGGCGGACCTCAAGTACCAGTCGCCAAAAGAAGGCTTGTATGTGACCGAAGCCAACATCAGCTCGACCTTGCGCGCTGACGTGCAGAACAACGGTCGCAGCTACAGCGGTCGCTATGCAGCCTCTCTGGATCAGCGTTTCGGCATGGCGCCGAACGAAGAGACCAACACCAAGCTGATCGGTGATGTGCTCAGCGATGCATTGACCCGCCTGTTCCAGGATCAGACGATTGGTCAGAGCCTGAACCAGTAATCGGCACGGGCGTCACGAAAAAAGCCCCGGTATCGCGAGATGCCGGGGCTTTTTCATGGTTGGATGCATGCCTTCGCTCCCGCGGATTGTGCACGGGGCGTTCGAGGGGCGACACACTGGACCGGTTCAGGTGACGTTAAGGTCGCTGGCGATACCGTAGTCGGCAGATCCAACCGAATCTGCGGCGCCCTCTGGTTTGGCGCCATCGAGGCCCCATGTCGCTCATCCAGCATTCCCCCGGGATGGTCATCAATTTGTTCGCGTTGCTGGCCGCAGGCCCCGGCATATGGCTGCTGCACACCACGCGCAGCCGTGAACAGCGCGAAACCATGCATCTGAACAACCTCACCGAACAGGCGCCAATCGACGAGCCGATGCACTTGATGGACGTGCCGACCTTGCGCATGATCCGCCAGAGCTACCGGATCGGGGCCGGATGTCTGGCGTTTGCGCTGATGTTGTCGTGGGTGAGTACCAAGATCTGATGGCTGCTGCCGACTCAGGTTTGGCATAAATGACTGTGGGCAAGCGTGTTTCAGATTACAGCGGCAAGCCCGCGTTGACCCGATACTGATTGCGTACCGGCGTCGCGTACTGCAGCACCAGATAAGGCCGGTGCTCAGCAGGGCAGCCGTCCAGACGACGCTGCCATTCCTCTTGCGCGCGCTCAAGCTCGTCCGCCGGAAACACCTGGGCAGCGCTCGGCACGTTCAGGCTCGGGTCGGCGTCGGCCCATTGCGCGTAGGCCAGGTAATGCACCGGGAACAAGCGATAGCCACCGAGAATCTGCTTGTCCATTTCGACAGCCAGCTGCTTGGTGTCCTCGAACACCTCGGTGATCGGCGGCGCAAAGTTGACGTGCACGCGACCTTTATACCCGGTGATGCCCAGCGCGATGCTGACATCATCTTCGCCCGGCGCCTTGGTGTAGCTGCCGGTGGTGGCGCGGATGTAAAGCTCGCGGGCTTTGGCGTGATCGCAGGGGTCATATTCATAGCTGATCGACACCGGGGTCAGGTTCAGCGACTGAATGACTTCACCGAACGGCTCGTCCTTGCGGCTCATGTGGAACATCTTGAGGATCGCCGACTCGGTGCGATCGTCGCCGTCTTTGGCACGACCTTCGGCCTGGGCGATCCAGATCGAGGCGCAGTCATTGCGGATCGAATGATTGATGTACGCCGACAGCAGCTGATACGCCGCCATCTTTTCCCGACGACCGGTGATCGAGCGATGAACGATGAAGCTCTTGTTCAGGCGCATCAGGTCGCTGACGAAAGGTTTTTGCAGCAGGTTGTCGCCAATGGCAATGCGCGGCGTTGGCAGGCCTGCGTGGTACACGGCGTAGTTGACGAAGGCCGGGTCCATCACGATGTCGCGGTGGTTGGCCAGAAACAGGTAGGCCACGCCGGACTTGAACTGCTCGACGCCGGTGTAGGTCACACCATCGGTGGCGCGCTCGATCGTGTGGTCGACGTAATGTTCGACCTTGTCCTGCAACGCCGCCACCGATTCGATACCGGCGAACTGGCGGCGCAGCTTGCGCGCGATGGCAGGCTGCAGGATCCAGCCGAGTGAACCGGCCAGACGCGGAAAACGGAAATGCGTGAGGATCGCGAGGAACGCCTTGTCACCCAGCAGGCGGTTGAGTACGGCTTTTACCTCGGTGTCGTCGTACGGTCGGATGGCATCGAATTCGCCCATCATGCTCTCTTGTTGGAAACGGCTAGGGTAAAGGTAGGTCGAGTCCGGCGTGACGCCCGGATGTCGAGAAATAAAGCTCGACCTGCAAACAAGTCGGCGATTATACGCAAAACTGCTCTCGGAGACTGTGATGCACGAAATACAACCTGCGGCCCCTTATGAGTGCCCTTATTGCGGCGAGCCGGGAGAGACTGTCCTGGACCTGTCTGAAGGCGATCACAACTTCATCGAGGATTGCCACGTTTGCTGTCGGCCTATCGAGTTTCATCTCGAAGCCGACGGTGAGCAATGGGACCTTGAGGTCCGTGCCGAGAACGAATGATGCGCAAAATCTACGAGCCGGAAAACATGATGGAGGGCGAGTTGCTGCAGTCGATGCTCGCCAGTGAAGGCATCGAATCGCACATCACCGGGCGTCATTTGTTGGGCGGGATAGGCGAGTTGCCGGTGTTCGGCTTGTTGGGGCTCGCGGTGGAGGACGAGCAGGCGGAACGGGCGCGACAGTTGATCACTGAGTACAATGCCGCCTTTCCGCTGGCGGGTGATGAGCCTGACAGCTACCCCGACGTGCTGTTGTGCTGAACGGGCACGGCGTCATTTGAATCGCTTTACAGAAGAGTTGCCCTGAGCCCATGTGTGGACGTTATGCGCTGTTTCGTTGGACGCCCGCTTTCGCGGCCTTGCCCGGGTTTCCGGCGGACCAGCAGGCGCAATGGAACATTTCCCCGGCCGACTCCGTGCTGATGGTGCGCGCAGCGCCGGACGAGCAAGGCGGGCGGACGCTCGCGCGGGCGCGTTGGGGGCTGACGCCGCCGTGGCTGACGGACATGTCAAAAACCCCCGCTCACGCGCGGGCAGAGACCCTGGCCGAGCAGCCGATGTTTCGTCAGGCGTTCCGCGAGCGGCGCTGCCTGCTGCCAGCCAACGGCTTTTATGAATGGCGCGGAACCGTGCGCAAACGGCCATTCTGGCTGACACCGGGGGAGGGCTCGGCGCTGTTTTTTGCGGCGATCTGGGAGGCGTATCCGGTGGACGGCCATGACTGGCTGAGCGTGGCGGTGGTGACACAGGCGGCAATGAATCAGCGCAGGCCGCTGATTCTCGATGCTGAAGGGCAAGCTGCGTGGCTTGATCCCGAAATGCCCATGATCACCCTGCAAGCGCTGCTCGCCGCACCACAAATGCAGTTGCGCGAGCGGCCGTTGGCGAACATGGTCAATGATCCGAAACTCAATGCGCCGGAGTGTTTGACCCCGCTGTAATGCGAGCGCCTGTTTCAGGCCGTGCGCAAAAACTGTGGAAGCGAATTCATTCGCGAGACGTCAGTACATCCGACGCATTTCTTTCGCCCATACCGCCGGCTCGCGAATGAATTCGCTTGTATGTTTAGACTTGATGGGGCGGGCAGGACAGGAAATTCGAATCTGACTCTAGCCAG